>JAIRPQ010000034.1 GCA_031256875.1 Eubacteriales Family XIII. Incertae Sedis bacterium | reverse complement strand
TTCGGCGGCCAGGAAATCGACGCGGGCAATATTCTGGTCGGCGATATGATGGCGTTCATCAACTACACCATGATGATAGTCATGTCGTTCATGATGATAAGCATGATGGCCATCATGCTGCCGCGCGCGAATGTCGCGGCCGAGCGGCTGGCCGAGGTGCTTGCGGTAAAGCCATCCATAAATGACAAATCAGAGAAAGAGCGGGTGCACAGGGACGCATGGAGCGGCAGGGTCGCGTTCGAGGAGGTGTCGTTCAGGTTTCCCGACGCAGACGAGGATGTGCTCTCGGGCATAGGCTTTACCGCCGAGCCGGGGCAGACTACCGCTATCATCGGCAGCACGGGCAGCGGCAAATCGACGCTCGTAAATCTGCTGCCGCGCCTTTTCGACGTGACGGGCGGGCGCATTACGATAGACGGAGTGGACATCCGCGATGTCGGCCTGCACGAGCTGCGCGATATCATAGGCGTGGTGCCGCAGAAGGGCTTTCTGTTCAGCGGCGATATCGCGTCGAACATCAGGTACGGGCGGCCTGACGCGTCTGACGGCGAAGTGGAGCGCGCTGCGGATATCGCGCAGGCGTCAGGATTCATAGCGGAGAAGGAGGACGGCTACGCGTCGGAGATAGCGCAGGGCGGCGACAATGTGTCGGGCGGCCAGAAGCAGCGGCTCGCGATAGCGCGCGCCGTTGCGAAAGACCCGAAGATATTCATATTCGACGACAGCTTTTCCGCGCTCGACTACCGGACGGACACCGAGCTGCGGCGCGCGCTTGCGCATGAACTGTCGGGTCGCACTATTATTATTGTCGCACAGCGCATCGCGACCATACTGCGCGCGGACAAGATAATAGTGCTGGACGAAGGGCGCGTCGCGGGCATCGGCACACACAGGGAGCTGCTGACGGACTGCGAGGTATACAGGGAAATAGCGGCGTCACAACTTAGCGAGGAGGAGCTTGCGTCATGAGCGATACGAATACGAACACAAAACCTGCGGCGGCAGGGCATACTCGCCATACTAGACAAAGGCGGCACCGAGGCCCCGGCGGGTTCGGCGGCGGCCCTCCCGGAGTCACGACCGAAAAGGCGAAGGATTTCAAGGGCACGGCCAAGGCGCTGGTTCGCTACCTCGCCAAATTCAAAATCAGCATATTTATTGTCGCGGCCTTCGCGGTGGTCAGCACGGTGTTCAACGTCATCGGGCCGAAGATACTCGCGAACGCCATTACCGAGATGTTCAACGGGATAGTCGCGAAATACACGGCGGGCGGCGCTATCGACTTCGACAAGATATGGGGCATACTGATGATGCTCATAGCGCTCTATTTCGTCAGCGCCATATTCGGCGGCGCGATGGGATGGATAATGTCGGGCGTCACGCAGAAGGTCGGCTATGAAATGCGCGCGCGTATCAGCGAGAAGATTCACCGCATGCCGATGAAATATTTCGAGTCGAACAGCACGGGCGATGTGCTGTCGCGCATAACGAACGATGTGGACACGCTCACGCAGGGGCTGAACCAGAGCATCACGCAGATCATATCGAGCACGGCGACGCTCGTCGGAGTCATTATCATGATGCTCTCCATCAGCCCGCTCATGACCATCATAGCTTTCGTCATGCTGCCCATTTCGTTCGGACTGATTGCGCTCATCATGAAGTTTAGCCAGAAGTATTTCAACAGACAGCAGAAATATCTCGGTAAGGTCAACGGCCAGGTCGAGGAAACGATAAGCGGACTGAACATCGTGAAGCTCTACAACCACGAGCAGGCGGTCAAGGACGAGTTCACGGCCACGAACGACATACTGTTCGGCTCGGCGTGGAAGAGCCAGTTTTTCTCGGGGCTCATGATGCCCGTCATCAATTTCGTCGGCAACCTCGGCTATGTGGGCGTCGCGATATTCGGTGGCATGCTGGCGTTCAAGGGCACCATCGCGGTAGGCGACATACAGGCGTTCATCCAGTACGTGCGCAATTTCCAGCAGCCCATCCAGATGTTCGCGCAGGTGTCGAACATGCTGCAAAGCACGGCGGCATCCGCCGAGCGCGTGTTCGAATTTCTGGACGAGGAAGAGGAATCGCCTGACGCCGCGGACGCCGCGGAGGTGGACGGCGCGGAGGGGCGCGTCTGCTTCGAGCATGTGCGCTTCGGCTACGACCCCGAAAAAATTATCGTCGGCGACTTCGAGGAGCGCGTCGAGCCTGGCATGACGGTCGCGATAGTCGGGCCGACGGGCGCGGGCAAGACCACTATGGTCAAGCTGCTCATGAGGTTCTACGACGTGAACTCCGGCAGCATCACGCTCGACGGACACGATATCAGGAATATAACGCGCCGAAGCCTGCGCCACAATTTCGGGATGGTCTTGCAGGACACATGGCTGTTCAAGGGAACCATCATGGAGAACATACGGTACGGACGGCAGGACGCTTCGGACGAGGAGATCTACGAAGCCGCACGCGCCGCGCACGCCGACCATTTCATCCGCACGCTCCCGGGCGGATACGACATGGTGCTGACTGAGGACGCGGAAAACATCTCGCAGGGCCAGCGGCAGCTGCTGACGATCGCGAGGGCGATACTCGCGGACAGCCCGATACTGATACTAGACGAGGCCACGTCGAGCGTGGACACGCGCACGGAGGGGCAGATACAAAAGGCGATGAATAATTTGAAGAAGGGACGCACGAGCTTTGTCATTGCGCACAGGCTGTCCACCATCAGGGACGCCGACCTCATACTCGTGATGAACAAGGGCGACGTGATAGAGCAGGGGACGCACGACGAGCTTCTGGCAGCGGGCGGCTTCTACGCCGACCTCTACAACAGCCAGTTCGACCCTGTGGAGGTCGCGGTCTAAGGCGCTTCCCTAAGGCTCTGCCCGCGTCTCCGCGCCGTACATCAGGCTTAGATCAAGCACACATCACGCAGCCGTCCGGAGGGGATGGCTGCTATTCATGTTATAATATTATTCGCAAAAAGCCTGAATGCCATAGGGGATAGCAGGCAGTGAGATGAAAGGAGTATTAGTAGATGCAGAGTAAGTTATTATTGAGGGGATTAGACGCGAGTAGGCGTTGGAAATTTGCAAGGGCGGCCGTAGCAGCGGTTTTATCGTGTTCATTGCTGCTATGCACGTTTGGAACGGCTTCGGCAGTAACGACCAAAACGCAAAAAAATTACTGCATGGAACCGGGCGTATACGATTCCGTCGTCAAAAACAAGAATTATTACACCAAAACCTACAAATATGGATATGGCAACAAGGACGGCGCTAACACGATAAAAACGTCAAAGGCGGACGGGAAGAAAGTCACGTTCAAGACAAAGTATTTCCTCCCCATCAATTATAGGGCGCCGAAGTGGACCAACCCGCAGAGCATGACACTGGACAACGAGACGGGCTATCTGTATGTGCTCTACACCGTCAAAGAGGGCAGCAGCAAGGGCTGGGTGGCCAGGTACGACACGAAGAAGCTCGCCCAATACAAAATCACCTACAAGCAGCTCGCCACGGCCACGAAATCCGGATCGTCGAGCCTGAACAATAAGCTGAAAAAATGCGTAAAGGTCGGTCCGTCGTTTACGACAGGGCACGGGCAGTCGCTTTCGTTCAATCCGGTCACAAAGGAGCTTTGGGAAGTCCAAGACACGAGCATGAATCCCAAGCCGGGCAGCTACGCGATATTGCAGCGGATAAACACCAAAACTCTGAAGCCGGACGCGGCCATCAAGTTCAGGCTTCGGCCCACCGTCGCCATGGGGCACAACCTCACGTTCGACAGCGAGGGCAACGCGTATTTCTTCACATATTCGGGCACGCAGTTTCCTGGCAGCGTCAAGATATACAAAGGGCAGATTTCTACGTCCAGCGTCAGTTTTGAGCTTATCCCGCAGGGACTGAAGTATTCGCCCGGCACGCATTCGCAGGGTATGGGGTACAGCGCCGTGGCCAACAGGCTTTTCTTCGTGGCGGACGGGTGCATTTCGTCCGTTCCGGTCGACAAGCTCGGTGAACTCAAACCGTCCGATGTGTGGCAGACAAAATTCAAGACCAAGCGGGAGTTCGAAAGCGTGACTTTCGACGATAAAGGCTATGCCTACCTGCTCACAAACCGTAACCCCGAGATACTCAAATCCACGGAGGTATATTGACGGCAGAGGCGATGGAAAACGCGGGCGGCGCTAAGGGCGCTTTTGGAACAGGGGGCGGTTCGCCGAAAAACGGCATCGCCATTTCGGTCATCGTTCCCGTGTACAACGCGGAGAGATATTTGGATCGCTTTTTCGCGGCTGTACTGGGGCAGACGTTCGCGGATTTCGAGCTGATCTGCGTGGACGACGGCTCCACCGACGGCTCGCCCTGCCTGCTCGAAAAATACGCGCAAGCGGATAGCCGCGTCCGTGTAATCACGCAGGAGAACAGGGGCGCGGGTGCCGCGCGCAACACGGGCATGGACGCCGCGTCCGGCAGCTTCTACATATTTCTCGACAGCGACGATTTCGCCGAGAAGCGGATGCTCGCGAAAATGCATGAAGCGATAACGGCGGCGAACGCGGACATCTGCGTCTGCAAGTCGGACAGCTATGATGTCAGAAGCGGGAAATTCCATCCCCACACGCGCGCATTCGTGGAGAGCCTTATCCCAAAGG
>JAIRPQ010000004.1 GCA_031256875.1 Eubacteriales Family XIII. Incertae Sedis bacterium | reverse complement strand
GGCGCACCGCCGTCCCCTCGCTCCGCTACGCCCTCGAACATCCTGCGTATCGCGGTAGCGCCCGCGACTCCCGCCGCCTGGTTCACCTCGCCCGCGCCCGCCGCGTGGCGCCTCAGCGTGAACGGCTCTATCGCGCTGCCCTGCCTGCGCAGCTCTTTCAGATACTCTATCGCGAGGATATTGTTCGGCTCGCGCATCAGCGCCGCCGCGCCCTCCCCAAGCAGCTCGGCCGCCGCCCTTTCGCGAGCCGCGGGGTAGCTCAGCCCGTCCGACATACCGCTTCGCACCGCCGCGTTCAGCCGGTCCGAATCGTCCGCGAACAGCGCCGCCACCTCCGACAGCGCGCCGATATCGCCGGACTCGCTGCCGAATGACAGGCAGTCAACTATGCCAAGGCCGTCCAGTATCCGCACCGCGCCGCGAGCGAAATGCTCCGCGTTGCCCGCCGCGTACACGAAGGGCAGCTCTATCACCAGATCCACCCCGCACCCTGCGGCGGCTTCGGCGCGGAGCTTCTTGCCGAACATGGCGGGCAGCCCGCGCTGTGTGAAGCCCCCGCTCATAACGCAGACCGACGCGTCCGCGCCGGTCCGTGACAATGACTCTCTCAGGTGGTATAGGTGTCCGTTGTGGAACGGGTCGTATTCGGCTATGATCCCAAGAACAGGCATCACAGCTCGTTGTCAACCTGCGTCCTGTACGCCAGCTCCTTTATCTCGCTCCTGTTGTTGTTCAGCTTGGAGCCGATCTCCTCGAATGTCTGTTGGATGTTCTGGAACATTTCTTGGACGTATTTGGTGTCAAGCATGGTAATGGTCTGATGGAACTCCTGGATGGTCTGGTCGATATAGTCAAACGTGTTCATTTTTAGCTGTTTCACGTTTTGCTCGGTCTTCGCCATGATCTCGTTCGCCCGCTCCTTCGCGTGCGCCGTTATCTCGTGCTGGTCCACCATGACCTCAGCCTGCTTCTCCGCGTCCTTTATCAGCAGGGCGTATTCCTGCTTCGCTTCGCCCAGGATGCGTTCGCGCTCGTTCTTGATGAACTGCGCCTGCTGTATCTCCTCAGGCAGGGCCACGCGCACCTCCTTGACGATCTCGATCAGCTCCGCTTTGTCCACGACGATTTTGTTCGAGATGAGCGGCATGCTCGAACTGGTTTCGCAGATTTCCTCTATTTCATCCAAAAGCTCTAATACTTTCATTTTATCTCCTTCCTATGAGAACACATATAATCATACACCGCGGCTGGCACAAGCCCGTCGATATCGCCGCCGAGAACAAAAACTTCCTTGATAAGGCTCGAACTGACGAACGAATACCTTGGGTTGGTCATGAGGAACAGCGTTTCCGCGCCGCCGCCCGTGAGCCTAGCGTTCATCTGCGCCATCTGCAATTCGTATTCGAAGTCCATGGTGGCGCGCAGCCCCCTCACCACAGCGCCGACGCTGTTCGCTTTCACATAGTCCGCAAGCAGGCCTCCGAAGCTGTCAATGACCACGCCGCCTATGCCCTCCGTCGCGATCCCGATCATTTCGAGCCGCTCGTCGAGCGTGAAATAACACCGCTTGGACGAATTTGTGAGCACTCCCACTATCAGCTCGTCCGCGAGCGCGGCTGCGCGCCTGATGATGTCGAGATGCCCGCTCGTTATCGGGTCGAACGTACCCGCGTATAACATTTTGCCTAGTTTCATAAAGTCGCTTTCTCGTAAATTTCCACCTGCGTCTTGCCGTACCGTCTGATGCGAAGCGGCAGGAACCCTGCATAGTCCTGTTGCTCTCCCGCGTGGCGTTCCAGCACGACCAAGCCGCCTTTGTTAATGATATCATAATCCAGGAACATTTTCATCACTTCCCCGTAATACCCCGCCTTGTACGGCGGGTCCACGAATGCAATGTCAATGCCGCTGCCCGAACGCAGCCGCCGCAGCAGAACCCGGAAGTCCAGCTTGTAGCTGCGGGCGTCCCGCGCGAACCTCAGATTTTCCGTGAGGGCGCTGTGCGCGGCGGGCGATATTTCGCAGAACATGCAGTCCCTCGCGCCACGCGACAGGGCCTCGATGCCGAGTGCGCCCGTCCCCGCAAAAAGGTCAAGGCAGGACGCGCCCACCACAGGCTCCGCTATCATGCTGAAAATCGCTTCCTTTACCTTGTCCGATGTCGGCCTCACCTCGTCGCCCGACGGGCAAGCCAGCTTTCTTCCTTTATATTCTCCCGCTATCACTCGCATTTCATTGCCACCTCATATCCAAACGCCGCCACCCGCATCATATTGCCACCTCATATCCGCACGCTGCAACCCGCATCACAGCCCCACCTCCGCAACATCCTTGAAAAGCGACTCCACCTTGTCGCCGAAGGCCCTGTTCTCGGGCTTCGCGAGCATTGGGTCGCTGTCCAGCAGCTCCTTTGCCGTGCGCTTCGATTTTTCGGCGACGCGTATGTGGCGGGCCAAATCCGCTATGCGTAGCGTGGGTATGCCGTGCTGCCTGACGCCGAACATCTCGCCAGGCCCGCGCATGGAGAGATCCATCTCGGCTATCTTGAAGCCGTCGTCCGTCTCGGTCATAGCGCGGGCGCGCGCCACCGCGTCCTCCGACCCCGAGCCCAGCACCAACACACAGTACGACTGCGCCCTGCCGCGCCCTACCCTGCCGCGCAGCTGGTGCAGCTGCGCGAGCCCGAACCGCTCCGCGTTCTCCACGACCATGAGCGTGGCGTTCGGCACATTCACGCCGACCTCTATCACGACGGTCGAGACGAGCACGTCTATCCCGCCCGCCGAAAACTCCGACATCACGGCATCCTTTTCCTTCTGCTTCATCTGCCCGTGCAGCAGCGCGACACGGTGCGCGGGGAACCTCGCGGTCAGTTCTTCCAAAAGGCTTTCCGCCGAGCGCAGGCCCGCCGTGACGCTGCCGTCCTCGCCGTCCTCTATGAGCGGCGCGACCACATATGCCTGCCCGCCTTTCTCTATCTCCTTGGCGGCAAAATCGTAGACCTCGCCGCGCCCGCCCTGCGTGACTGACCTCGTGGCTATCTTGCGCCTGCCAGGTGGCATCTCGTCTATCACGGACATGTCGAGGTCGCCGTAAAGCACGAACGCGAGCGAGCGCGGAATGGGCGTGGCCGTCATGACGAGTATATCGGGTACGGCTTCGCGGTACGATGCGCCCGCAGCCTGCGCATCTGCCGTTTGTGTGCCAAGTGCCGGATTCGCGCCATCTGCCGGATTCGTGCCAGATGCCGTTTGTGTGCCAGGTGCCGGATTCGTGCCAAGCGCTTGCCTGCCCGCCGCCGGCGCCGTTCCCTTCCGTGCCAGCGTGACGCGCTGCCCCACGCCGAAGCGGTGCTGCTCGTCCGTGACCACGAGCCCCAGATTTCCGAATGCCACATCGGGCTGTATGAGCGCGTGCGTACCGACCGCGAGGTCTATCCCGCCCGACGCCAGCCGCCCCAGGACATCTTCCCGCGACGCGGCGGTCATGCCCGACGTTACGAGCGCCGTTTCGAGCTTGCCCGCGAACAGCGCCGAGAGATCCCCGTAGTGCTGCTTCGCAAGTATCTCCGTCGGCGCCATAAGCACCGCCTGATAGCCGCTCTTGACGGCCTTGTATATCGCCGCCGCCGCTACCGCCGTCTTGCCCGAACCGACATCGCCCTGTACGAGCCTGTTCATCGCGCGCTCCGACCGCATGTCCGCGAACACTTCGCCCACGACCCTGCGCTGCGCCCCCGTGAACGAGAACGGCAACATCTTCTCGAAGCCCTCGGCCGTCACGTCTACGGCCTTCGCCGTTCCGCGCTGGCCGGATTCCCGCCCGAGCTTCAGCCGCATCAGCCCCGCCTGCAGCAGCAGCAATTCTTCGAACACGAACCTGTATTTCGCCTGGCGAAGCGCTTCCTTGTCCTCCGGAAAATGTATGTCGGCCAGTGCTTGCGATATGCCGCGGAGCTTTTCGCCCGCGACTACGCGCTCCGGCAGGTATTCGTCCACCTGCGCCGCGGCTGTCAGCGCTTCCTCGTGCCATTTCTGCATGTCCCTCTGCGAGAGCCCGCTTTTCAGCGCGTAGATCGGCATGATGCCGTGCCCCGAATATTCGCCGTCCGCGGCGGCGTTCTCGAAGTCGGGGTGTACCAGCTGCAGCCGGCCCTTGTTGCGCTGCGGCGTTCCGAAGAACAGGAACCGCTTGCCCGCCACAAATATTTTATCCATATACCTGGAATTGAAGAATACTATCTCGACCGCGCCCGTATCGTCCCCGACCAGCACGGTGAGCGGCGTCTTTTTGCCCTTGGCATAGTATGCGGGCTTCCCCGAAACCGACAGCACGGCCGCCGCGAAAACCGCCGCCACCCCGTCCTTCAGCTCACCGACCGAAACCCTGTTTCGGCGATCCTCATATGTCCTCGGAAAATTGTAGAGCAGATCCATGACCGTGCGCACGCCGAGAGCTTCGAGGACAGCCGCTTTCTTCGGCCCCACGCCGCCGACGAGCCGGACGCTGGCCTGTGGGCCAATCAGCGCTTCCCTAATCTGCGGGCGTGTCTCCTGCATATGTCGTTACCTCGATATTGCGTTTTGTGACATTTTTTGAAATAAGTCCCTTTACGAAAATGCTCAGCTCTCCTACGTCGAGACCGGTGATGGCAGGTACGGCCTCGCGAAAAGCGCGGTCGATGTCGCCCGTCACCTTGCTGATGCTCGAACCGAAACGCACGACGATATACATCTTCACATGCAGCGCCCCGCCCTCGATATGCGCGTCCACGACCTGCTCGTCGCCCGCGCCGTGGCGATCCTTGACGATTCGCCCACGCGAATCCGCAGCGAGCGCCCGCCCGTCCGTATCCGCTATCACGCGCCGCGCGATGCAGCCGACGATATTGCCGCCAAATTTTATCTTGCCCCTGTCGGTTTTTTCTTTGTAAAGCATAGGATTATTCTATCATAAGGGAAGCGATAATTCGTCGCGGCTTCCGAATAAGAAGGAAGCCGGTGCAAAAAAAATCGCCGACCGATTCGCGTGAACAGGCCGGCGACCTCAATCCGTAGTAGAGTCGCTACTGGGCGCGCGTTACTTTGCCCGAACGGATGCAGCTCGTGCATACCTTGATACGCCTAGGCGTGCCGTCCTCGTTGACTTTGACGGTCTGGATATTCACGTTCCACTTTCTTCTCGTGTGGCGGTTCGAGTGGGATACGTTGTTGCCTGACGCTTGCCCCTTACCGCAAATAGCGCATTTCCTTGACATATGGCACCTCCTTTGTCGTCTATTTACATTCGGCGTTTTTGCCGTTTTATTGTTACAATGCTTCAAAACACGCAAAGAATATGATACCATAGGCTCTGCCTATATGCAAGGAGAATTTTATGCGAAACAAATCATCGAATAATTATTTCAGTTTTGAAGTGCTGGCAAAAGACGAGAGGACCGGCGCGAGAAGGGGCAGGCTCATGACGCCGCACGGCGCGGTAGAGACTCCCGTGTTCATGCCGGTCGGGACGCAGGCCACGGTCAAGTCGCTCGCGCCCGAGCAAGTGGAGTCGGCGGGAGCGAGCATCATACTCGCGAATACCTACCACCTGTTCCTGCGCCCTGGCCACGATATAGTGCGCGAAGCGGGCGGGCTGCACGGCTTCATGCGGTGGGACGGCCCAATACTGACAGACAGCGGCGGGTACCAGGTGTTCAGCCTGTCCGACACGCGCAAGATAAGCGAGCGCGGCGTCGCGTTCCGCTCGCATATCGACGGATCGGAGCAGATTTTGACGCCCGAAAAATCCATCGAGGTGCAGCACTCGCTCGGCGCCGACATCATCATGGCCTTCGACGAATGCGCCGCGTACACACAGGGGCGCGAATATATCGAGGAATCCCTTTCCCGCACCTCGCGCTGGCTGGAGCGCTGCGTCGCCGAACACGAGCGGAGCGGCGACCCTGCGAAGCAGGCGCTGTTCGGAATAATGCAGGGCGGGATGCACCCCGACCTGCGGGCAAAGAGCGCAGCCGAAATCACGCAGTACGACCTGCCAGGCTATTCCATCGGCGGGCTTTCGGTGGGGGAGCCGAAGGAGACCATGTACATGGTGCTGGACTCGTGCGCGGGGCTGCTTCCGGACGGCAAGCCGCGCTACCTGATGGGCGTGGGCAGCCCCGACGATCTGTTCGAGGGCATCCAGCGCGGCATCGACATGTTCGACTGCGTGATACCGACGCGCGAGGCGCGGCACGGCAAGGCCATGACCTCGGCGGGCGGCATCAACATCAAGAACGCCGCGTACGAACGCGACTTCGCGCCGCTGGACGCGGAATGCGACTGTTACACCTGCCGAAATTTCAGCCGCGCCTATCTGCGCCATCTGCACAAAGCGGGCGAGACGCTGGCTGGGACATTGCTGTCCATACACAATATCCGCTTCCTGACGAGTACGATGGAGCGAATCAGGGCGGCGATAGAAGCGGACGCCTTCGCTGAGCTGAAGTCGGAGTTCTTCGCAAAATATTACGGGCGGGCCGTTTGACAAAGCCCCCCCTTTCATGGTTGAATAATTGTCTTGGAGGTATATGACGCAATGCTTTTTGAATGGAACGACAAGACGATAGACTATTACAGCAGGGCCGCCGAATACACGGGATATTTCCGCGAGCTGGCCAAGCTGGTTTCACCCGCTCTGGAGCCATCGGACACCTTGCTGGACGTGGGCTGCGGCACGGGGCTGATTGACATGGAGCTGGCGCCGTCCGTGCGCTCCGTGACGGCAGCCGATCGCAACGAAAAGGCGCTGTCCTATCTGCGCGAAGAATCAGCGCGCCGCGGCATCGGCAATATCAGGGCGAAGCTGTGCGAAGCGGATGAATGCGTGGGCGAGGATTACGATATGCTGCTGATGTGCTTCTTCGGCAATCCCGACGAAAGCATGAAGCGGCTCATCGGCGGCGCGCGGCGCGGAGCGGTGATAATGACGCACGCGGACAACACCGACAGAAGCCGCAGCACGCTCGGCGCGGAGATAAAGAGGGTGTTCGCGTCGGAGGTCAGGGAGTTTCTGGGCCGCGAGGGTTTCACCTTCGAGGAACAGGCGGAGGCGCTCGATTTCAGCCAGCCGTTCATTTCCGAAGATGACGCGAAGGCGTTTTTTGAAATGTACTCATTGAACCCAAACGCCGAAGAACGCATCGCCGCCGCAGAACGCAGAATGGCCGAGCTGATTCCCGCCGACCCGCCATATGCCCTCTGCCTGCCGAAGGAGCGCCGCACATCGATATTTATCGTCAAATCGGGCGGCCGGTAGAAAAACCTGGGGAATAACGGCGCGGGTTGTGATAGTATAGTGATATGCTGAACATATACACTGCGCGTGAGAGCATAGACTCAAAGAAATTCATGTATGAAAGAATCGCTGCCGCCATGGGGGAGCGGCGCGTTTTTCTGATTGTGCCGGAGCAGTCCACGCTTCGCGCGGAGTCCGACGCCTTCGACTATATGGGCGTGTCCGGCTTCATCGACTTCGACGTGCTGAGCATGACCTCGCTCGGCCGCCGCATAATAGGCGAAACGGGCTACGGGGAGATCGCGGGCGGCGCGGCGTCGGGCGATGCTGACGGCGCGACGGAGGGCGGCGGTGCGGCGGGCGACGATGGCGATTCGGCGGCAGGCAGCGCGACGGCACCAAGAGCGGCCGCACCCGCTTTCATCAGCAAATATGGCAAATACATGCTGCTCTCGCGGCTGCTGTACCATCATCGCAACGACATGCTGGCGTTCAAGAACCTCGGCGCTTCGTCCGGCTTCATCGAACAGCTGAACGACATGATCGCCGAGATGAAAAGCCATAACGTAACGCCGGACGGACTGGGCGACATCATCGCGGAGATGAAATCCGAATCCATACTGAAACGCAAACTTCAGGACGCGGCGCTCATCTACGGCGGCTACGAGGATGCCATATGCGGCAGGTATCTGGATGTCACGGATCACATGAAGCTCTATACCTCGCGGATGGGGAGCGCTTCGTTCATCCCTGATTCGGAGTTTTGGTTTCACGGTTTCGACTATTTTTCGCCCGCGGTGATGGACGCGATAACAGAGCTGTCGCGCCACGCGCGCGCGGTGAATATTTTCCTGACAGGCGACGCGGCCGGAAAGTCGCATGACCCGCTGTTCGCGCTCACGTCAGATATCGCGCGCGAGCTGTCGCGCAGGGCGGACGATACGGGTGTGCGCACAGCGCTGCTCGCCATACCCGAGACGGAAGCGGCGGGGTACCGAGTTCAGACGCCGGCGGAAATCGCGCATATCGAACGCGCCCTATTCACGCGCCCGCACACGCCCTATGACGGAGAGCCCACGGGCGCACTGAGATTGACCGCCGCCGCCAACTACTACGCGGAAGCCGAGACAGCGGCTTCCGAGATATGCTCGCTCGTGCGCGAGGGCATCGCCCTGCTGGACGGCGGGCGCATGAAGATAAGATACCGCGACATACTCGTGCTCTGCAACGACATGGCGGAGCGCGGCGCCGTCATAAAGAGGGTTTTCCGCAGATACGGGCTGCCCGTATTCATGGACCAGCGGCGCGGCGTGGACCACAACCCCGTGGTGGAGTTCATACTCGCGCTCCCCCGCATCGCCGCGTCGGGCAGGCGCTACGAGGAGGTTTTCACGCTGCTGAAAACGGGTCTTGCCGGCATAGATCCGGCGGAGGTGTGCGACCTCGAAAACTATACTGTCGCGTACAATGTCAGGGGCAGGCGCTGGGACAGGGATTTCACGCTCGGACTGAAAACCGAAGGCGAGGACGGGCGCGTGCGCGGCGAGTACGAACAGGAGGAGATGGACGCGCTCAACAGTGCGCGCGCGAAAGTCTCGGCCCTGCTGACCGCGTTCGAGGAAGGCTTCAAGGGCGGCGGCACCGCGAGGGAAAGAACCGACGCGCTTCTCTTGTTTTTGACAGAACAAGCAAAATTACCCGAAAGGATCGAGGAATATATCGCTCGGCTCGAAGCCGCGGACATGTTCGAATACGCCGCGGAGATGTCCGGCATCTGGGATATGGCCGCCGAGATTTTGGAGCAGATGGCGACGGTGCTGGGCGGCTTGCCTATGTCACTGGACGAGTACGCGACCGTACTAGCCGCGGGGCTTGACTCCATACGCATCGGCGTGCTGCCGACGGTCATGGATCAAATCGTGCTAGGCACGATGCAGCGCACGCGCAGCGGCGGCGCGAAAGCGGTGTTCGTCCTCGGCGCGAACGACGGCGTGCTGCCCGCTGCCGCGCGTGATGGCTCTATACTGAGCGAGGACGAGATATACCGCCTGTCGAACGCGGGGCACAATGTAGCGCGGACAGAGGACACGACGCATATGGAGGAAGAGCTTGCTATATACAGGAACCTGTCCAAGCCGAGCGCACTCCTGCGCGTCAGCTACGCCGCGTCGGACAGCGCGGGGAAAACCATCAGCCCATCGCCCGTGTTCGAGCGACTGCGGCGGCTGTTTCCGCTGCTGCCCGTTCGCAGGGACATCCATATGGAAGGGAACTCGGAAGAAACCTCTGAAAGAAGCGCAGACGAAAGCGCGAACGAACACGACGCACGGGACGGGCAGGACGGGCAGGACAGACCCGAGAATATCCCTGTGCCGCCTACCGTCCAGCATCCGGAGCAGACGCTTGACCACCTCAGCGAGCAGCTGCGCTCACATATACACGGCGAGCTGATGCCGGACGTCTGGAAGGACGTGATGGCATGGTACTCCGCCAACATGCCGCGCGAGCTTGCCCGCGTCGGTGCGGGGCTGGCGTTCAGGGGCAGGCGCGAGCGCGTAGATTCCAAATTCGTGGACGCCCTTTTCAGCAAGGTGACATCGCCGTCCGCGCTCGAAAAATACAGCCGCTGCCCGTTCTCCTGGTTCATGTCGTACGGCATCGGACTGAAAGAGCGGCGCGTCCACGGCGCGGACAGCCGAAGCTTCGGCGACATCTACCACAATGTGCTCATGCGCTTCGGCATGGAGCTGTCCTCGGACGGGCTGCCCGCGCGTGACGAAAAATCGAAATGGCAGACGGCGACGGACGCGGAGATAGACAATATCATATCGCGGCTTGCGAGGGACGAATACGCGAACCTGATGGGTGCGGAGTACGACAGCGAAGCGGAAGCGGCGATGGGCGACTATCGGCACGGGCGCGTGGAGCGTACGGTTTCCGCCGCCGCGCGCGCGCTGGCTCGCCAGATTCGCGATGGGCGCCTGGACAGCATACATTTCGAGTCGGGGTTCGGGAATCACGGCGAATTTCCCGCCATCTACACGTCCGGCGGCATCCGCATAGAGGGGCGCATCGACAGGGTGGATGTAATGGACGGCGGCTATGCGCGCATCGTGGACTACAAATCGGGCGCACAGGAATTTAGCGAGGCCGATGCCGCGGCGGGCTATCAGCTCCAGCTGATGATATATTTGCAGGCGGTTTCTGAAAACTATATACCCGCCGGAGTTTTTTATTTCAGGATAAAAGAGCCGCGCATCGAGGACAGCGGCGAAACAGACATCGCGGCGGAGATAGCTAAAAATATGAAGCTGGCCGGAGCGTCAGTGAACGACGAGTTCGCGCTGACCGCGATGGGCATAGATCCGAAAGGCCGAAGCACCAAAGGCAGGATGGATAAAGCCGAATGGGACGCGCTGCGCGAAACGGTCGGGGATATGCTGAAGAACCTGACAGAAAACCTCTCGGCGGGACACGTCGAAGCCGCCCCAAAGACAGCCACAAAGCTAAAGACGCCCGCGAACCGAAACCAAAAAGCCTGCGACTACTGCCGGTACAAAGGCATCTGCAACTACGACCCGACGTTCTGACGCGATAGCAGGCGCGGCCGCGACTCAACGCATCCACGCGGCAGCCGGAGCAGCCGCGATGATTATATTATTGCTCCTGCTCGGTCTCCCTTGCAACGATGCTTTCGGCATTGTATTTCTTGCGCAGCTTCGGCTTCTCGATTTTGCCAGTCGGGTTGCGCGGCACGTCGTCAAAGATGATGCGGCGCGGCCTTTTGTACCTCGGCAGCCCTTCCGCGAAAGCGTTGATGTCGTCCTCCGTAGCCGACGCGCCTTCCTTCAGCTCGATGATGGCGGCCGCTATCTCGCCGAGCCTGTGATCCGCGATGCCGATGACCGCGACATCCTTTATCTTGTCATGGCCGCGCATGAAGTCCTCCAGCTGAACCGGATAGATGTTCTCGCCGCCCGTTATTATTACATCCTTCTTGCGGTCAACCAGGTAGATGAACCCGTCCTCGTCCTCCATCGCCATATCGCCCGTGAAAAGCCACCCGTCCTTCAGCGTTGCGGCGGTGGCTTCGGGATCCTTGTAATATTCCTTCATGACGCCGGGGCCTTTGACCGTCAGCTCGCCGACCTTGCCGCGCTCCACTGCCGCGCCGTCCTCGCCGACGATCCTGGTCTGCCAGTCATGCCCCGCCTTGCCGATGGCGCCCACCTTGTGTATGTTCTCGATGCCGAGATGGACAGAGCCTGGGCCTATCGACTCGGACAGGCCGTAGTTCGTATCGTACTCGTGCGTCGGGAAATGCTGCTTCCACCGCTTGATGAGGCTCGGCGGCACGGGCTGCGCGCCGATGTGCATGAGCCGCCACGAATCCAAATCGTATCCCGACAGGTCGATGCGCCCGTCGTCGATGGCGTCGAGAATGTCCTGCGCCCACGGCACGAGCAGCCACACGATAGTCGCTCGCTCGCTCGCGGCAGTCTCGATGACCCATTTGGGATCGGTGCCTTTCAGTATGACCGCGCGGCTCCCCGACATAAGGCTGCCGAACCAGTGCATCTTCGCGCCCGTGTGGTAGAGCGGCGGTATGAGTATGAAAACATCGTCCTTCTGCTGACCGTGGTGCGCCTGCTCGGTAACGGCCGCCGAAAAAAGGCTCGACTGCGTATGCAGTATGGCCTTAGGCATTCCGGTAGTCCCCGACGAATAATAGATGGCGGCATCGTCGCTTTCGGATATATCCACGCTCGGCGCGGCGGACGGGTATTCGTCTATCATGCCCTCAAAGCTCTCCGCGTAGTCGGGCTTGTCCATCCCGAGGAATATGAACCGCTCCACCTTCGGAATCTCGCCTAGCACATCGCCAAGCCGCCCGATGAACTCGCGCCCGAAGATGAGCACGCTCGCATCAGCGAGGTTCAGGCAATACGATATCTCCTCCGACGTGTAACGGAAATTCAGCGGCACAACGACGGCTCCCGTCCTTAGCGTCCCGAAATATATGGGCAGCCAGTCGATGCAGTTCATGAGAAGTATCGCGACCTTGTCGCCCTTTTTCACGCCCTTGCCTATCAGCAGGTTCGCGAACCGGTTCGCGCGGTCGTCAAATTCCTTCCACGTCAGCTCGCGGCGAAAATGGGATGCGTGCCCCGTTTCCACCAGCTCATATTCCTGCCAACGCAGATTCTCCGCATCGTCGTGAATCGGGTTCAGCTCGACGAGCGCGGTATCGTCGGCGTACCTCTCGGAGTTCCGTTCGAGCAAATCAGTCAAAAGCACATCGATCACCTTTCTCTCCCATAGCGCCCGCCACGGCGCTAATTAAATAATAAAAATTATCAATAACAAAAAAACAGAGCGCAATTACGCACCCCAATATTGTATATCTACTTGCGCGTCAGGGCAAGCCAAATCGCGCGGTAAGTCCAATGCTCCCCTTTGTCAAGACACCTTTTTCAGACCTTTATGGGGCGGGATCCATAGCGAACCCCGCCCGTAAAATAGGAGGAAATCTTGTTTGCTTATTGAGCCACCCAAATTCTCGGATAGACAATACGGTACCACTGCTCCCCGTTATAACCGCCGAGGCGTGCCGAGAATACATCCGTCATTTGTTCAGAGCCGCCGAGCTGTAGTATCCAATGCTGTTCGGCAAAATATTTGTCGGCATCCTTCGCATACTTGATGCGATCAGCCATAGTATTCGCCGTCATAGCGTTCTTTACCAATTCATCAAACTTCGGGTCATTCGCAAAGACTGCATCCATCGTTGCACCGGTGATATATCCAAGCTGCACACGAATCAATGTCGTAAAACCTGCATTCTTAAATATTGTGCGCGGGTCATCTTTACTAAAACCCGCCTGTTCCATCTCCATAGGATTGGCTGCTACTTCTATATTCATCTTAACGCCAATCTGAGCGAGATAGGATGCGGCAAGCGTGAACAGGTTTTGATCGAGTGCCCCGAAGATTACCGTCGTAAACTCAAATCCGTCCGGATAGCCCGCATCAGCGAGCAATTTTTTTGCGGCATCAGGATCGAATACAGCATAAGAATCGTAAACATCCTGCCCCCAGTTTGCCACATCCGAGTAGTCAGTAGATGTATTGAACAGACCCATGACATTCATATCTCCGGACAATTTGTAGTAGTCGCTATGGATTTCCGCACTGTTGATCGCCATCTGCAACGCTTGGCGTACACGAATATCCTTAAAGGGTTCGTTGTTCTGCTTGAGCCCTATCGCAATCGCTCCGGTATTCTTGTTGAGATACCAGTATTTATCAGCATTCACGCTCGCATCAAGCTGCGCACGCTCGGAACTGTTCAGCGGGTTCGTTCCGCTCATAAAATCTATCTCACCTGAGACGAACTGCGTCAGCCTATTAGAGGACTCTGCGATAACAGTCAGATTGACTTCATCAACGTATGGGAGCTTGTTGTCAGGATATCGCTCATCGTATCCGTAGTAATTCTCGTTCTTCACAAAATGCATATGGTTGTCCAAAACATATTCGTCAAGAATGAACGGACCCGTGCCGGCCGCATAGTGCCAATCCTTCTTCTGTTCGTCGGTCAGTTCGTCCCATTCGTGACCTGCAATCATAATCTCCTGAATCATGAGGTCGTTGACTCCTGTTTCATTTGAGTTTTCTTGGCGCAGATTGAACACGACCGTAGCATCATCCGGCGTATCGATGCTTTCGATCATCTGAAGCTGCTCCGGCCAATTTGTTCCCATCAACTGAACGGGTTCCGTGTAGCCGCTGCCGATGCCGAGCAAACGGTCATAGCTCCACTTCACATCTGCCGCGACCAAAGGTCTGCCATTATACGGTTCCTTGTCCTGGAAGTTGACGCCTTCACGTAGCTTCACCGTGAAGGTTCTCTTATCGTAGTCGGCTTCCCAACTCTCCGCAAGCTGTCCCATCATAATGTCACCCGTGATGTATTCTGACGTGAAAGGATATTTTTCGGAATCGTTTAGTCCCCAATCCATCGCCCAAAGCGACTCGTACCAGAGCGTTTCTTGATTGGCACGCGTATCCGCGCCCGGATCAAAGTCATTCTGAAATTCCTGTTTCCATACGTTCAGCGTACCGCCATAGGTAGGTTCGGCGCTTGCGGCACTTACGACTTTCGTATGATCCGTACCGGCGGCATCTTTCGCTACCTCTTGTTCCTCTGTGGGCGCTTTTGTCTTTGCGTCTCCGTCAGCCGCGCCTCCGCCACTGCATGCCGCAAACGTGAACAACAGACACGTAATCAGCACGATTGCTATGACCCTAATCTTATTCATCTTCATGTCTTTTCTCCTCCTTGATACTTGCTAAAATCACCGCTATCATTCACGCCGACTCCGGCGTCTTGCCCTATTTGCACTGCCAAGATTCCTCTCTCGCAGACCGTGTCACTTTATGAGAGCGCGACCACCGAGCATTCGCGCGACCTGCTTTTCGATTTTCTCCGAGCTGTAACTTCCAACTCCGCCTTTTAGCCGCGGGTCGAGTATATCGCGCACCGCGTCGCCAAACATAGCTGATGCGAATACCATGAGACTTATCGCGATACCCGGATATACCGCAAGCCACGGTGCCTGATACATGTAGCTGCGTCCTTGATCCGTTATGAGATATCCCCAGCTCGGCGTACCCGGCTCAACTCCATAGCCGAGGAAATTCATGCTCGCTTCCATGAGAATAATTCCGCCAAGACTTCCTGCGAGTCCCATGAGAATCAGTGGCATGATATTCGGCACGACGTGTTTTATCATCTTCCACCAGGATGGTGCGCCGAGGATGCTGCTCATCTTCATATAGCCTGAGTCCTTCACAGATATGGCGGCACTTCTAATCATGCGCGAACCGGCAATACCCATTGGTATCGAGATAGCGAAGATGAGTTGCAGGATTCCGTTGCCGAGCATACCCATGATGATGAGCAGAAGCAATATGCCGGGGATACAGGTCCACCCATCTACAAAACGTTGCAGTATCAAATCAAATTTTCCGCCGATGACCGCGCTCGAAACACCGATGACCACGGATACGATCGTCGTGAGAACAGTACAGGTAATACCAAGTATGACCGATGTCCTCGCACCGTATATCATGTAGGACAACACGTCCCTGCCGAGCGAATCAGTACCAAATAGATGCTCCGGCGTGGACGGACTCAAGCTATTAATCACGTCCGACTGCATCACTCCATTCACCATCGGGTACGGCGCAATCCAATCCGATGCTATCGCGAGGATAACGAAAAAGACTAAAATCACCAACCCCGCACCGCCTATCGGTTTTTTCTTAAAGAGTGTCTTTAGAAAATTCATTTCTACATCCCTCCGATTTATTTGAGTTCTACTCGCGGATCGATCCACTTATAGGCGATGTCTACCACTAGATTTACAATCATGATAAATAACGCGAAAATGAGTACACAACCTTGTACAACGGGATAGTCGCGATTGTCCAAGGAATTTACAACCTGTGCGCCCATGCCCGGAATATTGAACATATTCTCGAGTATGACAGAGCCTCCGATCATCATCGAAAGCGCACCTCCGATTCCCGTCACCACGGGAATCATCGCGTTACGTAATGAATGTTTGAACAAAATGGTACGCTCTCCTACACCTTTTGCCCACGCCGTACGGATGTAATCCTGCCGCATCGTTTCGAGGACGACCGTACGCACCATCCTAAGTTCCATACCTGCCTGCATAAGCGCACCGAGGATAGCGGGGGGCAGGAACATGCGAAGATTTTCAGCGGGAGATTCAATGAAGCTGATATAGTGCGTTGGCGGTGCGTACTGCCACCAAAGTGCGGGATAAATCAGCACGAGCGTCGCAATCCAAAAAACAGGTACCGACATCATGACGACGCCAACCACGCGAATGGAATAATCGGAAACGGAGTCCTGACGCGCCGCGCAGTACAGACCGCACGGAATCGAAATACACAAGCTGATAAGCAGCGTCATGATACCAAGCTCTAACGTGACAGGCATACGCGTCTTGATGATATTCCATACTGACTCGCTCTGAAAAAACGAATTTCCCATATCTCCGCGAAGCAAATCTCCGAACCATATGAAGAACTGCTCTACCGCCGGCTTGTCCATGCCGAGCATAGCCTCTGCGGATGCGCGATCTGCGGGAATCCCCGCACTCGTCAGTTTGTAGACCAGTGCATCAACAGCGCTGCCAGGTGTCATGCGCATCAGTGCGAATACGATGATCAGCACCGCAATGAGCGCGGGAATCAAAAGCAAAAGCCTTTTGGCTATATATTTACCCATTGCGTCTCCATTTCTTTTACATAGTGACAAGCTACATAATGACCATTGAATACATCCTTCAGCACGGGTTCTTCTTCTCTGCACAAATCTGTCGCATCTCTGCACCTCGTGCAGAAATTACAACCTTTCGGCGTATTGATAGGACTGGGCATCTCTCCCGTCAGGAGGATTCGCTCGCGTTGTCTGTCCACGGTGGGATTCGGAATCGGTACGGCGGAGATTAACGCCTTTGTGTATGGATGCAGAGGATCTTTATAGAGGTTCTCGCTTGCGGTCATTTCCATCACCTTACCGAGGTACATGACTATGACACTGTCTGAGATATGCCTGATGACCGAAAGGTCATGTCCGATGAATACGTAGGTGAGCCCTAGCTCCTTTTGCAGATCCATCAAAAGCCCGATGATTTGCGCCTGTATGGAAACATCCAGCGCAGATACCACCTCGTCACAAACGATGAAAGCCGGTTCAAGCGCGAGTGCACGGGCTATGCTGATTCGTTGCCGTTGGCCGCCAGAAAACTCGTGCGGAAAACGTGTCGAGAATACCGGATTGAGTCCGACGAGTTCCATCATCTCTCGCACGAGCGTCTCGTCGCTTTTACCGTCCTTGCCAGACATCCCGTGAACATGCACGCCTTCGAGAATCGCATCCTTTATTGTCATCCTCGGATCGAGCGACGAGAAGGGATCCTGTGTGACCATCTGTATCTCTTTGCGCAACCGGCGCAGTTTCCCACCTTTCATCTTCGTAATGCTCTGTCCGTTATACATGACGTTACCGGCAGTGATATCGTATTCTCCTATAAGACAATGCCCCACCGTGCTCTTGCCCGAGCCGGACTCGCCGACAATTCCGAGCGTTTTACCTTTTTGAATCGAAAAGCTCACGTCATCCACGGCTTTCACCCATCCGACGCGGCGGTTGAAAAGTCCCTTTGTCACGGGAAACCACATCTTCAGTTGTTCAACCTTTAGGATGTTATCGTTTATCGTTTCGGGAATTGGATCCTGGCGCGCGATACGCTCATGCATGATCGCGGACAGATCCTCACCAAGGGGGAGTTCTACGGCCGACAGCTCACCGATATGAGGCTCCGGTCTTGTGAACGCGACATCTTTCGGTGCTGCCTTTGGCAATGCGGCGCGTTCCGCCTCTGTCATATCCTCGTGGAAACAGGCGCAGAAATGTCCCGACGCAATCTCCGTAAGCGTTGGACGCACGCTACCGCATTCTACTGTAGCGTAAGCACACCGCTTCTCAAACGGACAACAGTCCTGTGGCAATTTGCTCATATCCACCGGTTCGCCTTTGATTGGATGCAAACCATGGCTGCGCGGCAAATCAAGACGCGGAACTGCCCTGACCAAACCGAGCGTGTAGGGGTGATGCGGATGCTCAAAAATATCAATGGGGTTGCCTTCCTCGACAATCCTTCCGCCGTACATGATTTTCACGCTATCCGCATATCTCGCAACGATTCCGAGATTGTGAGTGATAATGATGAGAGCCGCATCCGTCTTTTTGCGGAGCGCCTCAAGCTGTTCTAGTACCTGCGCCTGCACTGTAACATCAAGTGCCGTGGTCGGCTCATCGGCAATCAAGATGTCCGGTTCACAGGACATCGCCATCGCAATCATCGCACGTTGCTGCATTCCTCCCGAAAACTGATGTGGATACTGCTTTATCCGCTCCTTTGCATTGGGAATCTCGACCGACTCAAGCAATTCAGCCACGCGTGAGTAAGCATCCTTGCGGCTCATACCCTTATGATAAATAAGCGGCTCTGCAATCTGGTCGCCAATCGTCATGACGGGATTGAGTGCCGTACCTGGCTCTTGAAAGATCATGCTGATGCTACTTCCGCGAAGCGATTTCAGTTCCTCATCTTTCATCTGCAACATATCCTTGCCACGATAAATCACTTCGCCGCTTTTCACATAGCCCGGAGGAAACGGAATAAGTCTGAGCACGGAAAGTGCTTCGACCGTCTTTCCTGATCCGCTTTCACCGATGATTGCCACGCATTCTCCACGATGAACGGAATAGGACAAATCATCGACCGCGCGTACCTCAGTGCCGCTGTCATCATAGAACGATGTCTTTAGATGACGTACGTCCAATACAGTTTCTGTGTTTATCACAGTCATTCCATCCTCACTCTCACAGATAATCCTGATGAGTCAAACTCCCGACATCTTCGCACCGTGCTTTAGTTACAAATTTGCACCGGCATCATAACCGTCACGCACTGCTTCGTAGACCCTGGCAACGCGACTGCAGTCGCCGATGAGTCTGAATACGGGCGCGTACGGTCGTAAGGTTTCTGCTTCTTTCGGCAGGTATCCCATCGCTATTATGGCAATATCAGCGGGAATCATTTCTGTGTCAGACCTATTTGCTGCGTCGCTGCCTGTTCCAGCCAAGCGCACAGGCTCACACAAGACGCCGCCCGCTACAATCTCCTTATATCGAAAACCCGTCTTACATGTAAGCAAGTCCTCATGCTTCGCAATCTCATCCATCAGAAAGCGTCGGTAGTCCGGTGCGGCATCCTGCGCGATCTCATCTCTCATCTCGACTACCGTTACCGCTTTGCCGAGCAAAGCGAGATGCAATCCCACCTCCGCGCCGACAAGACCACCGCCAATGATACAGATGCGTTTGCCATCCCACGCGCCGATATACGCATCGTCATTTATGCCGTTTTCAAGATACGCCTCGGCAGTGAGGAACGGAATCGGTGATTTATCGCCTGTCTTTGCGCCCTCATATAGTGTTGACGGAATTAAAGGCTTTGCGCCGATTGCGGCAAAGATGGCATCCGGATGCTCAGCCGAAGCAATCTCCGGCGTCAACGCCGTGTTAAGTCTTACCATCACATCCGTCTCCGCAAGCTCGGCAATCAGCGATTCGATATAAGCCGACATATCAGCCTTGAAAGGAATCACCGCCTCTGCCTTCAATGCACCACCGAGCGCATCAGATGCCTCAAACAGCGTTACCTCATGTCCCCGTCTCGCAGCGGTAATCGTCGCAACGAGCCCCCCTGGTCCGCCGCCCGCAACAAAAACGCGTTTGCGCGCCGCAATGGGTTTCTCGTATCGTTCGATGGCCTCGCGCCCTGCCAGTGGATTTATCGAACATCTCAGATTGTGCGTCGAATACAGGCTTTCGTTACAGACAAAGCAACGGATGCACTTGTGAATCGTGCTTGGTCTCCCCTCCATAATCTTGTGCGGCAGGTCTGGATCGGCGACGATGCCTCGCCCTATCACGATGCCGTCTGCCATTCCGTCCTTCAACACACGCTCCATGCCATCAGGGTCAGCAAATCCTCCGACCGCCGTCACGGGAATATCCACCGCTTGTTTGACAGCCGCCGCAAAGACCGCGTTGACTCCCCGCGCGTCAAAGACAGACGGAACCATGCGCTTCGTCCACGGGGCACCAGCCGAAACATTGATGATATCCACGTAACGTTGAGCTTGCAGGCAAAACGCTACGCAGTCCTCTATCTCCGCGCCACCCTCCAAAAACTCACTGCCGCTCACGCGCATGTCCAGCGTATAATTTTTGCCAACGCGGTCGCGTACGCGTTCCAATACCATGAGCGGAAAACGCATCCTGTTCTCGATGGATGCCCCTCCATATTTATCTGTTCTCTTATTGTAGAGCGGGGAGAGGAACTGATTTAGCAACCATCCGTGACCACAGTGAATCATTGCCATATCAAATCCAAGGCGGCGCACCGTTTCCGTCGCATCAGCAAATGCCTCGGCAACTTCCTCAAGCATTGCCTCGTCCATGCCGATTACCTCACCCGCATAGTCGTCATGTAGCGCTACAGGCCCGATGAGATTGTGTCCGTCATTGTAAATTGGGTCGGCCATATATCCGCCGTGTGAAATCTCGATATCTGCAAGAGCACCCTGAGCATGAATCGCGTCGCAGACACGTACAAGCGAAGCATAGCTTTCAGGATTTCCGAGCATGATCATATGCGGGTGCGTCTTGCCGCAAGAGGTAGGAATTATGCTCTCGCCGACCGTAACCACAGCCGCTCCGCCACGCGCAATCCTCTCGTAGAAAGCTATATTTGCGTCGCTCAGGCTGTCGCAAGGCCCCAACTCGGTCATGGACATCGGTCCGCTCTGTATGCGGTTGCGCCAGACGGTGCCGCCGACACGCAGCGGACTCATGAGTGTCTTGTAGGCACCCTTACTCGTATGCTTTCCCGCATACGAGATTTCTTCCGTAATCATTTCGCGTCTTCCTCGTAGATACCAGTCAGCGTAGCATAGTCATATGTCTCGGAAAATATTTCATAAGGCACAGGAATGAAAGGCGTCGCCTGAGGAAGCTGTGTACTGCTCAGGTTGTAATGCAAAGGACCCGGTATCGAAACCTCACCTTGCGTCCGCGGCGCGTCATTATTTTCCGCATCCTGCGAAAGTTCGCTGGCTTCAGCTGCACCATCCTCATCGGGAGGAGGTCCCGGAGGTCCTTCGGACAGTCCCCACCCAGGCTCATCCATCATGCCGGCAATGTCGCAGCAGACTTTTAGATTGAGGAACAACCAGCGACCGTCCTCTAACACAAAATCTGCACCGTAGCGCTCCCATATCCACATGCCCTCTCGCTCCTTGCGCGGTGTCAGACTACTGAAGATGCAGCCCGGCGTATACCATAGGCATTTCACAGTCTGCCCGTCACCGGCCACCTCGATGATCGGCGTGACCAGCAGATGCATCGCCTCCTCGATGAGTGCGCGTTTCTCCTTTACTTCTTTCACTTCCGGATAAATTGGCTCCAGCAGTTTGTAATATGCCTCTGCATTTGCTTCCTGAGCATCCGCATAACATGAGGTATAATTATCGACGCCCTTCATCTGTCCGAAATTGTGCGCCCATGTGAGAGGATGCCGCTTTGTCCAGTATTGCTCGATCTCCTCACGATGAATGCCGCCGGCGTGCCAATAACAGTGCAAAGCCATCACCTTTTCGCATTCGGTCGCCGCATCAGCACGCGCGATACGCTCGGACAGCGTGCGCTCCCTCTTTAGTTCAGTCATTGCAGTGTTCCTCCTTCGGTCTGCGCTCCGTATCCTTTGTATGCGGGATTGCCCTCAGGCCCATTGCCGCGTTTCGGATCGAATACCTCATATGGCTGAGGAATATAAGGATACTCGCTGAAATTATGGCGTGCGCTGTATGCCTGCATGGGAATCGTGATGTCCAGTCCTTCAGGAGCGGATACCGATGCTTCCTCGTCCGGCACAGGAACATCACGCATGAGCGTACCCGGATGCACGATAAAATCCGTTCCAATAAACATGTGCCAAATTTTCCATCCGGTTTGCTCACGTATAAAGTCCACACCGTACCGCTCATACATCCACATGCATTCCACTCCGTCCGGTCCGGCGACCGTCACCTGTCCCGGCGAATACCACATACCCTGCGCTGTCCTACCGTCTCCTGCCACCTCAACATAAGGTGTCGTCAACGTATGTATGAGCATCGTACCAATACCCAGATTTTCCGATTTGTGCGCGACGGAGGAATCTTTTTCACAGATTGCGGACAGGGCGGCGCGGTGCCATGCCAGATTCTGATCTACGTAGTTGCTCCTGATTGTTTCAATGCCGACCTGGTAGCCCCAGTTCTGTCCGAATGATGCCGTCTTTTGATGCGACTCATCAGAAACCCAAAGTTCACAAATTTCCGCCTCGTGCATATCGTACGCATGGAAGTAAGCATGCCTGCCCATGAGATTCTTAATCTCAAGCACATCCCATACCCTTCTGATTATCTCGTCGTCCGTATATTTTCTTTCCATTATATGCGTCCTCTCTCAGTTGTCCTCTGGCCCATAGCTGAATGTTTCCGCGAAGGTTCCGTACGCAACAGGTACCTCCGGAAAACTGGTATACACGCGTCTTTCATGATACAGCTCATGATTTTTCCGCTGCATTGTAAATGGAATCAGCGGCTCCGGAAATATGTTTGGCATGACCCAGTTCTCGCCCATCGGCGCTTCAAAGTCAACAGCGACAATCATATGCCATATCCTCCATCCGGTGGATTCTTTGACGAAGTCGATACCAATCCGTCCCCAGCGGTTGACTGCGGACGGGCCACCGGGCGCGTGATGTTCGACACTGCCACCCATGAAAGACCACAAGCCCTTCGCCGTTTTCATATCTTTCGCAATCTCAAGTACAGGCGTAGTCAGATTGAGAACCATCAGGCTACCGACACCGATGATATCATCTGCGGCTTTCCCCTCGAAAACATCATGATGACGATCCTTTGCAATAGCCGCCTTGCACAGATCCGATGCCTTGACCGCATCGTAGTATTTGCGAATCTCCGCGATGCCAATATAATATCCGTCGTTAAGTCCCAGACTCGCTCCCTCGGCATCTTCACACCAAAGCCGCCTTTTTATCGTTTCCGTATCGCGCAGCAATTCATAAAAACTGAAACGCCCCACAAGATTGCAGATCTCGTTGTGAGCTTCCCATCGTTCCGTCAATTGTTCAGTCGTGTATAGTTCCATTTCGTTTCTCCCTCACCCTGATGTGTTGTCAATATGAAAATGTTTCATCGAATGTTCGATAGGGCTCCGGTGGTCGTGGGTCGTTTGCCGGAGGCTCGTGTACGCTGTACGCATGATATGCCGTAACCGGTCCCAACGCCGGCGGCATCGCGTCCGGCGGCATGGATTTGAGCATATCTTCCATCGCAAGTGAACCTTCAACCCATGACTTACCCACCACCGTGTTGAATGAAGGGAGGATGTGATAGTGCCAGATTTTCCACTTGCCATCTTCCATAATAAAATCCACCGCAAATTTCAGCCATACATTGTGACCGGAGGGAATATCGTCACCCGGATGAAACTCCGTGGCTATCGTCGGCGCATACCACATTCCCTTTGCTGTTTTAAGATCGTCCGCGACCTCGATGACAGGCGACGACAGCGCCTGCAAATCCAAGATACCGTTCCTGCCGGTTTCATTGGCATCCTCCGGCCAGCGTTTGCGCATCTCGGCCTCATGCCGTTTGTACTGGTTCTGCCAAAATTCCACGATTACCTTGCGCGCACCGTCCAACCCTTGCGCCTGACCGAATACAGCCATCTCTGCCGTCACGCCGTCAGTATGCTGTGCGAACAGTGATAGCATCCGCTCATATTCACCGCCCTCATACATATACGTCATGTGTCCCATGAGGTTTTGAATCTCATGGACTGCCTCTATTCTCGCTATGCGATGTTCTATATCAAGATGTGACATATATAATGCTCCTCCTATTCCTTGTGCTTCGAATTATATAATAGGAAAAAACAAAAATACTACGTGCAAAAAAACAAAAAATGAGGTGGGCTTTGTAAGTCCGATACAAGACTCGTACAGTGATACCGCCCATAATATAGTGAATTACTTTTTCAGAAATTTGCGCTCATACTCCAGAATGCGCAGCGAAAGTTGGATGGTGAAGAGGTCTTCCTCGTTCTCAGAATGCCCGAACAGCAACCTCATACATTGCTCCACCCGATACCGCACAGTATTTTTATGTATAAACAGAATATCAGCAGCGCGTGAGAAATTTTGTTTGTTTTCAAGAAATACCTGCAATGTCCTACAGAGATCCGATTTGTGTTTCTTGTCATAATCGTCAAGGTCGCGAACCTTCTGGCTACAGTAAACATCAAGTGATTCTTTCACACTGCGAAACATACGATATATCGAGAGTTCATCTGTAAACATATATGGATTGTGATGCTGCAGCACCGTGCCGATATCGATCGCATTTACCGCTTCTAGGTAATGTGTCCGCATATCCACCAGAGATGTGAAATACCTGCTGACGCCCACGATCAGTTTGTATCTACGAATCTGCTCGGTCAACTCGGGGAAGGTGTCCGGCCAGTGGACCACAGGCGCATCGATCCCAATCACGCATACGATCTGATTGTCGTGGACAAATGCACTGGCGCGCGAAGCGGCGGAGATATCCCGCAACAGTTCTTCCATAAGCGGACTGTCGTCGAATCCGCTCTCCGAACACTCCTGTGTAAAAACGAGAATATACCAATACTGATAAATCTTAAACTCCATGCCTTTCATGCGTTTTTCCAGAGACAGCTCTGTCTCTACGGCACCGTTTAAGAGTCCAATGAGGAAATTCCCCATGGATTGCGCCTTACGCTGATTGCACACATACCGTTGTTTGATCAAGGGTTGCGCGAACGCGGCAATGATATCCACCAAAACGATGTCGTCCTCCGTGCAGTCACAGAAGGTCCCACTGTCGATGAATACGCCTATGGGTTCGCCCTTGCTGATAATAGTGCGCACGATGCGCGTATGCGGGAACTCCTTGTGCTTTGGCACGAGAATCGGACAATCCTCATCAGCAGAACGTTTGTGGTTGCTGCGAACTTCACTGCTTTCACGCAGTGTGCGACCTTCAAGACTGCCCTGTACGATGCCCTTCTGCCACATAGGATCATCGATTTTCACACTTTTAGTATATGCGAGAATCATGTGATTCGTGTCGACGAAGAATACCGGATTACCAAGCAACTCACAGGAAACATCTGCAAGATCCCATAGGGAACGTGACCGTGACAGCTTCCATATCAATTCACGCTGTTTCTCAAAAGGCACTCGCGCCATGCATCTTACCTCCACGATAATATTTTATAGCAATTTTCAGGTGTATGTGATACATATTGCGTAATACAGATATGTCGATATAGTTTATGTTGATATGGTTGCGAAACAAACCTTATTGAAATAGCATCTATTACATCCCGTTGACTTCACGCGCAAAATGGCAAGCACAAAAATGGCGTGGCAGTACCTCGATGACCTCGGGAGATTCGCTATAGCAAGGCTCATCTGCGAAAATACATCTTGACGCGAAGCGACAACCGGAGTTTGGGTTAATTGGGGATGCCACTTCACCGGACATAATGAATTCCTCACGATTTGTATGAATAGACGGAATCGGTATTGCGGAAAGAAGCCCCTTTGTATAAGGATGAAGGGGTTTTTCAAAGAGCTCAATAGAAGTGGCATGTTCCATCTCGCATCCTAAATACATCACCAATATCTCATCGGAGATATGCTTAACGACCGAAAGATCATGGGTGATGAACATATAGGTCAAACCTTTTTCATATTGTAAATCCTGCAACAGATTCAATATCTGTGCCTGAATGGAAACATCCAACGCCGACACAGGCTCATCACAAACTATGAATTTCGGATCGCACGCCAGTGCGCGAGCTATGCCGATACGTTGGCGCCTGCCGCCATCAAGCTCATGTGGGTACGAAAAGGCATACCGTTTCGCAAGACCTACAATGTCCATCAATTCTTCTACCCGCGCGTCTCGTTCACGTCGACCCTTGTATAGCTTCATCACATTCATGGGTTCCGCAATCAAATCACTCACGCACTGCCTCGGATCAAGAGAAGACGACGGATCTTGAAATATCATCTGCCTACGTCTATATAGACTTTTTTTCGCTTTCCTGCTTGGATTTGTTACATCCTGCCCCTCGAAGTAAAGCGAACCTGATGTCACCTCATGCAATCCTGCCAGCATACGCCCGAGCGTGGATTTGCCACAGCCGGACTCACCCACCACGCCCAAAACCGTATGTTCCGCTATCTGAAAACTCAGCCCATCTACGGCGTGAAGCTGACCGTGAGGTGTCTTGAAATACTTGCAAAGCTCCTTTGCCTCGACGATATGGTTATTATGCATCAATCCATGTCTCCGTTCTTTGTGGTGTGCAGATGGCATTTTACCAAATGACCATAATTCACTTCAGTGCCTTGCGGATTGTCTGTTGTACATATTTCCATCCTGTGCGGGCAGCGAGGATGAAACTTGCAGCCAAGAGGCAGCTCCATCGGATCCGGCATGAGTCCGGCAATGGGCATTAGCCGCTCCGTTTCTACGTCCAGTCTCGGCATCGAAGCAAAAAGTCCTTTAGTATACGGGTGGGAAGTGCGATCGAAAATATCCTCGAGGCTGCCGAACTCCACAATCTCGCCCGCATACATAATGGCTACACTGTCGCAAGATTTCGCCACAATCCCGAGGTCATGCGTGATAAGAATCATCGATGTCCCAAATTCCTTTTTTAAATCATTAATCATTCGCATCACCTGTGCCTGAATCGTGACATCGAGCGCAGTAGTGGGCTCATCCGCAAGTAAAAGCTTGGGATTGCATGCCAGCGCTATGGCAATCACCACGCGCTGCTTCATGCCACCGGAAAACTGGTGCGGATACTCGTCCACGCGTTCGGGTCTGATGCCTACCTTGCCGAGTATCTCAATCATCCGCGCACGAGCCTCTCCACGCGTACACGCCTGATGGCGTTCTATGACCTCCATCACTTGAGCGCTGATCGTCATGACCGGATTGAGGGCGGTCATCGGATCCTGAAATATCATCGATATCTCGTTGCCTCGGATATCAAGTATGTTTTTGTCAGACATCTTCAGTATATCTACATTTTTATACGAAATACTTCCCGCACATATTTTCCCTGAATCAGGCACAAGCCTCAATATACCGAGTGCCGTCGTGGTCTTGCCCGCACCGGTCTCTCCGACAAGACCAAGCGTTTCACCTGAACCAATATGTAAATCGATTCCGTTCACCGCATGAACACTGCCATCTTCTGTGTCGAAGCGGATAACAAGGTCTTTTATTTCAAGCAGATCACTCATATTCTTCCACCTCACTTACGCATACGTGGATCCATCGCATCGCGCAGACTATCTCCGAGCATATTAAAAGCCAGCATTGTAACTACGATGAACATTCCAGGAAACACAATCACATGCCATCTCGTTGCCACATCGTATATGTGATCCAAACCGTTGTTGAGAATATTACCCCACTCCGGCGTTGGCGGCTGAACGCCAAGTCCAAGGAAACTCAGTCCTGCGATAGCCATAATCGATCCACCGATATACAAAGAGGACTGTACTATAATAGGTGCAAGCGTGTTCGGAATCACATGGTGTAAAATGATCCTCACGCTACTTGCGCCAAAAAGAAGGGATGCGTCTATATACTCTTGATTTCTAATCAACAATGTAGAGGAACGAAGTTGTCTCGCTATCATCGGAATCGTACCGACAGCGATGGCAAGCGCCGTATTTACAATACCGGAGCCGAGCGCTACGGATACGCAGATAGCGAGCAGCATTCCCGGTATCGCCATTACCACATCCATAAAGCGCATGAGGATATTATCCACAAGAGAACTGAAATATCCGCACACAGCACCGATAATCATGCCTGCCCCTATGCCTATCGCGACAGCAATAATCGCGACAATGAGTGAGGTTCTTCCTCCGTGCAATAATCGGCTGAACAAATCCCGACCGAAATCATCCGTACCCATGATATGTTCTGCATTAGGTGTCTGAAAACGCGAACTCAAGTCTGTAGCCTTATCGTCATAAGGCGCGATGACATCGGCGAATATGATTCCAATCAGCAATACGGCAAGGTAAACAATGCAGACAACAGCAACCGGACTTTTGACAAGGCGATGCCATATCTCTGCGAAATAGCTGCGTTTTTTAAGTTTTCCAGACACGCCTGAATGGATTTCTTTATTGATTGCATTATTCATGCCGTCACACAACCTCCGCCTTAGCCATAGCTCTCTTACTACGCTTCCCTGACCCAACGGCATACCGCGCCCTGATTTGCGGATCGACCACCCCGTAAGCGAGATCCGTAAGCAGGTTCATCAGCGTCACCACCACTGCACAGACAAGAACACAGCCCTGCACTGTGATATAGTCCTGTGACATAATCGAACTGTTGATAAGCATTCCCATACCCGGAATGTTGAAAATCATCTCGACAAGTATGGAACCGGCAAGGCACGTACCGAGCCCCGTACCTATAAGCGTTATAACAGGTATGAGTGCATTTTTCATTATATGTCGGCTAGTTACCCTGTTTTCGGATATCCCTTTGGCTCTTGCCGTGCGCACGTAATCCTGACGAATGACCTCCAACACGGAAGAACGCGTCATGCGCGCATTTTGTGTAATAGGGCCAATCCCTGCGGCAATTACCGGAAGCACGAAACTTCTCCACGAGTCTGCTCCCGATACGGGAAACCAACCAAAATGTACCGAGAACACAATCATCAGCACGACAGCAATCAGAAAGCTCGGAATCGCGTTCATGAGAATGGCAAATCCTGTCGTCACATAATCAACCGCCGTGTTTTGCCGAAGCGCCGCTACAAGACCCAGCGGAATGCCCACCAATACGGACAGAATCATTGCACCGATACTCATCCTCAGCGTATTTGGGATACGTTCGGCGATAAGTTCGCTGACGGTTTTGTCGTATACATAGGACTCGCCGAGATCACCGTGAAACATATCCCACAGATAGCTCCCAAGTTGCGAAAAATATGATTGGTCAAGACCCATCGCATGTTCCATCGCCGCCAGCTTCGCGGGATCGCTGGCGGCAAGTCCTAATTTAATCATGGCAGGATTGGCAGAACTGAAATAGTTTATCGTAAAGACGATTATTATCGCCCCTATCAAGACAGGAATAATGAGGATAATCCTGCGCACTATGAATTTTATCATTTTTCCCTCCTGAAGTCCCGCCGGCCTCGTTCACAGGTGCCTGCATATCGCACAGGCACCTGTATTCATTTCGTTTCTTAGCTCAATCTGTCAGTTTACAGGGATCGAGAAGACAGTTGGCGTTCACCGCATCTGAAAAACTTTTGTGGGTATCGCTCACACCGTAGTTGAGTGTCTCTACCCACATAGGAATGAACAGATAGTCGTCGTGTATCTTTTGCTGGAATTGCTTGTAGATATCAACGCGCGCCGCTTGATCCTTTGTGGTAGCGCCTTTGTTAAACAAATCGGCAAGGGATGGATCGGTCACTCTGAGCAAGCCATTGTTCGACATCGGTCCGAGCTGCTGCAACACCGACGCGGGATCGTTGCCCGAACCGTTTGACGGTCCACCGATCGACATTTCAAGGTCATTCTCGATGAGGCGTGGAAGGATAGTCGAGAAGTCACCCATTCCGCTCAAATCAAGATTAATACCGACCTCGGACAGATATGCCTGAACCGCTTCTGCCACACCTAAATTGAAAGCCGTTGATTCGGCGACCAATCTGAGGTTCAACGGTTTCGATGCGCTGTATCCTGCCTTATCTATATCCTGCTTTGCTTGAGCGGCATTAAACTCGTAAACACCTGTGTTGAGATACGCCCAATTGTTCGGCGTCAGCACGGAATCCGCGACATTATAGACTCCTTCGCCTATCTCATTCACGATGGATTCAATGTCGATGCCATGTGCTATTGCCTTTCTGATGTTGATATCCTTTAAGGCACCATTGCTACCGTCGCCTGCCGCGAGCGTGAGACCGTAAACACCGGGCATCTCAAACTGCGCAAGAGTGGCGCCATCCACCGTACCATCTTTTATATTGTTGATATAAGTGGCCTGACTGAAATATGCCGCATCTAAATTGCCGGCGACGAGATCCGAGTAACGCGTGGATTCCTCTGAATAGAACTTACAATAGAGTTCATCATAATACGGCGCATCCCCCCAATAGTTTTCATTTCTGACAAAATGATACTCCACGGACTCTGTCCACCCGCTTTTGTCGTTCACGCCATCACCCGCGAGCTTGTACGGACCGGTACCGATGAACCAGCTGAAATCACCTCTTTCATCGCAAGACTCTTTGTCGAGCATGCTGAAGCCCTGATTGCCGAGCGTGTCCATAAATGCGGCATCATATGCTTTGAATACGATTTCTACCGTCATATCATCAAGGGCTTTAGTCGCGTCCATGTCGATATTAGCGAGCATTGCCTCCGTGCGCGGCGTAGTCTGCATGTGCTGAATAGTATAGATGACATCATCGGCATTGAAATCATTGCCGTTAGAATATTTCACACCTTCTCTCAATTTTACGGTAAGCACAAGGTCTGATGTCCACTCTGCGGATTCGGCGAGTTTCATAATCTTTTCGCCCTTTTCATCCACAGTCCAAAGTGTCTCACCTGCCGCAAGAAGCAGGAACGCGCCCGATCTCATCTGCAAATCCGCACAGGGATCAAATGTGGCCGAGTTTGCATCCGCGCCGTATACAAAGACCTTTGTGCCATCGCCAGATGATTCGCTCGGGGATGCCGAATCTCCTCCTCCTGATGACCCGCATGCTGTCAGCGTCAGGATCATAATGAATAGCAGTACAAAACAGATATTTTTTTTCATCGCTTCATCCTCCTCGTTCTATTTTTATCGGTTACTGTTTATCTCGAACAAACGGCGTATAGGTATTGCCATTGTCAAGCGTTTTGTAGGGCTCCGGCCACGGAACCGTGTTCTGCACCTCCTGCAGCGTGGAATAGGGCTTGTGCATCGGTCCGGGATCCGAGACCGGAGGCGCGCCGAGCGTCGGGGGCGGCGCGGCACCCCTATCAGGATTGGTGAGTCGCTCATAATCGTCTGCCGCCCAGTTGAGAGCGTCGAGCCTGGTAAGGATATCTGGACAGACATGCTCGTGCAGATACTTCCACTCCCCGTCCTCAAGCACGAAATCCGAGCCGTATCTCTCCCAGAGGACGTTACAATATTTCTTCTCCATACCTGTAAGTACGCTATGTATGACGCCCGGAGTTATGAAAGATGCCCTTGCGCTCTGTCCGTCTTCGGCGACTTCGACCACGTCTGTAACGAGAGTATGTACGGAAGCTTCCGAAAGCGGTCGCGGATCTTTTCCTCCGACCTCTGGATATTTATCAACTACATCGATATAATTTTGCATCGCCATGATGTCATACGAGGTGACACTACCGTACCAGACCTGATCAAACCCGCGCATACGTCCAAAAGCGTGAGCCCATGAACAGTCATCTGATCGTGACCATATTTGTGACCACTCGCTCGTCGCGTCTGAACGCCCATGATAATATGTGTGCATTGCTTTGACATTCTCGACTTCCTGACTCGCGGCGGCATTCTCTATGCGTCGGCTCAGGCTCAGTTGTTCCTTGCTCATTTGTAATTTCTCCCTTCACCGGCAGCAAGCCCTTTGTTAGGGTTTGGCTTAAATCCTTCAGGACCATAGCTTAGGTCATCCGTGAAAGTTGCATAGGGCATTGGCATGAACGGATAGTCGTCCCACCAGTTGAAAGTTGGGTCATGTACAAGACACTCGACCGTCGGTTTTCCAAACTCTCGTTTCACGGGATCATTGTCCCAATCGATATAGACGGGCTGCTCCGAATAATCCTCTCCGGCTTCGCAATTCAAATCTGCCGCAATCATAAGATGCCATATCTTCCAATTATCATTTTCCCTGATAAAATCAACAGCAATACGCTCGAGCATCCATCTGGCATCCGCTGTTCCGTCAGTCAATGCAATCGTTTCCTGCGCGATTGAATACCACATACCTTTGGCGGTATCGCCATCGTCCGCGAGACGCACGAGTCCGGTCGAAGCAGGATGTGCGTACAGGTTGCCAAAATTGATATCTGGAGCCCCGTTTTCTCGCTGTTGAGTACGTAGTCGCTCAATATGTGAATCCACATAATACCTTCGTATCTCGTCCATTCCCACATACCAGCCCCAGTTGCGCCCGAATGCGGCTGTCTTTTTGTTCTCCGGATCTTTTACCCAAAGGTCGGCAATTTCTTCACTTCTTCTGTCGTTGCAGATATAATAGACTCTCTTGTTTATAAGGGTTTTTATGTTTTCGATGTCCCAGACCCGAGCAATCATTTCTTCATCTGTGTATCGCTTCTTATCAGCCATTTTCACACCTCCTCTATGCCATAACTGAATGTTTCGGAAAACGTCTCGTATGGTTCAGGTATTCTCGGCGCTCCTGTAAACGGCCGCCTTGGGTTGTACTGCTCACGGATGGTGACGGACTCTGTGTACGCGGGATACCGAAAATCAGCTAGTGCCATAAACTCTGGAAGTGGAGAAGGTATTTTTTGCGGCCTACCCCAACTCATGCCGCAGATAGAATCCACGTCATTCACTTGCTGAAGATGCAATATTCTCCACGCGCCGTCCTTATTTATGAAATCGACAGCAAAGAATCCCCACGTCCAGTGTGCGAGCGGACCACATTCCTCAACCTTGTTGTACGCACCCTGACAGTACCACAGCCCTTTTGCCGATGCGTTGTCTCCCGCGATTTCTATGACCGGACACGCCATCGGGTTTACCTTAAACGGACCGATGCCATATATCTCGTCATCGTTTTTCCCACCGAGTTGCTCAGGAAAGCGATCGCGAAGCAGCTTGGAAACCAATGCGTTCCTCTCGCGCTCGGCCATGTAGTATGACCTAACTGCTTCCGCACCTTTGTAGTATCCGTCATTGAATACAAGACATACGTCATTTTCACCTCCTGCCCAGAAAGCATCGAAAAGCTCGTCCTCCCTGTTAAGAATTACGCAGTTGGCATATTTGCCCATGAGATTTTTTATTTCGCGTTGGCTCTCCCATCGTTCCACAAGCTGTTCGGTTGAGTATGTCGGATGTGTATATGATGTCATGTGCTTCTCTCTCTTTCTTTATATTTTCTGTCAGTACGGCAGGCTTATATCCACCGCCGCATCATAGCCTTCGGCAATTGCTTGCATGATGCGACGCGCTTTCCTGCAATCTCCAATTTGATAGAACTCCGGCGCAAGATCACGCAGCGTTTCAATTTCGTCGGTGTTTGCTTTCATGCCTGCGGAAAGGATAATCGTATCGGTATCAAAAACCCGTTCGGTGCCAGTCTTACTCTCGGCGCGTACACAACCCTGCTCAATAGAAGTAGCGCGCAACCCTGTTTCTACTCTGATGCTCTCTACCTTGCGAATGCGCATGAGCAGCCCGTGCCGGTGAAGCGGGGTCGCCTCCGGCGCCACCTCGTCTTGCATCTCGATGATCGTGACCTCATGCCCGTCTTCCGCAAGATGCAATCCAATCTCGCATCCGATGAGCCCACCACCGATGATGACGACACGATGCCCGATCTCTGTATCCGCTCTGATATTCGCGCCGAGCAATACGTGCGGCGCATCTGCGCCGGCAATAGGCGGCACTATAGGAACCGAACCCACTGCCGCAATCACGACGTCCGGTTTCTCCTGTTCCATAAAATCCTTGTCCGCATACGTCCCAAGGCGAATGTCGATCCCTGCATCTTCCGCGCGCTTGGAGAGCACTTTGCGCAGGCGGACGATGCTCTCCTTGAATCCCACACCATCAGCAAAGAACAGCGCACCGCCGAGCGCTTCGGCAGAATCGCAGAGAACCACATCATGCCCGCGCTTTGCACTCTCTGTCGCAGCAGTCAAACCGCCCGGGCCGCCACCCGCAACTAATACCCTTTTCTTTGTTTCCGCGATCGGAGGAGGCGAGAAGTACACATATTCACGACCGATAAGCGGATTGACGGAACAACGAATCGTACGCGTCGCCCACATACTGCCTTGGCACTCTCCGCAACGCAGACAGGGCGTGATGTCGTCCGCGCGTCCGAGCAACGCCTTTTTCGGCAAGAAGGGATCCGCGATGAGTGCACGCCCTAACGCAATGGCATCCGCACCACCGCTTTTTATGAAAGACTCCATGAAATCAACATCTGTAAAGGCACCTACCGTGGTGACCGGCGTATTCACATGTCTTTTAATTTCAGTAGCGTAATGACTGTTTTCCCCCTGCATTTGGAAGCATCCGGGATGCATGAGTACGGTTGATTCCCAGTGATAGTTGTTGCCGACGGACACATGGATGAGATCAACATTGCCATCAAGCATTTCCGCTATCCGGATTCCGGTATCCGCGCCATAGCAATCGAAACCATCCGGCATACGCTCATCTGCACTCATACGAAACTCTATCGGAAAATCCCGACCAACTGCTGCGCGTACGCGCTCAATCACAAGAAGTGGGAAGCGCATTCGATTTTCGATGCTGCCGCCATATTTGTCGGTACGTTTATTTGTCAAGGGTGAAAGGAATTGATGCAACAGCCACCCATGACCACCGTGAATCATGAGCATATCGAAGCCGCAACGCTTAATAATCTCTGCGCCGTGTGCGAAATCATCGGCTATCTCCTCAATTTCCGTCTCCGAAAGCGCATAGACACACGCACCCCAATCGAGAATGATATCGGACGGACCGCGCGGTCTCCCATCCACAACAAAAGCGGCATCGCAGAGTGCGCCGCCATGATCAAGCTCTATAGATGCAGCCGCCCCGTGTGAGTGAATCGCATCCGCTACTTGAGTCAACGAAAATACAGAACCCTCGTCATCAAGCAGAATCTGACTCGGATGCGACCGTCCCGTTGCCCCCTTCACCACCGCATCGCCTACGGTGACCGCCGCGCAGCCACCGGCCGCGCGCAATTCATAATATCGGATGCTCTCCGGCGTAAGATATCCCTCCGGAGAGAGCTGTGCCAAAGATGTCGGTGCCGAGAGCAAACGGTTTTTCAGTGTCAGCCCTCCTATATTCAATGGTGTGAACAATATCGAGTCTTGCATAATAGATGTCTCCTTAATGCGGAATACAACATATCACTTAGTACAGCAGATTTCACCAAATCAGAGATTTGAGAAACACTATTAGACGCATACATCATTATAGAAAGATGCATCCAAAGAAAACTATGTGTAGAAATACAAAAATCGAGTCGGTTTTGTATCATGTGAACATATGCGGCGAAAGCCCCTGCTTCTATCAAAAAATTACTCTATACCGATTTGTGAATACTGATATAATGCTTTGGTATTGGACGTATTTACACGCCGGCGATATAGTATCTAATTAAAGAGGTACAATAAACAATCAAGTAATGAATAGCACAATAGACATTATGGAAAACATGCCCGTTTCACGGGCTATTATAAAATTAGCGTTGCCAACGATGCTCGGCATGGTTGTGCAAAGCGTTTATAATTTGACAGATACCTTCTTCATAGGGATGATCGGTGATCCCGACCTCGTCGCGGGGATATCGATTGCGATGCCTCTCTTTTTCGTCACTCAAGGCATCGGTAGTCTCTTTGCAGTTGGCTCCGCCAGTTACATCTCACGAAAACTCGGTGAAAAGAATACCGATGAGGCGCGTCGCGCAAATTCAGTCACGGTATATACCACGCTCATTATCGGAACTTTGATGACGGTCATCATGTTCATCTTCAAGAACCCGCTTCTGAATCTGATCGGCACGAGCGAGGACACTTTTGTTCCGGCTGACGAATATTTCACCATCATATGCATCTTTTCAAACATCATGATTCTGAATATCTCAATGCAAGGTCTCGTGCGCAGCGAAGGTGCGGCTACAAAGTCCATGATCGGTATGGTCATTGGACTCTGCGTCAATATCGTTCTCGATCCAATCTTCATCCTGTATTTCGACTGGGGCGTCAAGGGTGCGGGCTGGGCTACTATCATCGGGGCTGCCATAAGCTGTATCTATTACACGCGCTTTTTTATATCAAAAAAATCACTCCTGTCCATACATCTGCGCGACATGAAACCCAACCGCGTGATGATGGGAGAAATATTGAAAATTGGCATTCCCGCCGGACTCACGCACATAGTGATGAGCTTCTGCGGCGCGTTAAACAATATCTATGCAGCCGGATACGGTGATCATGTCGTCGCGGCAGCAGGCGTCAATATGCGTATCTGCGGTCTTGCATTCATGCTCGTCATGGGATTGGCGATGGGATTCCAGCCCTTTGCGGGATATAACTATGGTGCAAAAAACTATACACGCCTGAGACGTGGGCTGAAACTCGCACTAATCTACGCGAGCTGCATCTCCGTCGCCTTTACGATAATCTTTTATTTTTCGGGGGGCTTTCTCGTACGCTTTTTCATCGATGACGACGCGACGGTAAACGCCGGAGAAACAATGCTTCTGGCGTTCATCACCGGTATGCCGTTCCTTGGCATACAAGTGACGATGATGAGCGTGTTTCAAGCACTCGGCAAACCAATCCGTGCGCTCATTGTCACGCTCGGTCGCCAGTGCATTGCGTTCATCCCTTTGCTCATTATTCTGAACCACGCATTCGGGTTTAACGGCTATATCTTCGTGCAACCTGTTTCCGACAACATTACGACGGTCATAAGTGTTATTCTCGGCGTAACGCTGTTCAAGAATTTGATCGAGTAGGAGACTACATATCAGTCCAAGCCACATCGATGATACCACGCCACGCCAAAGCAAAAGCGTTCCCGCAGTACGTATGCGAGAACGCTTCGTTTCAATTATAGATTATCGGTTATTTCTTCTACGATATCTTTCCGCAATATCCGCCTATTTCGCGGGGCCGATGTCGCCGTTCTTGAAGGCTTTCAGGTAGTTCATGCAGTAGTTGTCCTGGCCCAGCAGCGCTTCGGTCGCGAAGATGGCCGCGCGCATGTCCTCGGCCGTCGGGTCGATGATGGCGCTGTCCATGCCGGCCGCCATCGCGAGGGTCAGGAACACCCTGTTGATGCTGCGTCTGTACGGCAGGCCGTAGCTGATATTGCTCAGGCCCGACGTGATGTGTACGCCAGGATACTCCTCTTTGATGATGCGCACTGCGTCGCCGAAGCTCGCGAAAGCTTCGTTCATGGTCGCGAGCGTCGTCACCAGCGGATCGATATACAGGCGTTCCTGCGCGATGCCGTATGACTCGGCCTTCTTGATGATGTCGCCAGCTATCTTCGCCTTGATTTTCGGGTCGTTCGGTATGCCGTTCTCGTCGTCGCAGGTGAGCGCCACGACGTTCCACTCCGTGTCCGCTATGACGGGAAAGAGCTTGTCGCATTTTTCGCCTTCGCCCGAAACGGAATTGATGAGGCCCGCTTTCTTCGCGTGCGGTATCATGTCGATGATGGTGGAAACGTCCGAGCTGTCGATGGACACGGGCGTATCCGTCGTTTCCTGCACGAGCTTCATGAGCCATTCCAGCGTCTCGTGCTCGTTCTGCGGGTCGGTTCCGGCGCAGACGTCTATGTAGGCCGAGCCGTATTTTGACTGCTTCGCCGCCAGATCCTTGACGTATGCTTCGTCCTTCGACTCAATGGCCTTCAGCGTGGCCGGAATGAATCCGTTGAGCTTTTCTCCAATAATTATCATTCTGATTCTCCTTTTTGCATCCGTTCATTCTTTTCGCTATTTATTCTCTGCATCACATAATCGTACATTTCTTCGCCGACGCACTCCTTGGCGTATTCGCACCACTGAACGCAGCTCTGCGCGTCGTTGTACGCGACGAAGCCGCACTCGCAGGTGACAGACATGTCCGTCGAGAAAACCTCTATGACCCGCCCGCATTGGGGACAGGTTTTTTCTTCCCATGTCGGCGTCCCTCTCAGGTTCGCCGCTCCCGGACATCCTGTCAGCATTTCGCGCTCCTAACCTTATTACAGCTCCAGATACGAATCGGCATAAAGCGTGCGGTTCAGTATCACCTCGGCGGTCTTGACGACATCCATCAGGTGCTTGTCGTTCGGGTTCAGTATCGCCGCCGACAGTCCGCATTCGATGGCCATGGCCGTCAGCACGCTGTCCACGGTGGGGCGCACTTCCTTCGGCATGCCGTTGGAGGCGTTCGAAAGCCCCGCCACCGACATGAGGCCCATATCGGAAAGCTGGCGGATGAACTCGAGAAACTCGACCTGTTTTTCCTGCATGCCCTTGATGACCAAGGTGAGCGGGTCGAACCACATGTCGCTCTCGTCAAGTCCGAGGCCCATGCCGTATTCGAGCATCTCCTGGCAATACTGCATGCGCTCTTCGTTGTCGCGCGGCACTCCCTGCTTCGAGCAGAGCGCGATGACGATGGCGTCGTTCTCGGCGGCCAGCCTGATGTTGTCGAGCCTGTCGCCCGCGTCCGCGGAGTTGATGATGGGCTTGCCCTTCGACCTGTTGTAGACCTCTATGCCCGCGACGATGGCTTTCTGGTTGGCCGTGTCCAGCGCGAGCGGCACGTTGTCGAAATTCTCCTGCAAAAGCTTCACGCCCCACTGCATGAGTTCTTCGCCGTCCCTTTCGGCAGGGCCGATGTTGAGGTCGAGATACGTGGCACCCGAATCGAGCTGAGCCTTCGCGCGCTCGAGTATCGGGGCTTCGTCGCGGTTCGCCAGGGCTTCTTTGATGACCGGCGAGATGCAGTGGATGCGTTCTCCAATAATGATAAATTTGTCCATTCGATTGCTCCTCCTAGTTGTTTTATGCCTGAAGCTCTTTCAGGAATTTCACGAGTGATGTCGCTTCGCCCGGCGACACGATTATCTTCCAGCCCGGCAGGTTTTCTTCCAGCTCGCCTTTGAGCACGGCCACCTTGCCAGGGATGAGCAGATTGCGGTTCTTGACCTTGGATTCGATGTCCGATTCTTTGATGAACGCGGCGATGGAGCCCGCCGAGAATTTGCCCGCGGACCATGCCGTCAGCACGGAGTATCCGCCAGCGTCCGGTATGATAAGGTTCACGGGTACGCCCGACCTCTCGATTTCGCCGGACACGATGAAGTATGTCAGGGCGAAGTCAACGGTAACGGCGCAGATGGAATCCTCGGTAGCGCCGTTGAGCGGGTAGATGCCTGTCTCTACGGTCATGGGTTTCTGCGGGTCGGTGAATATGTTCTGGCGCAGCCCAAAGAGTGGAAGCGCCTGCGCGTAGCTCATACCTTCCATTATCACGATGCTGCCGTATTTCAGTATGAACAGCGACGCGAGGGCGGTTTGCATGCTCGCGTCGCCGGGCGCGAGCTTCGCGATGTTGACGATGGACGGGTAGCCGAAGCTGTGGTCTCCCGACTTGATGGCCGCGCGCCTTATCTGCACGGCGTTTGCGAACGCGCTCTTTACGGAAGCCGCGCCGACATCGATGATGATGTCCTTCAGCCCTTCCTTCTCGAGCGCTTGCACGGCGTCATACAGTGTGTCGATGTCGTCAGCCGTCACGCCTATGGCAACGCCGAACTCCTTCGCCAGCGCCGCGAATGCCGCGATGTTGCTCGGGTTGGCGCCGTTCAGGACGGGCTTCGAATCCTTGATGGCGGAGAGCGCGTCCTTGGCCGCGGCTTCGTCGCTGACCGAGAGTATTACCGTCTTGCCCGATGCGGCCGCTTTCTTCGCGGCTTCTGTGTACGCGGCGGAGTCGCCCGTGTATTCGAGGTTGACGATTTCGACGCTCATGCGCTCGCCTATGCGCTCGTAGTCCACGCTCTTGATCGCTTCGATCGCCGCGTCAGTTCCGGCCGCGTCCGCGCTGACCGCGAACAGCGTCTTAGAGACGAAGGTCTTGTCGTGCCTGAACAGCACGGTTTCGCCGCCGAGACTCAGCTCCGCGTCAGCAGGACCTATTTTGAAGCTTTTCATGGGCGGCGCGGTGGCTTCGCCGAGCTTCGCCAGGGCTTCTTCCGACATATGCGGACACTGCTCTATCTGCGCCGTGCCCTGCGCGACCTTCATGCCGAAAGCCATGCATGTCGGCTGGCCGCATTCCTTGCAGTTCGTCTTGGGTGTGAGCTTAAAAATGTCTATTCCTTTGAGTGCCATCTGTATTCCTCCTGATTACACCAGCTCGGCGATGAGCTTCGCGATAGTTTCGACGGACGACGGATGCCGCAGTATGACCGCGTCCGAACCGGATGCGAGACAGGCCGCCGCAGTTGATATCTCCATCTCGATGCCGCGCTGCTCGCGTGGTCCCCATTCGGGGAAGTCGGCCTCGGAAACAAGGGACTCTTTGACTGACCATGCGTCCCCCGCCACAGGAGTAACAGCCGGCGGCTGCAGGGCGTCATCGTTCTGCGAGAGCGCCGCGATTTTCACCCTCTCGATCGTGGACGCCAGATATTCAAATCCGTAGCCCGCCGCCGAGTTGCCGAGATGCATGACGTAGTTGCCTTGCTGTATGCCCATCTGCGCGATGAGCACGTTCAGCTGCTTCGCGAGGTTGATGTCCACCGCCGACTCCGCGCCTATCTTCTGCCCGTAGGCCGTGACCGCGGCGACCGCGATGCCCTTGTAGTTTTCTTCCTTGGCGGACATGAGGATGGCGTTCTTTCCCTGCAGTGCTTCCGCTACCTTCGGCAGCAGCTCCGCGTCCTTATCCACATTGTCCACGCCCTGCACGAGGAGCGGGAGAACCGATGCGTCAGCGACTTCCTTCGCGAGCGCGGCGGCTTCGTCGGACGGCATGTTGTCGCCGTTCGGGTCCGCGCCCTCGAGCTTGAGGCTCAGAAAGTCCGCGCCTGGCGCCGTACACGCGCGCGCGGCTATTTCGGACAGGGTGTTCGCGCCGTCGTAGAACGCGGCGAGGGCGGGAAGTTCGCGATCCGGCCCTTTGTCCGAAATCTCGATGCCCACCAGCGGCTTGTGCGCTATCGGCGCGTCAAAGGCGTAGAACGGCAGGACGTTTGATCCGCCAAACGTCACCGCTGCGCCCTCTGGCCCGAAACTCACCTCCTTGATGCTGCTGGCAAATGTTTGTGGGTCGGGTTTGAATGTCATAGATATTCCTCCTTGATTGCTTCCACTCATTATTGGTTATTAATTAGTAATAATTATCAAATAAAGAGACTGGCACGCCGTGCCTGCCGGTCTCCGCTATCCTAGAACATTGGCTCCATTTCGAGTGCGGGATGCCCCTTCTCAGCGAGAAATTCCATGAGGACTTCGGGGTCTTCCGCGATGGTCTCGTCGCCGATCATGTCGGTGAACCCATCAATGTCGTAGAGCTCCTTCGCCGTGGCGTTGAGCTTGCTCGCGACCAGCTCCTTGAGCGCCTTCGGCATCCAGACGATGCGCGCCGAACCGCCCTCGGCCTTCATGAATTTTTTCGACGCGATGAAATGCTTGCCGTGGCCCATGAAGCCCGGCGTCTGCACTCCGCCGCCCGTCATGGACGCCATCTCGGGGAAGGTCATGCCCAGCGGCGTGATGCCGATATGCTCGCGGTTGACTATGACTACCCCGTTCGAAAGAGGTTCGATGCCGCAGATGCACTCGAAGCAGCCGCAGCTCGTCATCGGGTCTACCATTATGGAGTAGAGCGAAACGCTTTCGAGGTTTCCGTGCGACGAAGCCAGCACGTTTTCGTTCACGTCCTCCCAGATGCCAATCTCGGGGTCTATGACGCGCTCCCTCGTGACCACCTGGCATGGCCCCTGCGGGTTCAGCTGGTTCGTCGCCTTCGCGTCCAGCCACGAGACCGCGCCGCATAGCCCGAGCCTTTCGGGGGTCACGATGCATACGTGGGACGGCGAGAACGACTGGCAGAGGATGCAATTGTAGAACACGTCTACGCTCTCGTCCGTCAGCGTCTTTAGGCGCGCGTCGCGCTCGTCGTATACCGCGTTCGCTTCCGCGCGCAGCCGCTTCAGATCGTCGGGCTTCGTGTATATCTTCACCTGGCATTTGTCCACGACCGTGTCGTATTCGCTCATGATTTTCGCGTACAGTATTTCGCCCAGATGCTTCAGGCGGAATCCCGCGTCGAAGGCTGCGTTGCTGATGCGTATGCGTATGATGTCGCGCTGGCCGGTGTGCATCACGCCCTCCGCGCAGTTCACGAAATAATGGAAGTTTCGTTCGAACACAGGCTCGAAGTCCTTCTGCATATTCTTGCCCGCCACCTCCGCGAGAAGGCCGATGCCGAGCTTTTCGCCGGCCGGCAATTCGTCGATGTCGGGGCCGAATACTTCTATCTTATGATCCTCTATCTCGTGCGCTTCGAGCGTCCGCACCAGCTCGAACGAGTCGAACCTCGGGCCGTCGTAGTCCACGCGCGTGTCGGGCTTGCGGACGATTTCGCCCTCGAAGGCGCTCGCGAACGCGACGGGGATATCGACGTTCGTGATTTTCAGCTTGATGTCCCTGGCTTCGAGCGAGGTTTCGATGAAGTTCGTGGTGTCCTTCTGAATCAGAAGTGTCTTAGGCACGGGCCACATGTCGTTCTCGTCGTCCGTGATGACGGGGAATCCCATCGCGATCGCGCCCGCGCCGCATGAAACCACAAGGTCGCTGACCGGCTCGTATACGTTCACGAAAGCGTGGATGCGCCAGAAGGTGTACTCGTCGAGATCCCATCTGTCGCCCGGCTGCACGGCGCCGAATATCATGGCCGCCCTGTTCACGAACGAGATGATATGTGCCACCTGCCAGATGTCCGGCCCCACCGCGACGACGCGCACGGGGAACCCCATGTTCAGTTCGCGCCGCCTGGCCTGCTCTATTATTTCACCGAGCAGGAACACGAAGATGCCGCGCGTCTGGTAGCCCTTGATGATATCGACCGCTTCCTCGTCAGAGGGCGCCTTGCCGTATATCACGACGAACCCCGGGATGTCGTTCGTGACGAGCGGCACGCCCAGTTCGCGCACTTCCGCGTCGGAAAGGTGGCCGTGGTAATTGCCTTCGTACGGGTCGGGGCTCTTGGCGTATTTGCAAGCTTCGATGGCTTCCGCCGCCATGAACACGCCGAACCCCGTCTTGAATACGGCGCTCGTATTGTCCTCATGTATGTTCCACGACTTGGCTTCCTCGAAAGCCTCTTTCAGCCCGCCGATGGTCGTTACCTGGCGCTTCGTATACGAAAGGTAATTCGCAAGGTAGTAGGCCGTGTTCGGCATGGCGAGCGGCGCGTCCGGCCCAAGCTCGTCCAGCGCTTCCGCTATGGATTTTTCCGCAAGCGCGTACATTTCGTCCGCGCCGTCAAACACCCTGTTAAATAGTTTCTTCATAACTGTATCCGCTCCTTTATGGCGATAACTTCCTCCGCGAATGCTTCGTCGTTCGCAAGCGGCGCTTCTCCTGCCTTGTCCGCTTCCATTACTCCTGTCCTGAATCCGATGAATCCGAGCAGGTCGTCCTGCGGGACTCTCGCGGAAATAAAGTCCCTGTCCGCGTCGTTCATTATCTTGTTGGCAACGACGCTCACCTGCTTCACCCCGAGGTCCGCAGCCAGAGATTTTATTCTCTCATACGTCTGCAAGCTGCGCGCCCCCGGCTCTACAACCACGATAAACCTGTCCACCATCCCCGCCGTGCCGCGGCCGAGATGCTCTATACCCGCTTCCATGTCCATTATCACCACATCGTCAGAGTTCAGCACGAGATGTGAGATAACCCTTTTCAGCATCACGTGCTCGGGGCATACGCAGCCGCCGCCGCCGGTGTCCACCGTGCCCATGACGAGCAGCTTCACGCCGTTCTTGTCCACCGCGAACCTGCCCGGGATATCGTCCACGCGCGGGTTTATCTTGAAGAATTTGCCGTAGTTCTCCTTGTCCGATCCGGTGCGCTCGGCGATGAGGTCGGACATCTCGGCTATCGGCGTGATCCTTGCCACCTCCTCCTCCGTGAATCCCAGCGCCAGCCCGAGGTTCGCGTCGGGGTCGGCGTCGACAGCCAGCACGCGCTTTTCGTCCCACGCGTAGAGACGCGCCAGCGATGCCGCCAGTGTGGTCTTGCCTACTCCGCCTTTACCCGTTACAGCAATCTTCATGACATTGCTTGTCTTCCTTTTTCAAACCATCAAATACCCAACAGCTTGCGTTTTTCTTCTATGCCTTCTATTATTGCTTTCACCAGCTCCTCGGGGTCGGTGTTTATCGTGTAGCCCGCCCCTGTGATTTCGCGCGTGCCTTCCGTGATGAGCTGCGCCATCTGCTCGGAGCCGTGGACCTGCGGCTTGATGCCCAGGTAGACGTCCAGCCCCGTGGCCACGACGTAGTTCGCTATCGCGACGGCCTTCTCGCTCATCCATTCGGGCGCGCAGCCCACGACCGGTATCTTCGTGATGTCCACGTTCCAGTCCTTCGCTATGCCGGTGGCGAGCAGCATCATGCGGCTGATGTCCACGCACGCGCCCATGTGAAGTATGGGCGGTATGTCGACCAGCGTACAGACGCGGCGCAGTCCGTCCCCGCACAGCTCTTTGGCTTCCTTGTTCATGAGCCCCGCTTTCGCGGCGGCCTGTGCAGCGCAGCCCGTGGTCACTACGAGTATGTCATGCTCCATGAGCGTTTTCATGATATCGATATGGGAATAATCAGGGCGCACCTTCGGGTTGTTGCACCCGACCATGGCAACCGCGCCGCGCAGGACTCCAGCCCTTATCGCGTCTATCGCGGGCTTGTACGAGCCGCGCTCCTCCGTGTTGCCGTTCACGGTGAGGACGCTGTGGCTGTTCGTCACGTCGTCAAGCTCCGATATTATCTGCTCGCAGGGATACCCGACCGCCGCTTCCTCTTTGTGCTCGGGTATGAAAACCTTCTGCTGATCCCTGTTCTTGTAATTGTCGATGGCCTCCTCCACGAGGAGCTTCGCCTGTTCGAATGCCGTCTCCGTCTCGAACTGGACGTATTTTGACCCGGGTATGCGGGCGACGGGCGATGATGTAACAAATATGGTGTGGTAGCAGTCCGTGAGGGGTCCGAGCGCGGGGAATATGCACTGCACGTCCACGCACATCATTTCGACCGCGCCCGTGAGGACCGCGTTCTCCTGCTGTAGGAAATTGCCGACCATGCGGACGCCGTGGCGCATGGCCACCTCGTTCGCCGTGCAGCAAAGCCCTGTCATATTGATGCCTTTGGCGCCGACCGACTTGGCGCGCTCCTGCATCTCGGGCAGCTCCGACGCGAGCACCATCATCTCTGAAAAAGCGGGATCGTGGCCGTGTACTACGATGTTCACCATCTCCTGTTCGAGAACGCCGAGGTTGCCCTCGGTCGCGCGCGCCGTGGGCGTGCCGAACAGTATGTCCGAGAAATCCGTGCCTATCATGCTGCCGCCCCAGCCGTCCGCCATGCCTACGCGCAGGCTCTGCCTGACGAGCGTGGGCGCGTCGGCCGTGTTGCCCATATGCGTCATGTGGAGCGACGTGGACACCTCGCGGTCTATGGCGCGGGGTGCTATATCCTGGTCAGCCCATACTTTCTGGCGCTCGTCCGTGGCGCGCTTCACGTAGTCGAGCGTGCCGAAGGGTTTCCCAAATTCGTTCAGCCCGTGGAGCGCCACTTCATGCGCGACATCATATATGTCGCGCCCCTCGGACTCGATGCCCCACTCGCCCGCTATGCGCAGGAGCTTCGCTTCGTCCCTGATATTGAACTGGCTGTCGGGCCCCGACTTCAGAAGGGCGTGGGCTATCTCGCGCGCATGGTCAGAGTGAGCCGCCGAGCCCGCCGCAGCCATACGCAGATAGTGCCGTCCCGCGATAGTGTGGGCATCCGCGCCGCAGATGCCGCGATCCGCCTTGGGCGTAATCCTGCACGGCCCCATGGAGCAGATGCGGCAGCACACGCCTTCCTCGCCGAACTTGCACTGTGGCTGCTGTTTGTCCCTGCGCTCCTGCCACGTTTCCGTGCCGGCGTCAATGGCCATGCCGCGGAGCTTTTCAGTGTCCGCCTCAAGCTGTTCCACCGTAGTGAAATTCAATTCTTCTTTTCTCACAGTATTCTCTCCAATATTTCATCAAACGCTTTCCGCGAAGGCGAATCCAACGGCAGCGTCACCGTTGGCCGCCCGTCTGCGTCGTACTCCGCTACCAGCGGGTCTTCCGGCACGACGCCCGCAAGGTTTAGCCCTTGCGCTTCGATCTCGTCCGATATTCCCTGCGCCACGACAGGTACGCCATCCTTAGACGGCGCTTTGTTCACGATGAAGTCCATCGACTTGGGCGTGAGGCCCAGCTCCCGCGTCAGCTCCTGTATGCGCCCCGCGGCCTGTACGCCCCTGCGCGAGCAGTCCGACACGATGAGCATACGGTCCACCTGTGGCAGCACTCCACGGCTCAGATGTTCCATGCCCGCTTCGTTATCCACCACCAGGCAGCGGTAGCTGCCCGAGTATCTCGCGATGTGGCTCTGGAGCAGCCCGTTCACAAAGCAGTAACAACCCTTGCCCTGCGTACGTCCCATGACGAGCAGGTCGTAGTCGTCCTCCTCGGTGATGGCCGTGGCAAACCTGGAGTCAAGCCACTCCTGCTTCGAGATGCCCGCCGGTATGGGGCTGTCCTCGTCCATATCCGCGCTGTTGATGGTGTCGCGCAGCTCGGCCAAGGTCGCGTCCACGTCCGCGCCGAGCACATCCGCCAGATTCGCGTTCGCGTCCGCGTCGACCGCAAGTATGGGCGTCCGGCCGTTGCGCGAAAGCCAGTCTATAGCGAATCCCGAAAGGGTGGTTTTTCCTGTTCCGCCTTTTCCTGTTACTGCAATAATCTCTGTCATAATCCTGTTGTCGTGGCTTCCTCTAACCAATTTGCTGAGCCTGATGGCTTCCGTCATAATAGTATTGTAAGGCAAGCCGCATACTGCTTGCAATCAGACGGATTCACTGTTTTTCGCCTCTCCCTTCGTACAAAATGTACGAAGAGCGGAATTTTCGGTCAGTGGGATGCCCGCGTGAAACAGCGTGCCTGGCCGGACAAATTACTTGCGTTGGCCAAGCATCAGTAAGGGGCCTACGGAGCCGTATCCCCTGAAACTACGGTTGAAACTGCGGTTGAAACCGTGGCTGAAACTATGATGCCTTATCCACTATGATGGTGTTCTTGATAAGGTCGATGCTCGCGATGCTGCCTCTGCATACGGACTCGCATCCCGTGATGTCCGTGAATACGATTTCGTCGCCGCTCACCTTGACACCCGTCACGTATTCCGCGAATACGCTGTTCGGTTCCTCCGATTTGTATACTGTAGATAGGCACATGGTGTCCTCCTTCTGTGTCAGCGATTGCGTAATTTTTTGTGCCGGCGGCCGCGCGGTTTGGCGACGCCGGCGGCGTGTCAGCGGCGCGCCAGCAGGCCGAGCGCCTTTTCGATGCCGTCCGCGGCCGCGTCTATGCTTTTCGCGCTTTCCGCGATAAGCCCCTCTATCTCCGGCGAGCCGAGTTCGCGCACCGAGCCGAGCAGCGCCGTCAGCTCGCCCGCGTGCTCGCGGTTGTGGTCCTTCATATAGCCGAGAACCGCGGCCAGCCTGCCTGAATCCATTTCGGGCTTCGCCTGCCGAGCGCTGCCGCCCGCGCCGTGCTCGTGCGCGTGGTCGTGGTCGTGCTCGTGCGTATGCGTTATGCCTTCGTGCTCGTGCTCGTGCGTGTGGCCGTGGCCGTGCTCGTGCGTATGCGTTATGCCTTCGTGCTCGTGCTCGTGCGTGTGGCCGTGGCCGTGCTCATGCGTATGCGTTATGCCTTCGTGCTCGTGCTCGTGCGTGTGAGTTACTCCGCCGTACCCGTGAGAATGTGTTCCGTCATGCATTCCAATTCACCTCCTGTATGTCCATTTTCTCTATCAGCTCCAGAGACAGCAGCCAATACCAATGGTCGCTGATCTTGCTGAAGTCAAGCCCTGTTATTGTTCTTATCTTCTCAATGCGATAAATAAAAGTGCTGCGCGCGATGAACAGCTCCTTGGCCGCCTTTACGGAGTGAAGGTCGTTCTTCAGGAAAACGGAGAGCGTGTGGTAGAACTCCGTCTGGTGTTCTTCGTCATAGGCTTTCAGCAGCAGCAGCTCGGGCGCGCAGACCATCGACGCGGGAAGCCGCTCGGTGCAGCATTCGAGCAGATGTTCCTTCACCACCTCGCGGAATTTGCAGAGCTGCTTGTACCTGTTCACCCTCGGGCCGAGGTCGTACGCGATGCCCGCCTGCGTGTAGTAGCGCAGTATCTGGCCCAGCCCCGTGAACACGTCGCTCCTGCCGGCGCTCATATTGTTGTCGCGCAGAAATCCCGACATGGCCGCGTCGATGGACGCCTCGCCGTCGCTGCGCCTGGATAGGTCGAACACCGCGACGACGCCACCGTCCAGCTCCAGCACGCACTGCTCGTCGAAGATGTCCGCGATGCGCCCCGTCAGGAATCCCAGCGAGCGGTCCTCCTTCTCCTGGATGTCCGTGAACACCCTGTAGATAACATACTCGTCCTCGGGCTTCCACCCGAACGCGGACATCTGGTCCTCGAAATATTCGTTGCTGTACGACTCGCCTGACAGCACGCTGGAGATAAGCCCTGTGAGCGTGAGCGCCCGCGAGGACGCGCCCGTCACGAGCCCCAGCGAAAGGCGCACGTAGTTCGAAAAATATTCCAGCAACGCCGCGTCGTAGTCATGGATGCCGTCATCGTGTTCGAGCAGCATGAGCCGGTATTTGAAATTGCCGCGCCTGAACAGGTTCGCGCTCAGCCCGAGCATTCCGTTGGCCCTGAAGTATATTATGTTGTTGCCGTCCGTGCCCAGCACGGGCCTGTTCTTCTCGGACCTCATGAGGAAGGGAAGCTTCTCGCTGTCGAGCAGCGGCTGGATATTCTGCTCGGCCGCATATGCGGACGATACCGCCACCGTGGAAAAATTGTTGTCGTGCAGCAGCAGCGGGCCGCGGAATATATGCGCACCGAAATCCATGATCGCCTGCACGTCGGAGCTTTCCGAGAGGATGCGCTTCAGCCCGTCGTCCCAGTCCGCGTACTTGGCGAGGATGTCCTGGATGGCATCGTGGATGCGCAGGTGCGACGGCTTGCCCTTGACCAGGATCACCGTGTCGAAAACGCCCTCAAGCTCGCCGGCGGAGTTTGCGTCCTTCGTCACGGCCACGCCGCGTATCTTGTCCGAGGGGAGCTTGCAGCCGCGCTCCATTTTGTCGACCATCCAAATCGCGCCGCCTGCCGCGGGTTCGTCGGGCCTGAAATACCTGATGCCGGAAAGGGAAAGCTCGCACCCCGCGCCGCCGTATGGCTCGACGCTGAAGCGCTGCCGCAATTCATCGATAAGTATTTGTGCGCTTATTCTCATGTGCTTAGTATAACATGTATAATATAGCGGTGGATAGATGCCACACAGTGAGCGGGTGCGCGTGGCGGCAGGGCTGTGACAAGTGCAGCGTCGAGCGATGCGCCTTAGCCTGCGGTAGCTGGAAGATATTGGAATCTGCAATATGCAGCAATAACTGCGAGCGGCGGACGGGAACAACAACGGAAGGGAATAGCAAGGTGAAAGAAAGCAATATGGGAAACGGTGAAAAATTTGGCGGCGGCGGTGGGAATGAAAGTGCGTACAGGGTGGTGTTCCGCTCGGAGGACGGCGCGGAATATGTGGCGCAGGCGCGAGGCGGCACCTCGCTGCTCGCTGCCGCGAGGGAAGCGGGCGCGGCAATAGACGCGCCTTGCGGCGGCGCGGGCACCTGCGGGAAATGCAAGGTGAAGCTCGTTTCGGGCGAGCTGGACTCCGTGCGCGGCAGGCATATCTCGGAAGAAGATTTCGCGGGCGGATATCGGCTGGCCTGCGAGAGCGCGGTCGTCGGCGACGTGGAAATACTGGTGCCGGAATCCGCGCTGGCGTGGCAGTCGCGCATCCGTACCAACGAGGGCGGCGATGACGCGGAAGAAAAGCTCCGGCGGATAGCCGAAGGTTTTTCGGAAGCGGGTTTCGCGCCCGACGGAAATGTCCGCTGTGTCAGCGTGACGCTGGAAGCGCCGACGCTCGACGATGCCGAAGCCGACCTCGAGCGGCTGTGCGGCGCTGTGGCGAGCGAACTTGGGACGAGCCCGAACCGCGTTACGGTGGGCATCGGCGCCCTGCGAAAGCTGCCCGCGGTTTTGCGCTCGGGTGGGTTCTCCGTGTGCTGCATGGTGGCTGGGCGCGCTGCGCTGTCTGGCGCGGATGCCGCTGGGGGGGAATCTTCGGAAGTCGCCGGCGAGGATGCCTCGTACCGAATCATAGGCGTGTGCACGGAACACTGCGAGCCCGCCGGCCTTGCGATAGACATCGGCACGACCACCGTGTCGGCGCTGCTGACGAATCTTGAGACGGGGGAAATCCTGGCGGCGGGCAGCGCGGGCAACGGGCAGATAAGATACGGCGCGGACGTAATAAACAGGCTCATCGAAAGCGCCAGGCCGGACGGAGCGGAGCGTCTTAGGAAGGCCGTCGCGGACGAATGCCTCACGCCGCTGGTGCGCAGCATCTGCTCGCAAGCGGGCATTGACCCGCTGCTCGTGGCCAAAGTTTCCATCGCCGGCAACACCACGATGGCGCACCTGCTGCTCGGCGTCATAGGCGAAAACATCAGGATGGAGCCATACGTGCCCGCGTTCTTCTCGGCGGCGGGTCTGCGCGGCGCGGACCTGGGCATCGGCGTATGCCCCGATGCCGCCGTATATATCGCGCCATCGGTCGGAAGCTATGTGGGCGGCGATATCACGGCGGGCGTCCTGTCCGTCGGAATCCACCGCAGCGCGGAAAATTCCATACTGATAGACCTCGGCACGAACGGCGAGATAGTCCTCGCGGGCGACGGCTTCCTCATGTCGTGCGCCTGTTCCGCAGGGCCGGCTTTCGAAGGCGGGGATATGAGCTGCGGCATGAGGGCGACGGACGGCGCCATCTGGTCCGTCGCCATAGACGACGACACCATGGAACCGACGATGCAGATCATCGGGGACATCGAGCCGAAGGGCATCTGCGGCACCGGCTTCATCGAACTCATCGGCGAGCTGTTCCGCAGCAGGGTCATAGACGCAAGGGGCAAATTCATCCGCGACGGCGAGCGCATCAAGACCGATGAGTGGGACGGCAGGTATATGGTGCTGGCGGACGGCGTTGCCATTACCGAAACCGACATCGACAATTTCATCAGGGCGAAGGGCTCGGTATTCTCAGCCATGCGGACCATACTCGAGATGACTGGCATGGACGCAGGCGACCTGGATCACATCTATATCGCGGGCGGCATCGGCAGCGCGATAGACATCGGCAGCGCGGTGCGTATCGGAATGCTGCCGGCCATCCCTGAGGATCGCTACGAGTACATCGGAAACTCGTCGCTCGCGGGCGCATATGATATACTGTTGTCGTCGGAGGCACGCGCTCAGCTGGAGGAGATACGTGGCAGCATGACATATATCGAACTGTCCGCGCACCCGGGATATATGGACGAGTTCATCGCGGCCTGCTTCATCCCGCATACCGACGCTTCATTATTCGAATAGTTATTGAGTAATAGATAGAGGAGAATGCCATGGCGAAGCCCGTATACAACCCAGGGCAGATGACAGAGAAGCCCATCGAACACTACACGAGGATTTTCACGTCGCTCGAACCGGCAGGCATCAGCAGCCGCACGGCCGTGCCCTACGACGCGGAGCGGGGGGAGTTCACGCTCACGCTCATGGGCGCGGAATATGCCGTGAGCTGGCCGGACGCGACAATAGAGCCAAAGGACAGCTCGGATCCGCTGGCGTTCCCCATCAATCCGTACGAGCGCATCCTCATGCTGCGCTACCTCGACGAAGGAAAATACATCGAACCCATTGACAAATACATCGCGTACAACGAGCTGCCGTGGGGGGATGTCTACGGCTCGAATTTTCAGGGGCGCGTCATCAGCCGGTTCCTGCGCGAGTTCGGGCGGGACACGGATGCTTTCAAAAGAATAATGGAAACGGTGCCGTCGCTCGCCGCTGTTCCCGAACCGAAATGCGACGTGGGCTATTGCTTCAGATTCATGAACGGGCTGATGATGAAGGTGCTCATGTGGGAAGGCGACGATGAGTTTCCGCCGGCTGCGCAGATGCTTTACGACGAGACCATCGTCTTTGGATATACTGCCGAGGATGTCGCGGTTGCGGGCGATATCCTCATAGCGCGCATGAAGCGTTTCCGTGAATTGTTGCCGCCCGTTGTCTGAGAGGATGTAGGCATGTTAGCCAAGAGCAGGATGCAGGAATTGTTCCTCGGGCTGTCCCAGTCCGAGATACTTGCCGAAGTGAGAGCGCAGAAGGAATCCGGCGCAACGAATGAGGAAATCATCAGGGATCTGCACGGCGGCATCATGGCTGTGGACGACGCCTTTGGCGAAGGCCGGATGTTCGTCGCGGACCTGGTGGTTTCGGCCGAGATTTTCCGGCTGGCCGTGGATATCATCATGCCGGATTCCGAGTCCGGAATACTCACTCCCATAAAGAGCAAGGGCAAGGTCGTCATAGGCACAGCCAAAGACGATCTGCACGATATCGGGAAGGGCGTGACGTCCAGCCTGCTGCGCGCGGCCGGATACGAAGTCATAGATATCGGCGTGGACGCTTCGCCGTCTGACTTCGTGGACGCGGCGAGAAAAAGCGGCGCCCGCATCATGGCCATCTCGTGTCTCCTCACCACGTGCATGCCCTCCATCATCAGCACGATAGAGGAACTGAAAAGGACGGGGCTCAGCAGCAGGGTCAAGACCATCGTGGGTGGCGCTCCGCTGTCCGCGAAATTCGCGGGGTATTGCGGGGCGGACGCCTACGGCCCGCACGCGAGGGACGCGGTGATATTCGCAGACTCCGTTTACGCGAAAGGTCAGGCGGTGTGATGGATGACGCTCTGAAAAACGCTTGCGTCGTCGCTTGCGAAACGCTGAAGCCCGAGCTGGAGCTCGTGATGGAAGCCGTGGGCTCCAAGCTGCCTGTCTACTGGGTGGATTCGGGGCAGCACGACCACACCGATCGCCTGCGCGAATCTATCTGCGATGAGCTGGCGGGGATACCGGATGAGTACGGTACCGTGCTTCTGGTATTCGGGTTTTGCGGCAACGCCATGGTCGGCGTGGAGCCAGGCGCCCGCAGGCTCGTGATGCCGAAAGCCGCGGACTGCATACCTCTATTCCTCGGCTCACAGAAGGCCCGCGACGGCTACGGCACCAAGAGGTATTTTTTCACGGAGGGCTATCTGGACGCGGAGAGCAATTCGGCGTCGGACTACAGGGCGCTCGTGGAAAAATACGGCGAGGAGAAGGCCCGCATGGTCACGCGGGAGATGCTGAAACACTATGAATATCTGACCGTCGTGGACACGGGCGCTTTCGATGTGTCCGGCGTCAAAGACGGTATCGCGGAGCTTTCGGAGGTCACGGGCGTTCCTGTCGACGTCATCTCGGGGAATCTCCGCCTGCTGCGCATGCTCGTCACGGGGGACTGGCCGCGCGAGGATTTCTTCGTGTTCGAACCAGGCTCATCCATCACGCTGGACGACTCACTGAGCATAGGCGGCCTCTCACAGGTAGGCTAACATATGTTGCCAAGACGCAAAAGGCGCCCTGTGGGAATTGCCACAGGGCGCCTTTTCTTGTTTTCACGCCGCCCGCGCTTTCGCATTTGCAGCGCGGCCTACTACCCCGCGCTTAGCGGCCCTTGAACTCGGGCGTGCCCTTTTCGAGAAACGCCTTCATGCCGATGACCTTGTCCTCTGAACACGCGGTGCTCATGAACGCTTCGGTCTCTATGACGCACCCCGTTTTCAGGTCGGTCTCGGTGCCCCTGCTGATCGCGAGCAAGGACTGCTGGACGCCTATCGGCGATTTCGTCATGATGAGGCGGGCAAGCTTCTCGGCTTCCGCGAGCAGCTCATCTGCGGGATATACCTTCTCGACGAGCCCGATGTTCTTCGCTTCGTCCGCGCCGATGATTTCGCCGGTCAGTATGAGGTAGTTCGCCATCCCCTTTCCGACGAGTCTCGGCAGGCGCTGCGTTCCGCCGAAGCCCGGCAGTATGCCGAGGTTCACCTCCGGCTGTCCGAACTTCGCCTTATCGGACGCGAGCCTGATGTCGCAGGACATCGCCAGCTCGCATCCGCCGCCGAGCGCGAAGCCATTGATGGCGGCTATGACCGGCTTCGGCATATCGTCGATGAAGTTCATCGTGGAGATGCCTTTCTGACAATATGCGCGCTGCTCGGGCATGTCGAATCCCACCATCTGCGCGATGTCCGCGCCCGCCACGAAGGACCTGCCCTCGCCGGTCAGCACGACCACCTTCACATCGTCGTCCGACGCGGCGACCGAAAACGCGGCCGAAAGCTCGTCGAGCACGGTGTCGTTCAGCGCGTTCAACGCCTCGGGGCGGTTTATCGCGATGAATAACACGCCTTCCTTCAGCTCGTATTTTATCGTTTTATAGCTGCTCATATCCAATTCTCCTTCAAATATTTGAACAAAACAAAAAAACCTATTGGCAACATTATACCACGTGTGGTAAAATAAATATCTGCGCGGTTAGCAGAACATTCAAAGCGGCCGTGGCGAAAAAAATCAAATACGCTACCCTAGCTCAGTTGGTAGAGCAGCTGATTCGTAATCAGCAGGCCGCCGGTTCAAATCCGGCGGGTAGCTCCAAAAACAAGGGAAGGATGGACGGTTCGTCATTCCCTTGTTTTTATTTTGATTCTTTTCTGTCTCTGCCCACTAATATGATGGAGGTAGCTAAAATGTCTTTCAAATTCACGGTATCCCTTCAAGACGAAGGGGAATGGGTGGTAGCAACCTGCCTGGAGAACGGCATCGCGTCGCAGGGCAAGACTCTGAACGATGCGCTCTCAAATCTAAAAGAAGCCCTCGAATTGTATTTTGAGGACAAGACTGATATCCCTGACTATTCCCGCGTCTACGTTACAGCGCTAGAGGTCGCTGTCTGATGGGCGAGAAATATCCCATTCTCGAACCAAGGGAATTGATTCGCGCATTAGAGAGCATAGGCTTCAATTACAAAAGCAGGAAAGGAAGCCACGTCAAGTATACAGATGGTGTCCACACGGTAATCATCCCAATGCACGACACAATAGCAAGGGGCACATTAAGGAGCATCCTTCACCAAGCCGGAATTGAATTGGAACATTTGATGAATCTACTATAGCGATGCGCCACATATATAAAAACAAAAGAGCCTTGCGGATTTGCAGGGCTCTTTTTGATGTTCTAACGGGGGATGTCTAGTAGTTTATGCCGGATGGCATCTTACTTTACTTTTTTGGCTGGGCTCTTGACCGAAGCGTCTGACCAGCCCTTCTTCGTCGCTGTCACGACTACGTAGACCTTCTTCTTCTTGTCTGCCTTTGTCAGCTTGTAGGTCTTTTTCGTCGCCTTGGCGATCTTCTTGTTGCCGCGGTACCACTGGTACTTGTACTTGGCGCCGTTGACATTCGTCGTCGTAGCTTTCGCGGTCAGCTTCTTGCCGGTCTTGTACGTGCCTGTGACAGCGACCTGCACCGCAGGAGTGCCAAGCGTGTTGCCCGGGGCACCTGTGATGGTGTAGTCGGAATACTTGCTCGCCGTCGCGACCGTTACCACATAGAGGTTCTTGTTCACATAGTTCTTGGCGACCTTGTACGTGTTCTTCTTCGAGAGAATCTTCGCGCCGTCCGTCCAGAAATACTTGAAGGTAGGCGTGACACCGAGACCGGCGTTGTACGCTGTGGCCTTGGCGACAATCTTCTTGCCCTTGACCTTTTCGCCCGTGAACTGCGTGTCTACCCTACCCGTGTTCACCTCGGGAATCGGATAGCCGAAGTTCTGGGTGACTGTGCCCGCAACGCTGACGATATTCACTGTACCGCCTGAGCTGACAGCATATACGCCCTTCTTCAGGCCTTTAATCGTGTAGCCCAGCGTGGGACCCCACTGAGCGCTGCCATCTGGATTATAACCAATAATCCCTTGGGTGCGCTGGAAATTGCCATCTTCACCCGTAGCAATATTAACTGCGGAGACCCCTTGATTGGTTAGAGCAGTTGTACCCTGGATAACTCCTGTGGCGGGCTTAAGGGCAATAGTACCTATATCCGTCACGCCAACAGCAGGACCGGTGACCGCTTTCAGATTCGTGGGATTCCCAACGATGGCATCTCCCGTGTATCCACCATACCACTGAGTCTCATAATAATCGGTATCCACCAGACGATTCCATTCATATGCATATCTTTCGGTGTAGCCGCTACCCCTGACATAATATTTCTGGCCGCTTACCGTAGGTATGTACCACACGCCGGCCGCAGTCGGTGTATAGGGGATGCTATCTATAACCGGAATGTTCGCAAGAGCTGTCGCGCCGTTGGGGGTCTTGAAAATAAGGCTCGCTGCTGCCCATGTGGAAGTGTCTATTGTCCTAGTTCTAGATATCAGATTGCCTGTTTCGTCTCTTACCTCATTATAGTCGGTATAGTCTGTGGGCGTCACTGTTACTTTGATAAACGATGGCGTCACCAACGGAAACTGCTGGACTACATGCGCACCGGGGGCAAGCCCGAAGGTCTGTATCTTCGAGATGCTCGGCATGGCACCAATATCACCGAACCATCCGCCCAGATACTGGTTTGTTACAGGTGCTTTGGTGCTTATGTATGTACGCGTAGCCTCATCCCAATACGAATACGAATTGCCGTAATAGAGGGTATACGTGCCAGCCTCATATGTACCCGTGAAGTTCGCAATCCCATCTATGCCAACTCTAGCCCAATCTTCCTCAGTATACACGGGTGCGGTCGGCGTTGATGCATCGGCATCATATTTGTAGAGATCAACCCAACCACCCTGAACGCCAGGCACAACAACCGTCAACTGTGCGGTGGTATCTTCTACCGCGCTGGCCTGCTGGCCGGGCAGGAAGGCGAACCCTGTGAAAATCAGGGCTATTGCCAGCACCGCTGTCAGCAACCTGATAGATGCCTTCTTTTTCATAACTGTTACCATTAAATAATCTCCTTTCATTCCCCGCAAAGGAAACCCATCCTGTCCTGTGCGGTAATAAAATGTGTCCCCCGTCAAAAGAACACGGCGAATTAGGAAAGCGCATTATTGGATTTGCACAAAACAACACCTTTGCATAAAGCGACCCTCCAAATAAAATTTGCAACTCAAATGAGCTACCTCTTTGACAATTATATAACACGGGCATGGATGGCACAACCCCTACGCAGAAATTTACATACACTTTGTGAGGCGCATCACGCAGAACGACAGATGGTGACTGGCAAAAATGGTTTACTTCATCATAGGCTATCCACCCCGTACCCCCAGTGCAGGGCGATATCAGTGAAATAATAGTTGTCAGGAGCCCAGTCGTAAAGATCTTTGTTGTAATAGTATCTGACCTTGTGGAAGCTGCCCATATCGTCATGATTCGCGCCCTCGCCTGTTATCTCGGTGATATAGAATGTCAGGAAGTCCTTCCCCCCTTCTATAATAAGGCTCTTGTCGGGAATGCCGTGCAGCACCCTGCCCAGATCAAAGCCCGTCGGATGTGCGTAGTCGCTCACCGTGATTCTTATTCTCTCCCTGATGCCGTTATGTGCCAGCGCATATATATAGCATGTGCCCGCAGTAGCATCAGTTGAAATACGGCCATTTTTATTCACGGACGCAATCCCTGTGTTTGACGAATACCACCGTACAGCCATGCTGACGGGGCTAACACCTTTTGTGCCGCCGTTTTTTGACGCTCTTGCGTAAGCATGCCCCATCGCTCTGTCAAAGAATCCCATCGACAGGCTGTTGTCGTAGAGCAACACACTGGCGGCATTCGCATTTTTTGCGCCGTGCGTATGTGCCCTCGCCTTAACCCAGTAGCTAAGTGTGCCGTAATGCCGCTGACCTTCTTCTTCGGCATATGGTCGGACTGCATACCTATATACTCTACCTGTGGAAAGGTGGGTGTCTGTATGCGAAGTGCTCTTTCTTCCCGTATGAAATCATCATGACACCTCTACTCTCACATTCCTGCTGTTAATTCCGTCATGTGCCTTTGCGTATACGTAGCATTTACCTTTACCCTTGAACATTACTCTGCCTGAGGGACTTACTGTGGCCACCCTCGCGTTCGATGTGTACCACCGCACCGCACCGCTGACTACTCGCTTGCCCTGTGCGGCAATGACGGAAACCGTGAGCTTGGCACTGCCGCCCACACTGCCTTTTAGCTTCCCTTTGTTAACTTTGACTGAAAGCGCGTTCCCGTATGTATCATGCTCGGTGACCCCCGATACGCTGTAGCTCATCGCACCGGTGCGCTTCTTGCGTATAGGACTTGCGGAGTACGTGTAGTATGCGACCCTGTACCGATAGGTCTTGCCCTGCTGCGCCGAGCCGTCCACCCATGCGCGGGACGACTTGCCGGCAAGCGAAACTATTTTATTGTAAGACCTGGACTCGGGGTCATATCTGTAAATATTGTAGCCGGCTGCGGGTCTAACCCTGTTCCAATACAGTAGCAGTCTGTTCGGATCCGCCATCCTGCATACGTGCAGCCCGTGGACAGAATTATACCATTTGGAGCTGAGCCGCACCGCACCGCTGACAGAGATGGGACTTTTGCCACTTCCGTAAAAAAGGATGTCTCCACCTAGACCAATTACCTCAACTTTTCTGATGCTGCCATTGCTGTCATTTAAGTCGTTCGCGACAAACGAAACCTCGCCTGTTGCCCCCGATACAAGCACCCCGTTTTGCGTATCGCTTATCACCACATTGCCAGAGCCGGTTCCCGTGATATCCACCCCTTTTAATCCGCTGTTCGGTGCATACATGCTGACGCTGAACTCAACATGCGTTCCAGAAATAATCGCTTTTTTACAGCCATCTTCATTGCACAGCGTGATGCTGTCCTCATTATTCGTTTCGGCAACTAAGCTTATCAATTTGCTTTGCACTCCAAAATAGCTTTTGCCATTTGGCGTAAGCCGCTTATACATGAATGATGCACTGCTGTTTACGATAAACCGTGTTTGAGACGATGTAATGCTGTAGAGCTGTTCACCGACGGCCATGCTTCCCGTGCATTCGCCAAAATCATAAATCATTTCTTCGCCTTCAGCATTCACGATAGAGCATTTTGTATATGAATTGAACTCCAGTATGGCTCTCAATGGTTCTTCCACGGCGCCAGCTGCATAAATGCACGGGGCAGAGAGCAGCACTGCAAACAAAACAATCGCTACACGTACTAAAATCGGTGCTTTTCTATTCATTGAATCCTCCTAACGATTAATTGTATAGCCACTCCAACATCCCAAGATTATCGAATACTCTTATTTTTGTAACAGTGCCATAATCAAAACTAT
>JAIRPQ010000116.1 GCA_031256875.1 Eubacteriales Family XIII. Incertae Sedis bacterium | reverse complement strand
TCCGTGCGACAGGCCATCGCGATGAAAAGAAAGCGCTGATAAAGCGGATAAAGCGCGAAGCCTTACGCCGCAAAATTCCCAGTTCCGATTATTCCATTACATTTCCTTGCACCGATTTCACTGTGTCGGAAAAATCACGCATCCGGAAAAACGTTTGACAGTGTACTATATGACATAGTACACTATATGCACATGGCAATAGCCCGCATATCGCGCGTGGAAGGGTAGCCATATATGAGGCGATGTGGTTCGACTCATATCCCGCTGGCCATAGAAGGGAACTGAAAATGTTTGAAATCGATTTGAAAAGCCATCGCTCGATATATGAGCAGGTGGTGGACAACATGAAAGGGCAGATACTCGCGGGCGTGATAGTGCCCGACGCGAAGCTGCCCTCGGTGCGCGACCTGTCGAAGATGCTGACGGTCAACCCGAACACGGTGCAGAAAGCGTTCCGCGAGCTGGAGCGCCAAGGCTATATCTACACGGTGGCGGGGAAGGGCACGTTCGCGTCCGCGCCGAGCGCCGCAGCGCCAGACCCCGCGCTCGTCTATGAGGTGCGCGCGCGGCTCGCGGCGATAGTACGGGAGCTGTACTACCTGACGCGCGACATAGGGCAGACGCGAATCATAGTGGACGACGAGCTGGCCGCGCTGGACGGCGCGGCAGGAGCGACGTCGAGCGCAGTGGCAAAACCAGCGGCGGCAGCGCGTGCAAGCACGGCGGCAACCGCGGCGAGCGCAGTGACAGCAAGCGGAGGTGATAACAAATGATAGAGATAAAAGGGCTTGTCAAGGACTTTGACGGTTTCCGCGCTCTCAAAGGCATAGACATGACCGTGGGAAGCGGCTCGATATACGGTCTGGTCGGCACGAACGGCGCGGGGAAAACCACGATACTGAAACTCATCGCGGGGGTGCTGAACCCCGACGGCGGCACGGTTCGCATCGGCGGCCACCCCATATCGGACGAGGTTGCGGCGAAGGACAGCATGGCGTTCATCCCCGACGACCTCTCGTTTTTCTCGGCCTACAATATCAAGGAAGCCGCGAACCTCTACGCGGGGCTTTACAGCCGCTGGAACGGCTCGCTGCTCGAAAAGATCGTGACGGAGTTCGGGCTGCCGTACAAGGTGAAAATCTCGAAATTCTCGAAGGGCATGAGAAAGCAGGCCGTGTTCGCGCTGTCGCTCGCGACCATGCCGGACTACCTGCTGCTCGACGAACCCATCGACGGGCTAGACCCCATCATGCGCAAGAAAATCTGGGAATACATCGTGGGCGCGTCCGCCGACCGCGGCATGACCACCCTCGTATCGTCGCACAACCTGCGCGAGATGGAAGGATTCTGCGACACCATCGGAGTCATCGACCACGGCGAGATGAAGCTCGAACGCGAGCTGGACGACCTGACCTCAGACACGCACAAGCTGCAGGTCTCGTTCGGCGAACCCTCGAAAAGGCCGGACGGAGCCTACGACGCGCTCGACGTGCGGCAGCTTAGCAGCACAGGCTCGGTCGACCACCTGATAGTGAAGGGCGGCCGCGAAGCCCTCGTGCGCTGGCGCGACGAAAACCGTCCGCTCATATTCGACATGGTCCCGATGTCGCTCGAGGAAGTTTTTGTTTACGAATTGGGAGGTGGCAGCGATGTTACATATACCATCATTGGACGATAATGGAATAACAATAACAGACGCGGAACAGACTGCGGATTCACGGGCAGCCGGCAGTCAAGCCGATGCGCCGCGCCGCGGCGCTATGCGCACCCTGGTGAAGGAGAACATCAGGCGTTACTGGCCTATAGGGTTGGTGTCTTTGCTTTCCAACATCATTTTTGGAATTATTCCCACTGTAATCGCGAAGCAGTATTACAGGGCGGAAGATGGCTTTTTCGTAACCATGGACGTCTTTGCAACCAGTTGGTTCACCATCGTGGGCATTGTGGCTGCCATCGTTTCGGCCGTGGCGGTATTCAGATATCTGCACTCGCCCGCGCGGTTGGCTGTCATGCATGCATTCCCCGTCAGCAAGGGCATGCATTTCGTAAGCAATTTCGTTTCCGGACTGCTTATTTCACTGAGCCCATTCATAGTTAGCGCTTTGGTCGTGCTGGCTGTATTATTTGATATAGACGGCGCGGGCGCAATGGTTGGGAAGTGGATGCTCGCAGTCTGCGTGATTATACTGTTCACCTATGCAGTTTCCGTCCTCGCGGGCATTGTGTCCGGCAATATGTCCGCGCATATTATTGCCGCATTGTTCCTGAATTTCGTATGGGCGGTAATTTATTCTTTAGCTGTCCAATATATTCAGTCGGGGCTTTTCGGGGTCGATTTTGGAGACAAATCTTTTGACCCGATGCACTATCTGCACCCGTTTATCTATTTCGGGCGGGCGAGGTTGGTGGTAGGTGACTTTAGTGGATCCGTTGCGTATCCTCTGGCTACGGGGCTGATCGCGTATCTGCTCATATCACTTGGAATTTCCGCACTGGCGTATTTTCTTTACCGCGCCTTGAGAGCGGAGCGCTCCGGCATGTCGCTGACATTCCGCGCGGTCGAGCATATATTCGTGTTCGCCTGTGCTTTTGGCGGAATGATTGTCGGCGGGATAGCTATCGGCGCGATCAACGGCATGTATGTTTTATTTGAAACAGATCCATTGACCTACGTTTCCCCATATAGCATTCTCGGATCGGCACTGGGGGCTGTCATAGCGTTCATCGTCGCGATGATGATAGTTAGGAGTAGCGCCAGGGTGTTCAGCCTTGTCGCGTTTCGCAGGTTCGCGATATTCGCGGTAGCCGCGGCGATATTTATGGTATGCACCCAGACGAATATCACCGGCGTGGAGACCCGCGTTCCGGACGCGGCGGAGATGAAGTCGGGCGCAATCAAAGTGGAGTCCGGCATTCTGCCGCCGTATAGAAACGGGTTGAACTATGAGCTTTGGCAGGAATATTATATCCCTATCAGCGGAGACAGCGATATGGACGCGCTGGCACAACTCCACAAGGAAGCGCTGAAGGACAAAGCGTATATGGTATCGGTGGTCGCTTCCGGAGAGGATGATTTTTCTACTGAATACACCTCGGATGTAAAATTTGCCTACGGTCTGAAAAACGGCACGAGGGAATTGCGATCCTACAGCTTGCGTGAGAGTTACCTGCTGGGCAGCAATGCATATGCCCGTCTGATGTCGTCCGAGTCGGTGAAACGCTATTTTTCGGTCAAAAACCTTCTGGGGTACGAGTCGCTAGAGCTGTCCGAAATAGGCGCTTCCGGCTCTGTAGATCAGCCCGTTGGAAACTTGCTTGGCTACGTTACGCCCGATACGGACGTGCGCGGGAAGCTGACGCCGGAAGCCACGCGCGAGCTCGCGGCTTGCATGGATGAGGACTATATGGCGATGAGCGCGGACGATATGAAAAACGCGGGAGAGGACCTGTTCGTGTTGAAGCTAAAATCCACGCGCCCCAAGGGTAAGTATTATCGATATGTCAACCATGCGCTTTCGGAAAAAGGCACGTCGATACGCTACTTCATAAAAAAAGAGAAAATTTCTGATCCGAATCAAAAAGAACCCAGCTTCAGTGTTCCGTATCATGTAACGGCCAAGAGCGTCAAGACCATAGCGTGGCTGAAAGAGCATGGCATATACGACAGCATAGCAAAAAGCGCCGCTGAGCTGAAAGCGAAAGATGGATCCAAGTTCGAAGATTAATCATGCACCCTGCGGCATTGGTATGCTATTATATAATGTAACAATAATGTTGGCCGGGCGGCGCGGTACGGTTTGGATGTTGTGGATGGTGGGAGGTGGAGAGTGGCGCGGATGGTGGTATGGCAAGAAAGGCGGCAGGTGAACGGTCGTTCATTTGATTTTGGCCAAGCGCTCTGATATAATATCTGTCGGTTTTGCGCTTTTTAGAATTTGGCGCGATTCTTATATAGGTTATCGGAGAATATTAGTGTGTTTTAGGTAGGAGATTGATTGTGAAGAAAAGATTATTAATGGTTGTGTTGGCTTTGGTTCTGGCGATTGGCTTCGCCGCGTGCAGCAGCGGGGATAAGTCCGGCAGCGGGGATGCTTCGGACGCGGGCACTGCTTCGTCTGAGGAGTCTGCCGCGTCCGAGGAGTCTGCCGCGGCTGAGGACACGGACATTGTGGGCGAGTGGAAGCTCTCGGCGGCGGAAGCGGCCGGCCAGAAGGCAGATGAAGATGTGCTGAAGGAGTTCGAATACAAATTCACGTTCGGCGAGGACGGCAAGGCGTCGCTCTCCATGATGAACCAGAGCTATGATGACGTGGAATACACCTATGACGGCAGCTCGGTATCGTTCGGCGACCCGTCCCTGAAGGTGATGGTATTCAAGGTGGAGGGCGGCCAGCTCGTATACGAAGACGAAGGCACGGGCATGAAGCTCTTTTTCGAAAAGATCTAAGGAAGCGCTGATTAAGGCAACGGCGCTCGATAGCGGCGATGCTCACAGAGGCTCGCAATGACGGTAATGAAAACGCGAGGGCGACAAACAGCTCCCGCGTTTTTGTTTTGAATGGGTGCGGCCTGAGGACGGCGGCGCGCGCGCTTTTCCGCGAATGCCGTGCCGCGGTATGTTATTATATAATGTAAGTGAGATGCAGAAGTGAGATGCAGGTGAATTGAGTTTTGGCTGGGCTGGGCTGGTGGCTCGGTAGGCAGGACAGGCGGCTGGGTAGAAAATAGGACAGGATAGGCTGGATATGAGTTTGGCAGGGCTGGCGGCTCGGTAGGCAGGGCAGGCGGCTGGGTAGGACAGGGCAGGCGGCTGGATAGGACAAGACAGGAGTTTGATATGGACTATGAGATACGGGATATAAATTTGGCGCCGTCGGGCAGGCAGCGTATTGAGTGGGTGCGGCACAATATGCCGCTGCTCACGGGGCTGAAAGAGAAATACGGATCTCTGCCCGAGGGCGAGAAGCCGTTGGCGGGCGTGCGGATAAGCCTGTCGATACATTTGGAGCCGAAAACCGCCTATCTATGCGAAACCTTAGCCGCCGCCGGCGCCGCCATGTCGGTCACAGGATGCAACCCGCTGTCAACCCAGGACGACACGGCGGCGGCGCTTGCCGCTTCGGGGATGCGCGTGTACGCGGTGCATGGCGAGAGCGAAGAGGACTATTTTCGGCATATCGAGATGGCGCTCGAACACCGCCCGCATATCGTCATAGACGACGGGGGCGACCTTGCGGCTTGTCTGCACGGCAAGCGCGCGGACCTCGCTTGCGAGGTCCGCGGCGGCGGCGAAGAAACCACGACCGGCATTATCCGTCTGAAAGCGCTAGCCGCGGACGGCAGGCTGAAATACCCCGTGGTCGCGGTCAACGACGCGCGATGCAAGCACCTTTTCGACAACAGGTACGGCACAGGACAATCCGTCTGGGACAGCATCCTTAGAAACACGAATCTGATTATTGCGTCCAAGACCGTCGTGGTCGCCGGCTACGGCTGGTGCGGGCGCGGCATAGCGATGCGGGCATCCGCGCTCGGCGCGTCAGTTATTGTTACCGAGATAGATCCCGTCAAGGCCATCGAAGCGCGCATGGACGGATACCAGGTCATGACGATGCGCGAAGCCGCGCCGCTCGGCGACATCTTTGTCGCGGCTACCGGCTGCAAGGACGTCATCACGCTGGAACACATGGTGCTCATGAAGGACAGGGTCATCCTCGCGAACGCGGGGCATTTCAACGTCGAGATAGACATGGCGGGGCTGGGCGAAAGGGCGGAGCGCACATACGAAGCGCGCGCCAACATCACGGCCTATGTCATGTCCGGCGGCAAGACCGTCCACGTCATGGCCGAGGGGCGCCTCGTGAACATCGCCGCCGCCGACGGCCATCCCGCGGAAATCATGGACATGAGCTTCGCCGTGCAATTCATGTCGGCGCTCTATATTCAGCAGAATTACAAGAGCCTGCCGAAGGACGTCATAGACGTGTCCGCGGAGATAGACACCATGATAGCCGAACAGAAACTGGCCGCCTGGGGCGTCGAGATAGACAGGCTGACCCCAGCCCAACAGCACTACCTGTCGAGCTGGGAGCTGTAAGTTCGCCGCCGCCTACCCTCTATTATTCCCGTTCATTCCCGCCGATTATTCCCCGCCTATTCCGAGGGGAAGGGCGGTCTGTAGGTTTTCGCGCCCGTCTCGGGGCTGTAGGCCACTATTTCGTCCGGATGTACGCAGAACAGCGTGAAATCGGGGTTTTCAGGGATTTTGAAAACTCCTTTTATCATGGGGTTTTCGTCGAGGGCGCGGGTTTTCAGCGCGAGATCCTTCACGAACTGAACCCTGCCGTTCACGGACAGCACCGTGCCGAAATCCGGCGTGTAAGTGCAGAAAGAGACGTTCGAGTTCGCTTTCATCTGGCGGTAGACCTGCTTCCCTCTGTCCGTGCAGAAATACGCCCTGCCACCTACCGCGAACAGAAATTGGAATACCCGCGTCCGCACGGCGCTGCCGCTGCGCGTGGCGAGTACGCCGTTCGGGTTTTCTTCGAGAATTTTTATGTAGTCAATCATTTTCATTACCTCCAAAATTTACATAGATAGATTTGCTTCGGCGGATAGTCTGATTGCTTGCATTGTTATCGCCATGTCAGTATAATACGATTGTGAAGGGTAGTTGTAAAGTAAGCACTTTAAAGTACATTAGTAACCTTTTAGATACTAATATGAGGTAATTAACATGTTGAAGCGATATGAAACGCCGCTTTGCCCAGTCGAAACAGCCTTGGTGCTGATGGGCGACAAGTGGAAAATCCTAATCGTGCGGGATCTGCTGACCGGAACGAAGCGCTTCGGGGAACTGAAAAGGTCGCTCGGCGGCATCTCGCAGAAGGTTTTGACCCAACATCTGCGCAATATGGAAGAAAACGGCCTGGTTCATCGGGAAGTATACGCCGAAGTCCCGCCGAAGGTGGAATACTCCCTGACGGAGCTGGGGTATCGCCTGAAACCCATACACGATGCCATGTGGCGCTGGGGCGAGGAGTACAAAGCGACGCTCGGGTCTTAACGCTGCCGCCCGCGGCCGAAGTCCCACGCCGACAGCGCCAGCATCGTCTGCGCAGGCAGGTAGAAGGCCCACATCAGTATGTATGTCCATGCGGGGATGTCCGGCAGCGCGCCCATCTCGCGTGCGTTCCAGAGGAATACGTTCATGTCGCACAGCACGAACAGCGCCATGCCGAGCCGCGACAGGAGATTGTTCGCGCGCGCCTGTTTCCTGACGAAGGCCGTGACCGTCGCGGCGATGATGAGCGCGGCGTACAGCACGATGAGGCTCAATAATGCATCGTAGTAATCGGCATTCTGCGAACCAAGCGCCGGAATTTCGCTTATCAAAAATTTTGCCGCCGGCGTATGCCCCAAACCGGCACACGCCAGCATCACCCACATAACCTTGCCGCCGCCATAACGATGTATCGCGATGGCGTGCGCGACGCAGAAAATGGTGAGCGTCCATGCCAGATATTCGTACCGCCAATCGCTGTTCGCGAACTCGAAATATTTACCGAATAACAGGAAGAAATCCGCCACGAGCGTGAACGCCAGTATCGCGACCTGATGCCCCGCGTCGCGCCTATGCGGTACGGTGCCGCGCGGCGTGCGCCGCAGCACGAGCAGCGCGATGGCAAGGCACACGCAGATGCCCGCGTATTTCAAGCATTCGGACGCGAACTCCGTTACCGGAAAGGGCGTCGCTGCGGGGCCTACGGAGCCATCGCCCGCCCGCATTCTGAACCCGTCGCTCAGCATGAACAGCGCGTAAAGAGCCGCGTTCGCGCAGACGAGCAAAAGCGCGAAGCGCGGCAGCCCGCCGGCATTTCCATTATTCGAACCATTATTCGAACCAGTTGGCGTTGCGCCCGAACCGTCCCCGCCGGAGCAAGACCTCTCTCCTGTGTGATACAATGTTCCCATGAATACATGTTATCACAAAATCTCGCCGCGGACAAAACCCTCGGCCGCCACGCTCGCGGACATCGGCGGCGCGGCGCTCGTGCTCGTGTTCATCTGCTCGTTCGCGGTCGTGTTCACGCTAAATTTCCGCCCGCTCTACTACATCTATATGGCGGCGACGGGCTGGCCGGACTCGGTGGGCATCCCCGTGGGCGAAATCGCCGCGAACTACGAAGCGCTCATCAGGTACAATTCGATTTTCCACGTAGCGCCGCTCGACTTCCCGACCCTCGCGCTGTCCGAGCACGGCCGCATTCACTACGAGGAAGTCAAGCGCATATTCTCCGCGCTCGAAATCGCCTGCTACGCGG
>JAIRPQ010000055.1 GCA_031256875.1 Eubacteriales Family XIII. Incertae Sedis bacterium | reverse complement strand
GACCTCGGCACCGGCAGCACTGCCGCGCCAGCCCAAGTCACGAACCTGGGCACAAAGAAAAAAATCATCTACGTAAAAAGCGGTAAGACCGTCCGCATCCCCTTCGTCGCCTATGCCACGGGAGCGGGCGGGCAGTCCATCACATGGCGCAGCTCCAAGCCCAAGCTGGTTTCACCGAAGCTGAAATCTAAGACGGGTCAGTGCATCGTCGCCGCGAATCAGAACGCCTATATCAAGGTCAAGACCGCGAAAAACAAGACCGGCACAGCCAAAATCACGCTGACGGCTCAGGGCGGCAAAAGACTGATTATTACCGTCAAGGTGATAAAGAAAACAAAGAGGGCGCGCTGACATCGGACTGCGCGCGAGCTATAAAGGGAAATTAAATACGAAGGGAAATTAAAAATGAGGGCAAAAAAAATTATTGCAACAACAAAAAAGAAAACCGCAAAACATATTGTTTGCACTATATTGGTGCTGGCTCTGATATTCAGTCTGTGTGCGGGAATAGCTTCAGCGGCATCCATGGCGAACCAGATGGCGAGCGTCAGCGTGTGGAGCGAAACCGATCAGAGCAGCTCCGCCTACCCGGGGCTGAAGGAAGCGGCGGAGGACCCGAATATCGACACCATCGAACTGCTCGGCGATATCGCGATGGAGGATACCCTCGAGATTCCAGCGGGAAGGAGCATCACCCTGACCGCCGATAAAAACACGCACCCCACGCTATCCGCCGGAGCATCCGTTTACGACAAAATGATAGACGTTCAGAGCGGCGCGAAGCTCACCTTGGACGGCGACATCGTCTACGACGCGAAAAAACTGAAGGTGAACTACTCCATATATTCGGGCGTTATTTATTCCGAAGGTAAGGTGGTGCTAAATTCCGGCACGATAGAAAACTTCGAATCCCAAGCCTCCAATCATGGCGCGATAAAAATTTCGGGCAACAGTGCAGAGCTGACCATGAACGGCGGGACGGTCAAGAACACAAAGCTCACCAATCAGTATTGCGGATCCGTTCTGGTGCATAACGGCGCGAAATTCGTGATGAACGACGGCCTTATCGCGAACAACGAGATAACGGCCATCAATTCAGGCGGCGGCGTTATGGTCTATGCGGTAGTCCCAAAGATAGGTATGGGCAGCACTATAAAGAGCGAGTTTATCATGAACGGTGGCAGGATTGCGGACAACACAGCACTGGGCGGCGGCGGAGTGAATCTTCTCGGCGCATTTCCCTATGAGTCTGATTTTTCATCCCGCGCGTATTTTGAGATGAACGGCGGAACTATCGAGAACAATACCGCGACGTATATGACACATGGCGGCGGCGGCGTATTCGTCGTGTTTGGCGGAGAATTTGTCATGAACAACGGCAGCATCAAGAACAATGAAACCGCGGGTATGGGCGGCGGAGTCGCTACCTATGACGGATTTGTCGGTCAGTTCGGCAAGCTCCCGAACTATTCGGACGTGGGAGGATTCTGGTCAAATTGGAACAAGATGTTTCCTGCGCGCTTCGAGATGAACGGCGGGGAAATCATCGGTAACAAGGCCGGATTCTCGGGAACAAACAGCAACGACAGCGGCTGCGGCGGCGGCATATACATCGGATCCGACAACGCTGTACTGAGAGCGGGCAGGATAGCAGACAACCTTGCCGGCAACGAGGGCGGCGGCGTATACGTGGGATCGGTGCCGTACAAGCTACACGTGTACAACGCGCTAATCGCGAACAACAATGCCAAGACAGGAGGTGGTCTGTGGTTTTGTCCTACGGGAACGGCTTCAATGTACGTGACGGAGGGTGTTGCCCTCTTTGATAATAAGGCCGACACCTGCGGCGATGAGGTCACGTCGCAGAAGAAATCGACGGCCTTCGATTATCGCGTTACCCTTTCAGAGCGCATTCTCGGCGGCGGCAGAGCCGAGTGGTACGAGGATGGCGCGGGCAATCGTTTCGTGGACGAGATTACCTCCGTCAAGCTGGCGAACGTTACCGATACCAATGGAGATCTCGACGCGAAGTCTCTGGCGATTGATAATGCCAAAAAACTGGCCGAGGACAGGAAGAAACTTTTGATCGAGCGGAACACCGCCAAGGGTGATGGCGGCGGCATCGGGAGCAATGGCAAGGTGATATTCGGCAGGGCCGGCAACGAGAAGGAGCTGGAGGTTCAGAAAATCTGGGAGGACGGAGGGTACCCCGAGGAGTTCAAGAAAGCGAAGCCCGCCTCAGTCGCCGTTCATCTGGTGATAGACGGCAAGAAGCTGGACGGCATTGTTCTGGACGAGAGCAGCGGGTGGAAGGGATCCTTTACGGGGCTTCCTGCCGACCTCGACCTTAACAAGGTGTCCGTAGTCGAAGATACTGTGGCTGGATTCAAGGAACAATATTCCGCGACCACCGAAAGCGGCGGCAAGCTCCAGATCACCGTGACGAATGTCTACACGCCGGACAAGCCCGACAAGCCCGTAACGCCGGACAAGCCGGACAAGCCCGTAACACCGGACAAGCCGGACAAACCCGTGACACCAGGCACGCCCGTGACACCAGGCACGCCCGTGACACCGGGCGCGCCCACCACACCGGACAAGCCGAGCGTATCCGGCAAGCTCCGCACGACGCGCAAATCGGTCACGACTCGGGAAACCGCTACATCAGGCAAGACCGCGGAAGCCGCCAAAGCAGACGCAAAAGCGCAGCCGAAGCATGCGCCGAAAACCGGCGATGCGTTCAGCCCGCTGGCATGGGGTATCACCCTGCTGCTTTCTTCCGTCTGCGTCGTAGGCTCATTTGCCATGCAAAAGAAAAATAAATCGCGGCGCAATAAGGAATAAGCACCGCACCGCGTTACGTCCCATTACAATCAACCACGAAAAGCGCGGCGAAAACACAAACGCATATAGACTTTTGGCCGAAGATGAGGTATCTTTGTAGTATGCCAGTTGATAGGGACCATCTTGAAAGAATCTCCTCCGGCCTTGCGTATTCGCTAGGTCAGATTTTTTGCTACACCGGCAAGGACGGCATTCGCGTCATTTCCGACAACGGATACGAAGCGTATGGCGAAGTGGATGAAACTGACGGAAATACCTATGAATGGTACATACAGTTCTCTGATGACCGCAGCCATGTCAAACCCTACGCATCGAGCTGCACCTGCCCGTCGTTCTCAAAACAGCCCGGGCTGTGCAAGCACCTTGTGGCGGCCGTGCTGAAACTGGAGGGCTACGGCACCGATGAGGACGCCGCGCATGTCGCGAAATTAATAGTGTCCAAAAAACTGGACTCACAAAAATTAGAGATTGCCAGGAAAGCTGTGGAGGGTGCGAGCGCTGCGCCGAGCATGTCCGCTATGCCACGTCTGAGGACTCGGGAGTTCGACAAAGACCTCATCATGATGTACGCGAACCGCGAGTATTCGCATGCAAGCATCGCGAGCGCCACCGCGCCCACACATGATCCGCTCACGATAGAGCCAACAATCCGGTGGGATGATTACGAAGGCGTGAGGGTTGTTTTCAGGATTGGCGCCGGCAAGCTTTTTGTCGTGAAGAATGTAGGCGAACTGAAGAACGCGATAGCGGCGGGAGCCACCATGCAGTTCGGCACCAAAACCAAGTTCAGTATGGCGCGCGATAATTTCACGGAGAAAAGCAAGCCGCTTGTGGATTTCATACATATGTTTGCGGAGAGCAAAAAGGGCTACGATTTCAGTGCCGAGAGCCGCAAGGAGATAGATCTTAGAGGCGCTGCCGTAGACATGTTTTTCGACGCATACGATTCAGATACAATAAAGCTGGAATACCGGAGGGGATATTGGACTAAGGAAAGAAGCAAGGTAAGAATAACAAAATCGAATCCACGCTTCCCTATTACGGTAGTGCGCATTGATGGCGGCATAAAAATAATCAGCGAAGCGCTTTCCGGCGCGGGCATCATTCGCGGCAAGAGTTCGTGCTGCATCATTTGCGATGGCGCGGACGAGCTGTTCGTCACGGACGCGAGCTATGCCGACGCCTGCTATTTCCTGTTCGCCGAACTGTCAATGCGCCGACTCGTGTACGCTGACGCAGATGTCGCGGCGTTCTTCAATCTCGTGATGAACAGGGTAGAGCCTTATTCGGAGGTCAGGTATACGAGGGAGACTGGTGAGGACACTGAGTGGTTAAAAGATATTCCGAGGGACGGCGCTGTGTACGATGATTTGTACGGCATTGCGCACAGCGATGTGCCGGAAGAACCGACTGAAGAAGACAGGGAAGGCATCATCAAGGAGATAGAAAACCTGATGCCGCCGTCGCTTGTCACGAAAGCCTTCTTCGACATAGAGGACGACGACAGCGTTTCCGTCCGCATGCTTCACTGCTACGGAAAAACGGAGATACCGGCGTTCGGCGAAAAAGATCTGAACCGAAACCACGATTTCGTGAACGAGCTTCGAGCCGAAAACATACTTCTCGCCTATGTGCCGGACGCGGTGAAATCCAGTGGCGGCCACCTCACGATCAGCAGCGAGCACGACATCTTCAGGCTGCTTTCGGAAGGGCTTCCCGAGCTTGCTTCCTGCTGCGAGATATACACCTCGGAGCCGTTCGACGGTATCAAGGTAAGGCCGCCCGCGGTAGTGACCGTGGGCGTGTCCGTGTCGGGTTCCCTGCTTGACATAGACATCGACGTAGAGGGCATCGACTTCAAAGACCTCGCGATGATACTTTCACAATACAGGAAGAAAAAAAAGTATACGCGGCTTACCGACGGCAGCTTCCTTCCCATCGACGACGGAGACGCGATAGCGCAGCTTGCCGAGCTGTCCGAGGGCACCGAGATAAGCGAGAAGGCGCTTTCGGAAGGCCATGTGAGCCTCAGTCTCGAAAACGCCATGTATGTAGACGCCATCCTGAAAGGCAGCGAAGCCCTTCGCTACAAGAGGGACGAGTCGTTCAGGGCCATCATCAGGGCGCTTCGCAACGTGGACGACGCGGACATAGAGATGCCCGCGGAGCTGGCGGCGGTTCTCAGAAACTATCAGGTCACGGGCGTGAAATGGCTTTCGGTAATTACCGAGCTGGGCTTCGGCGGGATACTCGCCGACGACATGGGTTTGGGCAAGACGATTCAATTGCTCGCGTATCTGAAAAGGCGCAAAGACAGCGGGAGCGCTGTTCCTTCCATAGTAATATGCCCCGCGTCCCTCGTGCTGAACTGGGCGGCAGAAGCGGAGCGCTTTACACCCGAACTTTTGGCCGTACCTCTCACGGGCTCCAAGTCGGAACGCATGTCGGCACTAAATGCATGGAACGCCGATCTGTACATCACATCGTATGGACAGATGATGCGCGACGTAGGCGATCTGAGCGACAAGAAGTTCGGCTGCGCCATCCTGGACGAAGCCCAGTTCATCAAGAACCAGACGACAAAGAGCGCCCGCGCGGTCAAATCCATCAGCGCGGACATACGGCTCGCGCTGACCGGCACACCCGTCGAGAATACGCTCGCCGAGCTTTGGTCCATATTCGATTTCGTGAGCCCTGGCTATCTGAATACATATGGCCATTTCCGCAGCCGCTACGAAGTGCCAATCGCGAAGAACAAGGACGAACAATCAACGCGGAGACTGAGGGCGCTGACCAGCCCATTTATAATGAGAAGAATGAAAGCGGACGTGCTGAAGGAACTTCCCGAGAAGGTGGAGACGGTGCTTCTGGCGCAGATGGAAAGCAAGCAACGGAAGGTGTATACCGCGATGCTGGCGCAGGTGAACGCGGAGCTGGCGGAGAGGCTGGAAGAAGTCGCGGGCCAGCAGCGCCAGATGGTGATACTTGCGGCGATGACCCGCCTGAGACAGATATGCTGCGACCCGTCGCTCCTCTATGAGAACTACGACGGCGGAAGCGCGAAGCTGGAATCCTGCATGGAGCTTCTGGAGAGCTGCATCGAGTCGGGCCACAGGGTGCTGCTGTTCTCGCAGTTCACGTCGATGCTGGCCATCATAAGGAAGCAGCTGGATGTGCGCGGATTCAGCTATTATTATCTGGACGGCGCGACCCCGAAGCGCGAGCGCATGGAGCTGATGAGCTCTTTCAACGAGCGCGACGACGCGAAGATTTTCCTCATATCGCTGAAGGCAGGCGGTACCGGCCTCAACCTCACGGGCGCGGACATCGTGATTCACTACGACCCATGGTGGAATATCAGCGTACAAAACCAGGCAACGGACAGGGCGCACCGCATAGGGCAGAAGAACCGCGTCCAGGTCTACTCGATGGTCGCGAAGGACACGATAGAGGAAAAAATTATCGAGCTCCAGAAGAAAAAGGCGGCGCTCGCCAAGAGCGTCATAGAGGGCGAATCGGCATTCGAAAGGCTGACGGACGAAGAACTGTTGTCGCTGCTGAAAGAGCGATGAACAGCCCCCGCAAAATTACCGCAAAATTACATGATAAAAGCCGTCACCATATTCTTTGCCACATTTGCCTATTCAATGGTATAATGATATGTCGTACGCTTTCGCGCGTACGGAACCGAATATCATATAGAAAGGGCATTATTACATGAAGGCAACGTTTATTTCACGGGAAGAAAACGATGTGAAGTTCGATATTGCGTTCGACTCACAGGAGTTCGAGGACGCGCAGATCGAAGTTTACAAGAGGACGAAGGGAAAGTTCGCGGTCGACGGCTTTAGAGCCGGCAAAGCGCCGCGGAAGGTAATCGAACAGCGCTATGGGGAGGGCGTGTTCATGGAAGAGGCCATCGATGACATGCTGAACGGGTCATACCCGAAGGCGCTGCGCGAGCTTGACGTAGAGCCTGTGGACCAGCCGCGCATCGAGTTCTCGAAGGTGACGAAGGGCGAGCCCTTTACCGCGACGGTCACGGTGGCTGTGCCGCCTGTAGTCGAGGTCAAGGACTACGAGGGCGTCAGCATAGACGAGGTAAAATACTACGTCACTGATGAGGACGTGGACGGATTTTTGGACAACGCCCGAAAGTCCCGCGCACGCCTTGTCGATAAGGAAGGCGAAGCAGCCGACGGAGACACGGTGAACATCGACTACGCGGGCTTCAAGGACGGCATACCGTTCGACGGCGGCGCGGCCGATGGCCAGAGCCTGAAGCTCGGCAGCGGCACCTTCATCCCCGGCTTCGAGGAGCAGCTCCTCGGCAAGAAGGCGGGCGACGAGGTCGAGGTCAAGGTGACATTCCCTGAGGAATACCATGCAGAGGAATTGGCGGGGAAGGAAGCCGTGTTCAAAGTGAAGGTCAACGGCATCAAGGCCGAAGAGCTTCCGGAGCTGGACGATGAGTTCGCGGGCGATGTCAGCGAGTTTGAGACGCTGGACGAATACAAAGAGGACATCAGGAAGAAGCTCACGGAGCAGAACGAGAGACGCGCGGAAGCGGAGAAGAAGAACGCCGTGCTGGAAGCCGTCTACGAGGCCAACGAGATAGAGATACCCGAGGTCATGATCGAAAACGAGAAAGACCAGATGGTGCAGGAGTTCGCGTCGCGGCTCAGGCAGCAGGGCATGGAGTTCGACCAGTACATGAAGTTTATGGGCAAAGACGCCGCGGACTTCAGGAACGAACAGGCCGGCGACGCGGAGAAGCGCGTCAGGATGAGGCTCATCATCAAGGCCATCGCGAAGGATCAAGGCTTCGAAGCCACGGACGAGGATATCGATCAGGAGATCGGGAACATGGCTGGCATGTACGGCATGGAGCCTGAAAAGCTGAAGGGCGTTCTCGGCGAGGACCAGATAGACATGATGAAGGACGACATCAGAAACCGCAAAGCAGTGGACTACGTATACGAGTCAGCGGTGGTAGGCGCGGCATAAAGGATTATTATATAATGTGAAATCAGCGGATTGAAGCGCTGAAGCGCAGGATTTTTTCAGCCGGACGGCAGGGAAAAGACGAGCTGAAGAGAGGATTGAGATGGCATTAATTCCAACAGTTATAGAGCAGACAGGCCAAGGCGAACGCGCTTTTGACATCTATTCGCGCCTGCTGAAAGACAGGATTATATTCCTCGGCGAAGCGATAGACGACCATATCGCGAGTTTGGTCGTGGCGCAGCTGCTTTTCCTTGAGGCAGAGGACTCGGAGAAGGACATCAATATGTATATCAACAGCCCGGGCGGTCAGGTTTCCGCGGGGCTCGCCATTTACGACACGATGCAATACATTCGTCCGGGCGTATCGACCATATGCATCGGCATGGCCGCCAGCATGGGTTCATTCCTTTTGGCGGCGGGCGCGAAGGGCAAGCGCTTCTCGCTTCCCAACGCGGAGATAATGATACACCAGCCGCTGGGCGGTGTACAGGGTCAGGCCGAGGACATCAAGATACACGCCGACCACATCATAAAGACGCGCGAAAAGCTGAACCGCATACTCGCGGAGCGCACGGGGCAGACATTGGAGCGCATCGCGATAGACACGGACAGGGACAATTTCCTGACCGCCCAGCAAGCGATGGACTACGGCCTGATCGACAGCGTGATCGAGTCCAGGTAGCGCACCCACAGGTGCGCGGCGGCGCACGATGGGCGGACGCGCGGAAGTATACGCACAGCACGAACTGATTGAAATGACGGAGTGATTTAATGAGTAACAACGACGACGGCAAACAACTGAAATGCTCTTTCTGCGGAAAACCGCAGGCCGATGTTAGACGGCTCATCGCGGGCTCGGATGTCTATATATGCGACGAATGCGTAGGGCTCTGCAACGAGATTATCAAAGACGAGCTGGAAGCTGCGGGAAAGATGGGGCCCGATGTTCGCGGCGGATACCTGCCGGGCACGGACGGGCTGTACGTTCCGAAACCCAAGGAAATATACGAGATGCTTTCCGACTACGTCATAGACCAGGACGAAGCGAAGAAGATACTGTCGGTGGCCGTATACAACCATTACAAGCGCGTGCTTTTCGACGACGGCGGGGACGGCGTTGAGATACAGAAAAGCAATATCGTCATGATGGGGCCGACGGGTTCTGGCAAGACGCTGCTCGCGCAGACTCTCGCGAAGATATTCAACGTGCCGTTCGCCATCGCGGACGCCACCGCGCTGACTGAAGCCGGCTATGTCGGAGAGGATGTCGAGAACATCCTTCTGAAGCTGATACAGGCCGCCGACGGCAATATCGAACAGGCGCAGAAGGGCATCATATACGTAGACGAGATAGACAAAATCGCGAAAAAGACGGACAACGTGTCCATCACGCGCGATGTCAGCGGCGAGGGCGTACAGCAAGCGCTGCTGAAAATAATAGAGGGCACTGTCGCGAACGTGCCGCCGCAGGGCGGGCGCAAGCACCCGCATATGGACTTCATACCGTTCGACACGACGAACGTGCTGTTCATCTGCGGAGGCGCTTTCGACGGGCTCGAAAAAATCATCAGGCGCAGGCTCGGAGAAAAGACCATCGGCTTCAATTCATACGAGAAGGACAAGGTGGTGCCGGTCGGCGAATCCGATTTCGACAAGAAGAACGACGCCGAAGTGCTGAAGCATGTGCAGTCCGAGGATCTTTTGAAATACGGGCTGATACCCGAGTTCATCGGTAGGCTGCCCGTCATGTGTACGCTGCACGAGCTGGGCAAGGACGCGCTCGTCCGTATTATCAGCGAGCCGAAAAACTCGCTCATGAAGCAGTACAAGAAGCTGTTCATGCTTGACAACGTGGAGCTGGAGTTCGAGGACGGCGCTGTCGTAAAGCTCGCGGAGAAGGCCATCGAGCGCAAGACCGGAGCGCGCGGGCTCAGGAGCATCATCGAACACGTCATGACCGACATCATGTACGAGATACCCTCGCGGGCCGACATCAAGAGGGTCGTGGTGACGGAAAGCACCATCGACAAGGGCGACAACCCCGCGCTTGTGCTGGCGGACCATTCCATCGCGGACAAGAAGCAGCGCAAGGTCGGCGTAGTGCCTGCGGCGAAGCAGGATGTTTCGTAACGAATAATAAAGAAAATTACCAGGAGTAGAGAATTGGCAGAAAAAGAAAATCCTGACAACAAAGAACAGGACGGCGCGGACAAAGCGCCACAGGAAAGCGAAGCCGGCGAAACAGGCGGCGAGCTTGAAGGGATTATAGAGGAACTTACCAAGGAGGAGCAGGACGAGGATGGCAAGGGGCTGCGCGTTATGCCCCTCATACCTTTGCGCGGCATCACGGTGTTTCCGTACATGGTGCTGCATTTCGATATAGGCAGGGAAAAATCGGTCAGCGCTCTCGAAAAGGCCATGGTGCGCGACCAGATCGTGTTCCTCGCGGTGCAGCGCGACGCGGAGACCGACCTGCCCACGCACCGCGACCTGAATGAGATTGGCTGCATCGTGAAAATCAAGCAGATGCTGAAGTTGCCGGGCGACTCCATCCGTGTGCTGGTGGAAGGCGTGAGCCGCGGCATCATAGACGAGATGGTACAGGAAGTGCCGTTCTTCAAGGTGATAGCCAAGCAGGTGGACGAGACCGAATACGAAGTTCTCCCGAGCAACATCGAAGCGCTCATGCGTACGGCTCTCACGAATTTTGAGGACTATATAGAAGTGAGCGGCAAGTTGCCGCAGGACATACTCGCGTCCCTCATGTCGGTAGACCAACCGGGCAGGCTCGCGGACATCATCACGTCGCATCTCGACGTGCGCGTCGAGTCGAAGCAGAGCATACTCGAAGCCTTCGACCCCGCGGACAGGCTTGAGCTTCTGAACGAGATTCTGACCAAGGAAATAGAAATCCTGAAAATAGAGCAGGACATCAAAGAGAAAGTCCACAGCAAGATCAACAAGAACCAGAAAGAATACTACCTGCGCGAGCAGCTCCGCACGATTCAGGAAGAACTCGGCGAGGACGCGATGGTGGAGGACGAGATAAAGAACTGGCTCGACGAGCTGAAGAAGCTGGAGCTGTCCGAAAAGATTCACACCAAGGTCGAGAAAGAGATAAAGCGCCTCTCGAAGATACAGCCATCGTCGGCGGAGGGCGGCGTTATCCGCACCTACGTCGAATGGGTGTTCCAGCTGCCGTGGAACAAATACTCCGCGGGCGAAATAGATATCAAGGGCGCGGAGGAAATACTGAACGAGGACCATTACGGCCTTGAAAAAGTGAAGGAGCGCATCATAGAATACCTGTCCGTCATGCAGCTCGTGGAAACCATGAAAGCCCCCATCGTGTGCCTGGTAGGGCCGCCCGGTGTCGGCAAGACGTCGATAGCGAAGTCCATCGCGCGCGCGGTAGGCAGGGAATTTGTCCGCATGTCGCTCGGCGGTGTCAGGGACGAAGCCGAAATCAGAGGGCATAGGCGCACGTATATAGGCGCCATCCCCGGGCGCGTCATCAACGGCATGAAAGAAGCCGGAACGATGGATCCCGTGTTCCTCTTTGACGAGGTGGACAAGATAGGCAGCGATTTTCGCGGCGATCCCGCCTCGGCGCTGCTGGAGGTGCTGGACCCCGAGCAGAACAAGGAGTTCACGGATCATTATCTTGAGTTCCCCTTCGATTTGTCGAAGGTGCTTTTCATCACGACGGCGAATACGCTCGACACGATTCCGCGTCCGTTGCTGGATCGCATGGAAGTCATCGAAGTGCAGGGCTATACAGAGGAAGAAAAAGTCAAGATCGCGGAGCAGTACCTTATCCCGAAGAAGATGAAGGAGCACGGGCTGACGGACGAAGGCGTCCGCATCTCGGAAGGCGCAGTGCGCGATGTCATCAATTACTATACGCGCGAGTCCGGCGTTCGGAATCTCGAGCGCGAGATAGCGGGCATCTGCCGCAAGTCGGCAAGGCGCGTGGTCGAGGACAGGGCGGCAGGCAAGGCGACAGACATCCGCGTCACGGGCAACAATATAGAGAAATACCTCGGCAAGAAAAGATTCAGGTATGACATCATAGAACACAAGCAACAGGTGGGAACGACCACGGGGCTGGCGTGGACTATCGTGGGCGGCACTACGCTGTCCATCGAGACGACGCGCATACCAGGTACGGGGCAGCTCGTGCTGACGGGACAGCTCGGCGATGTCATGAAGGAGAGCGCGAGGGCTGGCATCAGCTATATCCGCTCCATCGCGGACAGCCTTGGCATCAGGAAAGATTTCTACAAGACGGACGACATACATATACACATTCCCGAGGGAGCTACGCCGAAAGACGGGCCGTCTGCGGGCGTCACCATGTGTACGGCGATGATTTCGTGCCTGACGGGTATACCCGCGCGGCAGGATGTGGCTATGACTGGCGAGATAACGCTGCGCGGCACGATACTGCCGGTCGGCGGCATCCGCGAAAAGGTTCTCGCGGCGCACCGCGCGGGCATCGGCAAAGTGCTGCTCCCGCGTGACAACGAGCGCGACATCGACGAGATACCCGCCACGGTCCGCAGGAAGATGGAGTTCGTGCTGATAGGACACGCGAACGACGCGCTTCCGCACGTGCTGACAAAGCTGCCGAAAAAACGCTCCGCCGCGAAGGACACGAAGGATGGCAAGAGTGCCGGCGACATCAAGGGGAAGGGCGTTTCGGCGAAAAAATAACTATGAGGATAGTCCGTTCAGAGTTGCTTCAAATGGCGGTGAGGGAGGATCAGTACCCGCAGGAAGGTCCGCCCGAGATAGCCTTCGCGGGCAGGTCGAACGTAGGGAAAAGCTCGCTGCTAAACCTGCTGACAGGCCGCAAGGCGCTGGCTAGGGTGAGCGGCAACCCGGGCAAGACGAGGACGATAAATTTCTACTCCATCAACGGGGACGAGTTTCGCATTGTTGACCTGCCGGGCTACGGATACGCGAAGGTTTCGAAATCCGAGTCCGCAAAATGGGGCGGCATGATAGAGAAGTACCTGACAGGGCGGCGGACGCTCACGAAGGTCGTGCTGCTCTGCGACATACGCCACGCGCCGTCCACGCAGGATGTGCAGATGTACGAATTTATGGCGCACTACGGTCTGGAAGGACTGATTGCGGCGACGAAGGCGGACAAGGTGAACCGGAGCGCGCTGGGCAGGAGCGCGGATGCCATACGCAAGGGGCTCGGCGCTTCCGCGGACGCGATTATCGTACCTGTGTCCGCGCTGAAGAAAACCGGAACCGAAAATTTGCTTTCGGAGATGTCGAAGCTGATAGATGGATTTGCGGAGAGCGAAATTTTATGAGTAAAATAACCGACAAATATAAGCTGAACGACGTGATGTATTCGCGCGAACAGATAGAAGCGCGGGCGGCCGAGATAGGCCGTCAGATTACGGCCGACTACGCCGGCGAGGAAGTCATTTTCGTCGGCATACTGCGCGGAGCCGTAATGTGGCTCAGCGAGGTCATCAAATCCGTGGAGTTGGAAGCGCTGCTGGATTTCATGGTCGTGTCGAGCTACGGCGAGGCCACCAAGACGAGCGGCGTCGTTCGCATAGACAAGGACCTGACGGAGGACATCGACGGCAAGCATGTTATCATAGTCGAGGACGTCGTTGACACGGGCATCACGCTGAACTATCTCAAGGACTATATCGGCAGCCGCGGCCCCGCCTCTGTGAAGGTCTGCGCCCTGCTCGACAAACCGAGCCGGCGCCAGAAGCCCGTGGACATAGACTACCTCGGCTTCACGGTCGAGAACATATTCATCGTGGGCTACGGCCTGGATGTAGCGCAGCGTTACAGAAACCTGCCGTATATCACTTCGGTGACCGTGGTAGAGCCATAGACTTCCGGCGCGGCGGGTCTGGGCTGTCCGCCGGCTATGTCAGTTCGCCGGTTCGGAGCGCATGGGCTAAAATAACAAAACTGGTTAATTTATATACCGCCGAAAGGCGGAAGAATGGAGGAATAATAAATGGGTTACAAAGTAGGAATAGGAGTGTCGAACAAGCATCTGCACGTGAGCGCGGAACACCTCGCGGCACTTTTCGGCGAGGGTTATGAACTGACGCCGTTCAAGGATCTGGTTCAGCCGGGGCAGTACGCCGCGGAAGAAAAAGTGGATCTCATAGGCCCAAAAGCTTCGATAAAGGGGCTTAGGATCATCGGACCGACAAGGCCGCAGACACAGGTGGAGCTATCCATGACCGACGCGCGAGGTATCGGCCTGGCGCCGCCCGTGGTCGAGTCGGGGCATCTTGACGGCACGCCCGGGGCGAAGCTCGTAGGGCCGGCCGGCGAGGTCGATTTGGAGCAGGGCGTAATGGTCGCGCTCCGGCATATTCACCTGAACCCCGCACAGGCCGAGGAAGCCGGCGTCGAGGATCATGAGCTGGTCGATGTCGCGACCTATGGCTCGCGCCCGCTCATATTCCAGGATGTCGTGATACGTTCGGGTTCGGCGCACGAGCGCGAGTTCCACATCGACACGGACGAGTCCAACGCGGGCGGTCTCGGCAACGGCGACGAGATAGAGATAATAAAAAAGAAGTAACAGTCATAAACAACGGCATTATTATAGAAAGCGAAAGGCGAAATTATCAAGAAAGGGTAGCGGGCAGAAATGGCGAACAGGAACAGAAAAACAAAGTCGCGGCGCGAAAAGGAACGCAAGGAGGCACAGCACAAGAAAGTAGTAGAGAAACCCATATATAAAAGGCCGTGGATATGGGTTATTCTGATAGCGCTGGTACTCGGCATCACCGTGCCGAGCGTGTACCAGTGGCAGACGCAGACGAAGGCGGAGAACGAAGTGCTCGCGGTGGAAGCCAAAGCTAAGGAGGCGGCGGAGCCGCTGATATGGGAAAGCCTGAAGGAGCCGCTGGCGGAGCTGGGCATCGCCGAGTCGGACGTGAAGGAAAAGTCATACAATCTGACAAACTCGGCCATAGCATCCTCGACGGACAGCACAGCCACGACCGGCACGCGCACCCCTGTTACGGACTATGATCAGGCGTGGGTGACTATCAAGACTGACGTCAGGACTTTGGTGGCGCAGTGCTATCTGCCGCCCGCGAGCGACACGAGCGCGGACAGCGCGGACGCGGCCGTGGATGAAAGCGGCGCGGAACCCGCAGATGCGGACGCGGCCGTAGGCGATGAAACCACTGCCGCGGCAGTAGAAGAAACTTCCGACGCGGCAGTGAGCGATAGCGAGGCTGAATCCGCTGCCGACAGCGAAGCAGCCGCTGAAGAAACGGCCACGGACGCGGCGACAGGCGATACCGCGGCGACAGGCGATGAAACCGCGACTACAGACGCGGCGGCTGACACAGAGACGGATGCTTCGGCCACAGACGCGGCGGCTGACGCGGAGACGGATACCGCGGCCACTGACGCGGCTGCGGAGGCGGCGGCCGAACCGCAGGAGCCGACGTGGGTGTGCATCTCCATTGTTGACGACAGCGAGGACAGCAATGTATACTGGTCGGCACTGAACCAGATGTTCGGCGGGCAGGACACGACGCAGGCCGCGATATACGGGCCGGACGGCAATATCCAGATGGTTCCGCTGTACGACTATAAGACCGGCAAACCGAAGAAGGGCACCGCGTCCGCGGGCGAAACCGCGAGCGGGGCGGCGGTGGACAGCTCCGCCACAGGAGCCGCTACGGAGGCCGCGACGGAGGAGGAATCTACCGGCGCAGCCACTGAAGATGCGGCGACTGAAGATGCGCCGACGGATGCGGCGGCGGACAGCACAGGTGGCGAATCCGCCACGGGCGCGGCAACGGAATAGAAAGGAGCTTCGCGTTGAAAGCACTGGATTTGAAACGGCTGAACATAGCAATACTCGGCCTCGGCAACATAGGCACCGGAACGTACAAGGCTCTGGACATGAACGGCGGGCATATCAAGGATACGACAGGGCTTGATATCGCCGTGAAAAAAATCTTTGAGAAGGACGTGGATCGCGACCGCGGCATCGCCGTGGACAAAGGGCTTTTCACCCAGTCCGAGGAGGACGTGTTCGGCGACCCCGACATCGACGTAGTGGTGGAGCTGGTAGGCGGCGTGGATTTCGCGACATCGCTCATGCTGAAAGCGATGAAAGCGGGCAAGCATGTTGTCACGGCGAACAAAGCTGCACTCGCGGCGAATTTTGAGGAACTTACACAGACGGCTGAGGACTGCGGTGTCATGCTGCGCTATGAAGCCAGTGTAGGCGGCGGCATACCCATCATTGCGCCACTCACCACTTCCCTGCTCGCGAATCGCTACGACGAAATTATGGGAATACTGAACGGGACGACCAATTACATTCTGACGAAGATGTCGGACGAGGGGCGCGACTACGCGGATGTCCTCAAGGAAGCGCAGGAGAAGGGCTTCGCGGAAGCCGACCCGACCGCGGACGTGGAAGGCGAGGACGTGGCGAACAAGCTCTCCATTCTCATGTCGCTGGCTTTCGGAAAGCGCGTTCCGCCAGGCGAGATACCGACCAAGGGCATCACGGAAATCACGAAGCAGGACATAGATGACGCCGAGAAAGAAGGCTGCGTCATCAAGCTCGTCGCAAGCGCGTTCAGGCAGGGCGATGGCGATGTGTCGTGCTTTATACAGCCGACCTTGCTGAACAGGGAACACCCGCTCGCAAGCGTGGGCAACGAATACAACGCGATATATGTGAAAGGCAACGCGGTGGACGACCTCATGTTTTATGGCAAAGGTGCAGGCCCGCTGCCCACGGCAAGCGCGGTGCTGGGCGACGTGATAGAGATAGGAAGGGCGGTAAAATGAGCAAATACAAGGAATGGCTGAAGCTGCAGGAGAAGCAGACAGACAAGACTTTTCCCGAGTTTTGGGAGAAATACTGCGACGCGGAGAAGAAGATTTATTCCGCTATACTAACGGCTCCCGATACCCCCGTGGAGGGCACCTTCTCAGAACTCGTCGGCAAATACGATGTTGACCCCGTGCTGTTCGCGGGCTTCCTCGACGGCGTGAACACGAGCCTGAAGGACGAGATCGCGGACCTTGATGCCATAGACGACGACACGGCGCTGAAACTCGAGGTGGATGTGCGCCGCCTCTACTTCAATATGCAGGCGGCGGACGCGGAGCATCTGTACAGCCTGCCCGAATGGGACGGCGTGCTCTCAGAGGATGAGCGCGAGGAAATCACGAAAGAATACAAGCGCTCGCGCACCGTAAGGGTGGAGAAGAAGCCGGGTCGCAACGACCCCTGTCCCTGCGGCAGCGGCAAGAAATACAAGAAATGCTGCGGCAAGACGGCGTGATGCGATACGGCAGAATATTCTGTAAATATGTATTGCATTAATTTATAGTTTGTTATAAAATTAACAATGTTTGATAAGAATGATTAGCGATGAAAGGAAGGTAGGTCATGGGTACAAAAGTAGGGATTAACGGATTTGGCAGAATAGGGCGCAATGCGTTCAAGGCGGCTATCGAGAAAGGCGCGGATTTTGACATCGTGGCGATCAACGATGTAACCGACCCCAAGACGCTCGCGCATCTGCTGAAATACGACAGCATATTCGGAGCATTTGGCGGCACCGTGGAAGCGACAGACGACTCCATAGTCGTGAACGGCAAGGAGATCAAGATCACCGCCGTGCGCAACCCCGCGGAGCTTCCGTGGAAGGAGCTTGGCGTTGAGGTGGTGCTGGAGTCCACGGGGCTTTTCACGAAGAAGCCCGACGCTGAGAAGCATATACAGGCAGGCGCGAAGAAGGTCATCATATCCGCGCCCGCCACGGACGAGGACATCACGGTGGTCATGGGCGTCAA
>JAIRPQ010000048.1 GCA_031256875.1 Eubacteriales Family XIII. Incertae Sedis bacterium | reverse complement strand
CGCCGGCATTCCACCAGGTACGCAACGAGGTCATTGTCCTCGCTGCGTTCGTATTTGAATGCGGATAGTTGCTTTACCTCCTCCTCCACGTTGTCTATATCGTAAATCTCGCTGGCCTTGCACAGTCTCCTTAGCGCGTCCCTGTCTATGCCGGCCCTCGTTGGCTTCGTGCATTTCCCGTCCAATTCCTTGAAGAATCTGTCTAGCTGTTGCAGTAGATATTCCGTTTCGTTCACGAACATGTCGTGCTCGGACGCGATGTATCCGCGGTTTCCGTCCTTCGCCGCGTGCTCCAGGGCTTCAGCGTGCTGCCCGATTTTTTCCGCGCCGATATTTCTGCTCGACCCCTTTATGCCGTGTACGGTGACGGCGTACTCCTTCATGTTGCCGAGGTTGATTTGCAGGCGGCTCAGAAGCATAGGCGTGTTGGAGAGGTACGAGCGCAGCACGTCCATAAATACCGACATGTCCCCGCAGGCGACTTCAAGCCCGCGCGCGGCGTCGATACCCTCGATGCGTAGAAGCCCTGTATCGCCCTGCGCCGGCTCCGCCTGCATCGCCCGCGAGCTGCCCCCGCCTAGTCCGTCATCCCCTAAGTCCATAGCATCCGCAGCCCGCGAGCCGCCATCGCCTAGTCCGTCAGCCCCTAAGTCCATAGCACCCGCAGCCCGCGAGCCGCCCCCGCCTAGTACGCCGGCCCCCGCGCCCTGTGCCTGCTCCGCCGCCAAGCCAACTTCCTCCGCGGCCGTCTCGGAACGCAGAATGCGCTCCGCCGTCTCGCCGTCGTCCGGATTGCGGGGCTCCTTCTTCGCGACCCATTTCCGTATCACCGCGTCCATCGATTGGATGTCCACCGGCTTCGACAGGAAATCCTGAAAACCGTTTTCGAGGAATTTCTTGTCGTTCCCCACTATCGCGTCCGCGGTCAGCGCTATGATAGGAACCGTGCGCGCGTATTCCGTTCCTATCTCCTCGCGTATCCTGCGCGTGGTCTCTATCCCGTCCATGTCGGGCATCATGTGATCCATGAAAATCGCGTCGTATTTCACGTCCCCTTTCTTGATGATTTCGATGGCCTCGAAGCCGCTCGTCACGCAGTCCACCTTCAGGCCGTAGGGCTTGAAGAACCCGCGCGCCACGTCGTGGTTCGTCACCACGTCGTCCACGGACAGCACCCGCGCGTGCGGCAGCTGTACCCGCGCCAAGCCCTCTTGACGCTTGCGCTTCTCAGCGTTGAAACTGAAATTCTCCAGGCTCCTCGCCCCCTCCGCGCCGATCGCGGGCGAGCCTGGGTCGATTTGCTTGATTCGCACCGTGAACGTGCTGCCCTTGGCGTACTCGCTCTCCACCTCGATGCTGCCGCCCATGGAGTCCACCAGCGACCTCGTGATGGAAAGCCCCAGTCCCGTTCCTTCGATGCGCTGCCCTTCCTGCGCGTTGCTCACCTGGCTGTAATCCTCGAACAGCTTGCTGATGTCGGTATCCTTGATGCCCACGCCCGTATCCTTTATTTGAGAAACAAGCCAGAATGTCCCACTAGCGTCCACTTCGTGATAGACTCTCCATTCGACCGTGCCGACCTTCGTGTACTTGAACGCGTTCGACAGCAGATTGTTGTATATCTGCTTGATGCGAAGCTCGTCGCCGATGAGCGTCACGGGCAGCTTGTTGGAAATCTTCAGCTTGAAATCGATGGGCTTGTGGCCGATGCGCGTCATATTGACCATTACCGTATCGTTTATCATGCTGGGCGTGTCGTACTCCCCGTCGACTATTTCGAATTTACCCGACTCGATTTTTGAGATGTCCAGGATGTCGTTCACGATGCCGAGCAGATTCATTCCCGCCGTGTGAACCTTCTCGATTTTCTCGCGGCTGCCCGCGCCCATCTCGCCGTCCTCTTCCAGCGCCAGTTCCGACAGCCCGATGATGGCGTTCAGCGGCGTACGCATTTCGTGGCTCATGTTCGCGAGGAAATACGTCTTGGCGCGCGACGACGACTCGGCTGCCTCGCGAAGCTCGTCCATGTGCGCCTTCTGCTTTTTCAGTTTTTCGTATGGGCTTGCCACTAGGCGCGACGCGAATGAAATAATAACCATGCATATGCCGAGCATGATGAGGGAAGTGAGGATGAGCGTGTCGCTGACCGAGCTGGACGGCGTTTCCGGTATGGGCGCGGAGACGGCGATTCGCCAGTTTGAGAGCGATGCCGAAACGCGCTTGAACGAGCAGTAGCGGTCGATGCCTTGATACGTGAAAACCCCGAAGCCCTCATCCGAGGACAGCATCCGCTTGAAGAAATTCCCGATGTATTTTTCGTCAGGCTTGCCAGCGCCCAGTGTAATAAAATTGGTGCGCGATTTTACGAGGTTCGTACGGAAGCTCGCAATGACCGTTCCCGAGTCGTCTATCATGAATATGTTGCCCGTCTTGTAGAGCCTGTAATCCGCCAATATATCGCTGAGGAACATCCCCGGCACCGTGACGCAAAGAACGCGGTCGTTCTTCATCGGCACGCACAGCCGCACGACGAGCTTACCCGTCGTATCGTCGATGCGCGTCGTTGTTATTGTGGACTCCCCGTCGAACGCGTGCCTGATATAGGGGCTGTTCTCGATCAGGTCGGCCGAGAGCGGCATATCGCCGTATTCCGCTATCTGGCCGTTGCGCCCTATGACGGACATCGCGATGAAATGCGGATAATGCTGAGTCTGTTCCTCCATGATTTTCGTGCAGTGTTCCCCCATGCCCGCCATGTTCAGGCGTTCGGCCACGACGTTCGCGTCCGATTTCAGCAGCCTTATCTGCGTAGAAATCAGGTCGTCAGCGAGGTCGGCCGCGAGCTTCATGTCCTCCTTGGCCGTGTTCAGCAGCACCTTCTCCGTAAAGGAAATGCCCATAGCGAGATTGGCGATGATGACCGCTATGGCGATGCCTGTCAGTGCTATTGCCGCGAGTACGCGCATGGTGAAATACTTCTTCATGAAGTATATTCTACATTATATATGTGTCGCATTATATTCCCGACATGGGGATTATGCTATCGCGAAATACACCTAAAATGAGAAAAAAAGAATCGCGCGGCTCACGGAGTGAACGCGTCGAACAGCCCGCGATCCGACGCGACGCGGATGGCTGACGCGATATTGCTGACGCCCAGCTTGTCATAGAGCGAGTTCGTCACCATCTTCACCGTGTTCACGGACAGAGCCCTGTTCGCGGCAATCTCGGAACGCGAAAGCCCCTGAGAGATGTCATACAGAACTTCCATCTCGCGGGTGGAAAGCTCCGAATACCCCACCGCGTCGTCACCCTGATGCTGGCTGCCGAGCATATACGAATGCTGCTTCGCGAACGCCGACGATTTGCGGTTTATCGTTTTCAGCCATTCCGCGGGGATATGGTGGCTCCTGTCGCGCTGCAGCGAAGTGGTGAGCGTGCGCATGTCCTTGCCGCGCGAGATGAAAAGCAGGTCAAGGCCGTTCGGCGCCGCGAGGTCGTAGGCTTCCACGAAGGACGCGACCGCTTCCTCGTTGCGCTTGACGTGGCGTGAACACAGAGCCTCGAATATCTTCACCTCGATTTTGCTGTAGAGCAGCACTTCTTTGCTGCCCTGCTCCTTCACGTACGAAAGCACGTCGTAGTAGTTGCGCGTCGCATAGTAATACCTCATCTTCACATGGTTGACGAGATTCTCGAAAAAGCTCTCGTACAGGCAGTGCGTATAGTTGCCGCACAGCCATTCGGGTACCAGCTCGGGCTGCCCCTTCAGCAGGTGGAAGCATCCCCTCGCGATATCGTAGACCGCCGCGCCTATCGCGTAGTCCGGCTCGTTCATGAGCGTGCGTATTTCGTCCAGAGCCTGCTCCGCTTTCTGAAGCTCGCCCGTGAAAATCCCCACGTGCATCAGGTTCAGAAAAGCGCGCGCGGTGATGTCGTACTGCCTGCATTCCCGCGCGGCCGCGGCCGCCCTCGAAAGCGTCGGCTCAGCCGCGCGCAGGTCGTTCTGCAACATGAGCAGCTCGCCGCGCGCAAGATCGTCCAGCCCCTTCATATACCCGCCGATGGGTCCGCTCGTATGCGCGATGGATCTCTCTATCGCCGCGATATTGTCCTCGATAGCGCCTTTGTCGGGAGTCCCGACCCACAGCGCCCAGGCGCACACGGGGTAGTCCTTCCGGACTTCTTCCTTGTCCCCGCTTTCGGGGTAGTATTTGTCGGCCAAAGCGTAGTATTTGTCGAAATCATATACGCCGTCGCTTATCGCCATCACTTGCCTTGCCGCGGCCATCGCGAGGTAATTGTGCGCGAGCTTGAAGTTCTTGCCCTCCGAGTCGGGCATCGACAGAAAGCCTTTTTCGTATTTGCGCGCACGCTCCATCCCTTCTTCGAACATGCCCATGGCCAGCATGATGCGGATATACATGAGCGGGAAATAGTCCTGGTTCAGGATAAGCTCCTGGCCTTCCGGCGCCCGCTTGAAAATGTCCAGCACCATCCGCGCTATGTCGGCGGGGACTTGCATATACTGGCTGTATATGAGCTGTGCGATTTCCTCGTACGCGCCCAGCATCTCGCAGTAGCGTATCGCGTCTATCAGATAGTCGTTCTCACGGCACCAGTCCGCGGCCTTGCGGTACGTGTCGCGCTTCTCCTCGTCCGTCAGTATGTCCTGCTTCTGCTCCAAAAATTCCAGGAACATATGGTGTATCATATACATGTTCATATGCGTATCGAACCTGATATATGAATTGACCTGATGCAGGTTTTCGAGAATTTCGTCGTCGTCCACTATCAGTTCCACCAGCTCCGCCGAGAGGTGCGTGATGAGCGACAGCCGCACCAGCGTGCGCTGCACCTTTTCGGGGATGCAGAGGTAGGCTTCCTTTTCGATCAGGTTCATGATATTGCGCTTGATGGCGTTCAGCGTGTGCTGCTCGAACTTGGGGTTTTTCTTCATGAGCTGCGCGGTCAGGTTCACCGCGAATGCCCAGCCCTGCGTGTTTCGAACCACGCTCTGAAGGTTTTCGGGCAGCAGCGGTATGCCCAGCTCGCGAAAATACCCCTCGATTTCCTCCTCCGTGAACCGCAGTTCCTCTTCCTCTATGAAGAAAATGGAGCTGCGCGAAAGCTGCTTCGTGATGACGCTGTTGATGTCCGGCAGCGTCCTCGATATGAGGATGAGCGTTCGCATCGGCGAAAGGATGAGCGACATCTTTTCGACGAAAGAGATGATATTCTGGTTGTGCAGCAGGTGGAAGTCGTCGAGGACGAATATGAATTGCCTGTTCGCCGGCAAAGCCCTTTTCACCAGCGTGACATACTGCGAAAATTTGTCGTCCGAAGCGGGGAACCCGATTTGGGTGAGCAGCTTCTTTAGCGGCTCAAACTCCGCGCTCGTGAACGTGTGAACATAGTTCTCCCAAAAATGCGACTCGGAATTGTCGTGCTCAGAAAGCTGCATCCACATGGTCGCAAGACCGCTCTTGTGGATGAACGCATACGCGGAGCTGGTCTTGCCGTACCCTGTATTGGCTGTGACCAAAACCAAACGGTGCCTTATGGCGTGTTCATATAGCCTGTCCACACGTGCGCGTTGATAATTACGCACGTACGCGGCTCCGGCAGCGCTATTGTCAAATGCATCACCTACAAACATAATAACCCTTTCCCTTTTGTATCTATCTTACTATGTAATAGTAACATGTTTCGCAAAAATAAACAATCGTTTATTAATAATTTTATTAATAATTTGTTAAAATAAAAAGTGGGAATAATCAAGCGCTGGAGCCGGTTTTGGCTGATTTACGCGAGAATTATAGCCTACCCGCCGGCTGGATTTTGATAGCGGCGCAGAGAGGAATATGGTAGAATCAGATAAGGTGAAATCCGGAGGGAGCATAGGCGTTTGAATCCAGTAATCGTTTCCAGGTGCAACGGAAGGAGATTTTGTAATGATGAGTAATTTTGAAACGGTTCGCAGGGGCAAATCAATGCGGGTTTTTCTGGCTGTGCTTGCCGCGGTGATGGTGCTCATGCTAGCGCCGCTGCCGGCATCGGCTCTCGGAGTGGACGCGGACGACGCGGTTTCGGCGCAAGCCGGACGTGATGGCGTGAGCGCTCTGAGCGCGGCAGACAAGCATGGTCTTGTAGGTATAGATGACATCAAGGCTGCCGCGGCGGAAAAATTTTCCGCGCAGGCCGGCGATACCGGCGTGAAAGCGCTGGCCGCGCCCGCCGTCGATGCGGTCATCGGCAGCCTTCCTTACAGCGATACGCGTACGATAGACGCAAACACGCACAAGATAAATATCGGGGATATTTTAGAGATAGGCCAGTCCTTGGAGCTGAAAGGTTACGTCTATCAGATGGCAATGACGAAGGGTCAGGCGTATGCGTTGAGCCTTTCGGGTGCGACAGATGAGTTCCTCCCGGGGCCGCTCCTGCTGGACGCTAAAGGGAAGCTGTTGGATGCTTATGATTCGACCGGCACAGGGGTAGACTCGGGGAGCGTTTTCATCGTTCCGAAAAAGAGCGGCACATATTATATCGTCATCGTAGACGCGATGGAGCTGCTCATGCCGGCGGTGAGCAAGGGCGGTGCCTATACGCTCACGCTGGACAGGGCGTACGGCATGTCGGGCACCGTGAAGGACCGCAAGGGGAAGCCCATCCGCGGCGCGACGGTGGAGCTGTTTTCGACGAAGGCCGTGAATGTCGACGATGTATGCGGGTATGCGACCACAGACAAAAAAGGCAGGTACACCATCTACGGCGTACAGAAGGGCAGGTATAAGGTCAGGTTCACAGGCCCCACCGCAAAGAGAGGAAATCTGAAATATAGTTTCGAGTATTACGGCAACAAGAAGAAACTGAAAGCCGGCAAATGGGTACATATGCCCGCCGACAAGAACAAGAAGGGCGTCAACGCAAGGCTGTCCACGTACAAGCCTCCTGTGGTTGACAAAAAAATAGCCGCGCTCCCGTTCAGCTCCACTGCCAGGATTACCACGGGCACGGGCGAAGTGTACGCGCCGATGAAGGGCGTCGTGCGTGCCAAGGTATATGCGGTGCGGTTCGAAAAAGGCCGCTCATACGAGCTGCTGATAGACGGCAAGGAGCTGCTGTCACCCGTGATCTGCATCGTTGACTCCAAGGGGTACTACGCGGGCGGCGCGGTTTCCGAAATGCTCGACAAAGGCATCGCCGCGGCACCGTTCACCGTTCCCAAGACAGATACGTATTACCTCATGGTCTATGACGGCATCTTCTCCTATGGCGATTTTGAATACGGCTTCAGCTTCGGCAAGAACGCCAGAACGCCGATGCTCGGCGGCGGCAAATACGCCCTGACCGTGAGCGACGGGTATAAGGGCGGCAGCATCTCGGGTCATGTCACATGGGCCGGAGGCTATCCATACGATAGCGGAGCCGATATCATGGTATACAAGAAGCACGGCGAGAACTGGGTCTCATATACGTCCAACTGGTCCGATGTTAACGGCAACTACACCATAACGGATTTGCGCGCCGGCGAGTACAAGGTCGAGTTCAGAAGCGATGATACAGGTCAGAGGTACTACAAAGAAGGAAATCCGAAAGGCACGAAGGATATAGCCAAGGCCACCGTCATAAAAGTGACGGAAGGCCGCACCTCAAAAGGCACCGACATCAGGTTCTGAACATCATACGATTTTCAGCCTTTACACACAGTTTCGCGCTTGATTTTTTTGCGGCATAGTGGTAGATTGGAAGTAGCAGCTAGTGTTTTTCGGGGGGTGGTTTTTTCTAATCTACCCTTGCCGAGCGCAGGAATTTCAAAATTGTGTACGCGGGTGGTGCCGCGTATGCCGTGGTGCAAGGAGGTACCATAATGACCAGAGCAATGAAGTCGGATGCAGGAAAGAGAGTGTTGGCGATACTCGTCGCCATAGCTGTGGTGCTGGCGTTCTCGCCGCTGGCATCAACGACGGCGCACGCCGCCAGCAAAGCCAAGAAGATAACGCTATACAAGGGGCAGCGGATACCCGTGACCATCAGAGCCATCAACAAAGTCACCTTCACGAGCGACAAGTCCAAGGTAGTCCAGATAAAGAAGGGCAAGAAGAAGGGCTCTACGTACGGTTTCACCATCGTGGCGAAGAAGGCTGGCAAGGCCACGCTGACATCGAAGGCAAAGAGCTACAAGACGGAGAAATACGCGGTGACAGTCAAGAGCAGCTATCCCGTAGGCTCCATCAAGAAGCCACTTGAGCTGGGCGGCTCGAAGTCCATCAAGTCCGTGGACAAGAAGAAGCAGATAAATGTCGCGACCACCGTATGGGCGGGCGCGGACGCGAGGGCGCAGATTCTCGCCTTGGAGCAGGCCGCGACGGATGGCACGTCGTTTTTTGACAAATATTATTACAACGACCCGTCCGTTTCCGCGGGCAGGACACTCTATCTGATAAAGATAGACTACAATGTCGTGAAGGGCTATCCGGCCGGAAGCGGAGCGTACCTAAGCAACTTGGTCGGCAGCGCGCTCTACGACAGCAAATGGCGGCAGCTCACGTCCGGCACGGACTATTCCATTTACTATGTCAACAAGGTGGACAACTACGTTTCCCAAGCGCCGAACGGCACGGCGGGCACGTACTATACCGCCATTTTCCTGAACAGCTCCATCAAAGAGCTCAGGAGCGAATACGCGGGCAATATCAAGGAATATCAGGAAATCACAGGCTTCGGCACGAACTACGAACTGCCCATCTCGGGGTGCGTATCGCAGAAGCTGCCGTAAGGTTCGCTCGGGCAATGACAGCGCAGATATGGGCATAGCGAGATGCCTATGCCCATGTTAAATCAGCAAGGAGGGCAAGAGGATCATGGTAAGGAAAGCAGTAACAAATAATGCAATAACAAGGAACAGGTTTTTCGCGATTTTGGTCGTGGCGGCGGTGGCGCTCGCGTTTTCTCCCATTTCGGCGCTCAGCGCACACGCGGCGGGGCTGGCGTTCGCCCCTGGCACACCGACCGAGTTCACCACATACAGCATATCCCCAAAAGCGGAAGTGACATATACGCAGTCCACAGGTGAATCTGTATACGTGGACAAGCTCATCGGCGGAACATGGGCAGATCCTGCAACAGCGACATGGAGCCAAGTGGGGTATAAATACGGGCAGCAGAACGGAACTGTCAATGTCATGGGAGACAATACCATCGCGGCAGGGACCTATACATACCGTCTCCGTCTCGGTAATATCAACAGCCCGAGCGAAGCCATAGGTCCCATTACCGTTACCGTTCAAAAAAATCAGACAACGTTCGATGTGGGCGCACTGTCCGTGGGCGGCACTCTCGTGAACAAAGGCTACAGGAATATCACGAATACGGTCTACTATGAGTGCGAGAAAGACGTGACCGTTTCCTACGCGGGGGCGAGCGGATTCCCCGTGGTGCATCTGGAGCGGAACGATGGTGGCGTGTGGACTGATATAGCCCAGCGCAGCGTGTATGCGTCCGCTACCAGTACAAGCAGCACACTCACCTGCACCATCAGGCAGGCTACCGTGGCGCCGACATCATACCGCCTGCACGTAGAGGGAACCGAACACGTCACGGGTGGCTATTCGCAGGAGTTCGTCGTGAGCGGCCCAAAAGCGGCGCCCGGCCTGATCGTAAAATACAACAAGACGAAACAGGCATACAAGAAGGGCGGCGTGAAGCTGGACATCTCCATCGCCGACAATGGCGCGTTCGAGGGCAAGGCGTACGTGTACGACGGCAAGAAGAAGCTGGCGACGCTGAGCGTGAGGAGCGGATACATCAAGGGCAAGTCGGTATACTACTCCAAAGGCAACAAATACGCGCTGCCAAAGAACCTGAAAAAAGGCACCCACAAAAAATACGTGAAATTCGTACCGAGCAAGGACTACGGCGCGTTTTACAATACCCAGAAGTCCGCCACAAAGAAAATCAAGGTGAAATAAGATTTTTCATTGACACAGCACCTTATTTGTGGTAAATTATATAGGCTGCCTATGGGAGACACCCCACGGCAGCCTTTTATATGCGATGAACGGAGGCGGCTATGAGAGTTAAGATTACATTAGAATGCACGGAGTGCAAGCAGCGAAACTACGATACGGTCAAGAACAAGAAGAACAACCCTGACCGCCTCGAGATGAAGAAATACTGCAGATTCTGCAGGAAGCAAACACTCCACAAGGAAACAAAGTAGGAAGTGCTATGGCAAACAAAAAGAAAAAGGGCGTAAATTCGGACGCGGATACAGGCGAAAAGAGCAAGTCGTCTTTAAAGAGGGCTATGAACGCGTCAAAGGCCGCCGATGCGAAGCGTCGGTCGGCTGCGGCGTCTGCCGGTGGGCAGACAGAGAAAAAAGGCGGCTGGGGCGAGTATTTCAAGGGCGTCAAGCTGGAAACGAAGAAGGTCGTGTGGCCGACGCGTCAGGAGCTTGTCTCCTATACCATCGTCGTGCTGTTCACGTGCGCGTTCTTCGGGCTCATGATATGGGGTGTGGACACAGCGTTTCTCGCCGCCCTCAAGCAGCTCATAGGCATAACATACTGATGAGAGCATAATGGAAGACAAGATTCTTGAAATAGAAGAACAGGCTGCGGGCGAAACACCCGAGGCAGCCCCCGTGAAAAGCGACCGCGTGCCGCTTGTAGATGACGGGTTTTACGATGACAGCGACGAGCATTCGCCACGCTGGTATGTCGTGCATACCTATTCGGGGCACGAGAACAAGGTGAAATCCAGCATCGAGAAGCAGGTCGAGAGCTTCGCGGGCAAGATAGAGATAGATTTCCCGCTCATTGACCGCTTTGGCAATGCCGCCATGCCGAAACTGGACGAACAGGGCAACGGCGTGCAGAAGAACGGCCAGCAGGTCTACCTCTGTGACATGGCGGATCTCATCCGCAAGATCAACGTGCCGATGCACGATGTCACGGTCATCAAAGAGAAAGAGAGCAAGGTCAAGAGCCGCAAGATGTTCCCCGGATACATCCTCGTGAAGATGGTGGTCGAGGACAAGTCGTGGTTCCTCGTGCGCAACACGGCGGGCGTCACGGGCTTCGTCGGCTACAACACGAAGGAGCGCAAGAACAGGCCGGTCGCGCTGTCGAAAGAGGAAGTGCGCCGCATGGGTATCGAGAAAGTCGTCATCGAGCTGGACTTCAGCGTGGGCGACAGCATCAAGGTCATCAACGGCCCGTTCGAGAGCTTCATAGGCGTAGTAGAAGAAGTGAACCCCGAGAGGGAAACGCTGAAAGCGAAAATCACGATGTTCGGCCGCGAAACGCCGGTAGAGCTGATTTACGACCAAGTGGACAAAATATACTGAGATTGAAATACGCACCGAAAGGCTTTGAATAATAATTATAGCAAAATAGAAGTTAATCAAAATTGAGATAGATTAAGCGAAATACCCGCGCAGGATTTTTTTCGGCTGACTAGGCGCGCGAACGAGCGACGGTAGACGAAAAAAAGACAAGCGGGAGAAAGGAGGAATAAGTATGGCAAAGAAAATAGATGGATACATAAAGCTGCAGATACCTGCGGGCGGGGCCAACCCCGCGCCTCCCGTCGGCCCTGCGCTTGGTCAGAAAGGCGTTAACATCATGGACTTCTGCAAGCAGTTCAACGCCAAGACACAGGACCAGGCCGGCATGATTATCCCTGTGGTTATCACCGTGTATGCGGACAGGTCTTTCAGCTTTATTACGAAAACGCCGCCTGCAGCCGTTCTTTTGAAGAAAGCGGCAGGACTTGAAAAGGCATCGGGCGAACCGAACCGTACCAAGGTCGCGACCGTTACGCGGGCGCAGGTCGAGGAAATCGCCAAGACGAAGATGGTTGACCTGAATGCCGCCACCCTGGACAGCGCCACTGAGATGATCAAGGGCACTGCAAGAAGCATGGGTATCGTAGTAGAAGAATAGGCGTGGGAGGTGCATTCCCGATGCGAGCCGCGGGCGCGGCATCGGACGGGGGTGTTCCGTGAATACCACAAGGAGGTAAAACAATGCCGAAAAGAGGAAAAGGCTATTTAGAAGCCGCGAAATTAATAGACCGGCAGACGCTTTATGAGCCTGTGGACGCGATGGGTCTCGTCGTCAAGAGCGCCTACGCCAAGTTTGACGAAACCGTCGAGGTTCATGTCAAGCTGGGCGTGGACGGCAGACACGCAGACCAGCAGGTTCGCGGCGCCATCGTGCTGCCGAACGGCACGGGCAAGAGCGTCAGAGTGCTCGTGTTCGCGAAGGGTCCGAAAGAGACCGAAGCGAAAGAAGCCGGAGCTGACTATGTAGGAGCCGAGGATTTGGCTCAGCGCATACAGAGCGAGAACTGGTTCGACTTCGATGTCGTGGTCGCGACGCCCGATATGATGGGCGTAGTCGGTAGGCTCGGTAAGATACTCGGTCCGAAGGGGCTGATGCCGAACCCGAAGTCAGGGACGGTCACGAACGACCTCGCCAAAGCCCTTGAGGAAATCAAGGCCGGTAAGGTGGAATACCGTCTGGACAAGAACAACATCATACATACGCCGATTGGCAAGGTGAGCTTTGGCGAAGAAAAGCTGATGAGCAATTTCTCGGCGCTTCTGGAAGCCATAGTGAAGGCGAAGCCGTCGGCTGCAAAGGGGCAGTACCTGCGCAGTGTGACGTTGGCGTCGACGATGGGCGTTGGTGTAAAAGTGAACACCACCCGCATCGGCGCGTAAAATTCAATCAGTTATATACCGTAGACAGCGGGAGGTTTTTTCGCTCAGGCGAATCCTCAAAACGCGGAGACGCGATCCCGCCGAGGTGAATGGATGTGAATCCAATGGCCTTATTCGTTTGCGGCAATGAAATAAGGCCATTTTTTTATGGCCGGAAAGGAGACAGAATGTCAGAAGATAGTTTGAGACAAAAACAGGCAGTCATCGACGAGATCAAAGACAAGTTTGACAAGTCCAGCTCTGCGGTGGTCATCGACTACATGGGCATTACCGTCGCGGAAGCCGATGCCATGCGTACGAAGCTGCGCGACGCGGATGTGGACTACAAAGTCTACAAGAACACGCTCGTGACCAGGGCCATCGACGGAACGGAGTACGCCGAGCTGAAAGGGATACTCGCGGGGCCGAGCGCGTTCGCGTTTGGAGCCGACGACGCTACCGCTCCGGCGCGCGTGCTGAACGGCGTCATGAAGGAATTTAAGAAGATGTCCTTCAAGGCGGGCATCATCGACGGAGTGTTCTACGACGCCGCTGGAATGGCGCAGATAGCGGATATCCCGCCGAGGGACGAGCTGCTCGCGAAGTTCCTGGGCAGCATCCAGAACCCTGTCGGCGGATTCGTGCGCGTGCTCGCGGCCATCGCCGAAAAGGGCGAGGACGGCGCGCCGGCGGCAGAAGCTGCGGCCGATGCAGCCCCTGCGGAAGCGCCTGCGGAGGAAGCTCCGGCGGCTGATGTTCCCGCTGACGCGGCGCCGGCGGCTGAAGCTGAAGCCGAGGCTCCGGCAGAGGAAGCCCCCGCACCCGCGGAAGACGCGGCACCTGCTGAAGAAGCGGCACCTGCGGAAACCACCGAGGCAGAAGCCGAAGCTCCGGCTGAGGAAGCGCCGGCTGAAACCGACGCGGCAGAGTAACAGACAGCACCAACAGAGAATTATTACGAAAGGAAGATACAATGGCAAAATTAACCAATCAAGAAATCATCGACGCCATCAAAGAGCTGACGGTGTTGGAACTCAACGAGCTCGTGAAAGCCTGTGAGGAGGAGTTCGGCGTTTCTGCGGCGGCGGCAGTCGTTGCGGCCGGTCCTGCTGCCGGCGGAGCAGGCGGCGCGGAGGAGCAGACCGAGTTCAACCTCGAGCTGACCGAGGTCGGCGCGGAAAAGATAAAGGTCATCAAGGTCGTGCGCGAGATTACCGGCCTGGGACTGAAGGAAGCGAAGGAGCTCGTCGACAGCGCTCCCTCCATCATCAAAGAAGGTATGGAGAAGCCCGAAGCCGAGACTTACCAGAAGCAGCTTGAGGAAGTCGGCGCGAAGATCACGCTCAAATAATAGGGCCCGAATATTCGGAAGCCTGCGCCCCCGCCTCTTGCGGGGGCGCTTTTTTGCGTAGCGGCGTGTTATACTGTTATTGTGATAATTAACAACAAAAACATATTCATCGCGTCGGACGGCGCTGAAGTGTCCTACTATGTCAACGGGCGCTCTGACGGCGGCGCGGCTGTCGTGTTCGTGCATGGGCTTCTCGACTCCGCGGAGGACTGGAACGGGGTCATTGGCGCGGCATCGAAAAGCCATATGTGCGTGTCGTTCGACCTGCGCGGGCATGGCCGCTCCACCGCCGTGGACGGGTTTACCGTAGGCAGGGCCGCAGCGGATTTGCGCGAGCTGATATCGCACCTGTCGCTCGGGTCAGTCTCATTGGTCGGCTTCTCGCTCGGCGCGTTCGTCGTACTGGAGTATGTGAGAACCTACGGCTGCGATTCGGTGTCGAAGATAGTGCTGGCGGACATCACGCCGAAATTCATCAACGAGGACGGATGGAATCTCGGGCTCTATCAGGGCGAATACACGCGCTCCGAATTTGAAAGGAATATGCGCGGCAAAACAGCGGACTTCAACAGAGAGGTCGGCTATTTCGTCTACAGGAACGTCTTGGCGGCCAGGGAAGGCAGGCGCTTTCGGAACACGGCTCCCGCGTGGGCTCGCCTCCTCACGTTTCTCGTGGTGGGAAGCTCGCCTGCCCGAAAGACTGTCGTATACGAATATTTCAAAAGCATGTGCGAATGCGACGAGAGGCCCGCGCTCCACATGATGACGGCTGACACGGCGGTTTTCTACGCGGAGCCAGGCTCGCTGTTCCCGCCCGCCGCCGCGAAATACATGGCGGACAGGATATCCGGCGCGACAGCGCTCGTGCCGTTTCGGGACTCGGCGCATATCACCGTGCTGCGCCCCGCGTCCAGATTCGCGCGCGAACTGCTGCGCTTCATAGGCGGCGGCGATGCCTGACTGCATGGTATAATATATATAAAATGTAACTGTTGAAAGGAGTATAGCGGAGGAAAAAATGCTGACAAAAAAAATCGCTGACGATTTCACTTGGGTGGGCGTGCTGGATCCGGAGCTCAGGGTGTTCGACATAGTAATGTGGACGGAGTTCGGCACGACGTACAACTCATACGTGCTGAAGGGCACGGCAAAGACGGCGCTGTTCGAAGCGTCGAAAGCCCACTTCTTCGACGAATGGATAGAGAAGGTGAAGTCCGAGACACCCATCGAAAAAATCGACTACCTGATAGTGGACCACACCGAGCCGGACCACTCCGGCACGATAGAGCGTCTGCTCGAGCTGAACCCGAACATCGAGATAGTAGGCTCCATGGGCGCGATTAATTTCATGAAGGAAATCGCGAACAGGGAAATCAACGGCCGCGCCGTCAAAACAGGCGACGAGCTGGACCTCGGCGGCAAGACGCTGCAATTCATCTCCGCGCCGAACCTGCACTGGCCCGATACGATTTTCACCTATGTGCCGGAGATAAAGACGCTCGTGACCTGCGACTGTTTCGGTGCGCATTACAGCGACGAGAACATCACGAACGACAACCTCACGAACTATGGCGACTACATGAAAACGCTCGTCTACTATTACGACAATATCATCGGCCCGTTCAAGGGTGACGTGATGTCCGCGCTCGGCAAGATCGAGGGACTTGACATAGAGGCCATCGCCACGGGTCATGGGCCCGTGCTGACGAAGGATCCGATGTCCATCGTTGAGCTGTACCGCCAGTGGTCGTCGCCGCGAAATCCGAACCAGAAAAAAACAGTA
>JAIRPQ010000041.1 GCA_031256875.1 Eubacteriales Family XIII. Incertae Sedis bacterium | reverse complement strand
TCATTATACACCACCCCGCGAGGGCTGTCACCCATTTGTAATTTGACGGTAGCCGTTTCTTATTGGAAAGACGGCATTATCTGCCCTATAATAGATGTACTGCACTGCGGAGCCCGTTTTAGCGTTCGGCGTAGTGCGCATGGGTTTGAGTAGACTTATTTAACATGAAAGGAAATAATTTGAACAGAGTAGGGAACAGAAGCCTACGGGTGGTTTCAGCCGCGCTTGTGGCAGTGGCCGTTATTGCGGGAGCGTGGTTTTTGCCGTTGGGTACGCCCGCTGGCCTCGCGGAGGGCACGGCGCACGCGGCGGTGCTGGGCGATGACTACCCCGAGAAATGGAAGATCCTGCCCATTGACGCGGCCTTCGACGACTGGGGCATGTATACGCGCGAATGCACTTCGTTCGTGGCCTGGCGGCTGGCGAGCGCGAACGGCTACGCCGTTAACCGCGCGGGGAAATCATGGAACGCAAACCTCTGGGGTCCTAATGCCGTCGCGCTGGGCGTTACCGTAGATATGACCCCCGCCGTCGGCTCTGTCGCCTGGTGGGATGTCGGTTTCCACGTCGCCTGGGTCGCGGATGTGAGCGGCGACCTCGTAACTATCGAGGAATATAATTACCCCGGCAATTCCGGCAACTATAATTGCCGGACTATAGCGAAAACTTCCGTGGACGGATACATTCATTTCAAGGACATCGGGGCTGCCGCGCCCCCGTCGGCAGGCACGGATTTTATCAGCCCCGTGGACACAGGCAACCAGGCCGGTCCGAACAATAACGGCGCGGACACCGCTGTCATCCAGGCGCCCCCCGCGCCCGAAAAGGTGCAGAAGCCCTTGAATGTCGAGCTGACCGCCAAGAGGAGTTCCCTGAAAGTCAGATGGACAAAGCCCGCGAAGGCGGCGGCGCAGCAGGTGACGGGCTACCAGATAAGATACCGCTATAAAAAAGGCGCGTCGTGGAGCGGTTGGAGAACGAATACCTATCAAATTAGCTGCGCGTCGAAAGCCAAAACCGCGTCGAAAACCCTGAAGGGCTTGAAGTCGGGGAAGGTTTACCAGATAAGAATACGCACGTACAAATCCGCCGGCGCGGAGTCATATTACAGCACGTGGACGAATCCCATAACCAGCGGGCGCATTGGCTAGTCCATGCACAGCCGGTGAATGTTATTGCGGAACGCTTGCCGGCGAGGGCAAATCGAACCACGGGAAACAATATGATAGTGCAACGATGCTTCAATTATTATATAATATAATCCGTAATTATTGTTTGTATTGCGCCGTCATTTATTCGGCGGGGCAATGATTGTTTACGACGGGACGGCAGTGCGCGGCTATGCGCCACCGTTTATGTCGGGCAGTATGAGGGGTCTTAAATGGCAAAGAGAAAGAAGAATAAAGGGCAGAACACGGACGCGCAGAATCAGAGCGCGAACAAGCAGGGCGCGGCAGACGCGGTAACAAAAAAAGGAAATACGGCGAAGAACAGCAGCCCTTGGGCAAGAGGGAAATCCAGTCAGTCCGGCGAGCCTGATGACACGGCATCCGCGGCACAGTCCAAATCAACAAACAATTCCACAGCGCAGGGCACGAGAGCTGCCAGGAGAAGATCTAAAGGGCAGGTAGCGGCCAAGCGGCAGGAGCCTCAAAGCGCGGCCGAGCGCAAGAAGGACTATATCTTCAGCATGAGCCACGCGCCGAGGCTGGACGAGACGCCCATACACTGGATACAGTTCATCCCCGCGGCGCTGTTCACGGCGGTAGTCATCATGCTCGCGCGTCAGTACGCCTACGCGCGCGACATGAGCGGTTATTATTGGAGCAACCAGACCACGCCGCCCACGCCTGGCGACCCCAACCTGGTCGAATTTTTCAGCCACTACAAGGTCGAGCTGATAGGCTGGAGCGTGCTGCTCATGGGCATCATGATAGCGTACCGCGTGGTCGTCCAGCAGTTTTCCGTCAAACGCACGAAATTATACCTGCCCATGATCGGGTATCTGGTTTTCGTCCTGCTCTCGTGCATCTTCTCGGAGTATCCGGACGTGGCGTGGGGCGGCTGGAACGACCGCTTCGAGGGCACGGCCATGATACTCTGCTATTTCGCCGCGATGTTCTTCATCATAAATTCGGTCAACTCCGAGCTGAACATCAAATTCATCATCTATCCCGTGGCGGCGGCATCGATGGTGCTGTCCGCGCTCGGCATATCGCAGGCGACCGGTCACGACTTCTTCCAGACCACGGCGGGCCAGAAACTGCTCGTGCCGAACGTGATGAACCGGAACGGCGACTACCCGTGGGATCTCATCGATCAAGCCGCGGCGGAGGGCAGGAAATACCTGGAGTTCACGTTCCAAAACAACGAGATTTACCAGACTGTATACAATATCAACTATGTGTCGTTCTACCTGACGCTGCTCATTCCGCTGTTCGCCATGCTGTTCCTGTGGAGCCGCGGCGCGGTCAAGAAGCTGATATGGGGCGGCATCTTCGGCGTGGTTCTGTTCAATTTTTTCGGAGCTGCCTCGTCGGGCGGCATGCTCGGCATCGCCATTTCTATTATTTTAATAATAATAATTTTGCGTAAGAAATTGATTGAGTGGTGGAGACCTGTGCTGATACTGGTCGCGATAGTGGTGGCTGTAGGCGTGGCCGACATCAAGCTCGTGGAATACAACGGCAAGGGTGTCAAGTGGACGGACGAGCTGGTCAGCGCGGTCGGCGGCGCTACAGTGGAGAAGTCCGCCGAGCCAGGTGCGACACTGCCGGACGGTGCGGACGGTGCTGACGCGACACAGCCCACTGAGAACACGGCGCAGCCGAGCAGGACGCCGCTCTCGCATATAGACTGGTTCAGCAACAAGAGCAACACGCTGACCTTCAGCATCGACGGAAACGTCGCGACCATGACCGCTTATCCCGACGGCTCTATCAAAGTGCATGACGGCTATAACAACAAGGGCAACCAGATAGCCCTTTCACAGAGCGAAGGTTCCTCCGAGATAACGCTGGGGGACGACCGCTTCAAGAACATCTGGTTCGAAGGCCAGCAAGACCCCGACACCGAGGAGCAGTTCATCGTTCTGCGCGTGCTTGGCGATGACGAACAGGTCTGGCCGTTCATCCTGACGGGTGAGGACAAATCCACGCTCATGTACAGAAACGGCATGAGGAAGAACGTGGCACTGGAGAATATTCCTCACATGGGATTCGAGGACAAGATGGGCTTCGGAAACGGGCGCGGCTATATCTGGTCGGCATCGCTGCCCATGATAAAGAATACGATATTGCTCGGATACGGCGCGGACACCTACTGCATCTATTTCCCGCACAAGGACTATGTAGGCAAATACAATGCGAACTGGAACCTCGAAATGATTGTCGACAAGCCGCACAATATGTATATCGCGACGGCCATCGGTACGGGCGTCATCTCGCTCATCGCGCTGCTGGCTCTGTTCCTCATGTATATCGTGCAGAGCATCCGCCTGTACTGGCGCAGGAAATTTACGACCTTCGCTGAGTATGCGGGCGCGGGCATATTCTTCGGTATCAGCGGGTTCATCGTGTCGGGCTGTGTGGATGACAGCACGGTGTCGGTCATGCCCATGTTCTACGGGCTGCTCGCCACGGGCATTGCCACGAACATCATGCTGAAGAAGCGCTACGGCGGGGCTCTTGATTAAATTTTCGCGCATAGCCACCCTTGTGGTTCTCGACGCCGCCTGCGTCAATATTTCGTATTTCCTCGCGTACATGCTCAGGTTCGAGCTGGACATGGACGCGCCGGGGTTCTACGAGTTTTACTCGGCGTACACGGACAATTTCGTCTGGCTCACCGCCATCAAGCTCGTGGTGCTGTTCGCCTTCGGGATGTATAACAGCCTGTGGAAATACGCGGGCGCGAAGGAGATGGTCAAGGTGCTGGCGGCGTCGATATTCGCGACCTTCGGCGCACTGGCGTTTTTGATTTTTGTCCAGACGAACCCGCCCATGCCCAGAAGCATATACGCTATCACTTTTCTGTTCGACACGGCGCTGTTCGGAGGTGCCAGATTTGCGTACAGATATGCGAGGGAGCTGCGCGGTGGCGAACGCCCGGGGCTGCTGTCGGTGTTTGCGAAAGACCCGAATGAAGCGGGTTCATCGCGGGTGCTGCTCGTGGGAGCTGGCGACGCGGGTGCGTCCATCATCAGGGAGGTCAGGTACAGTCCAGAACGGCATATGGATGTGGTGGCGGTAGTTGACGACGATAAATCAAAGCGCGGACACAAGATACTCGGCGTAAAAATCGAGGGCGGCAGCAGCGACATACCGACCGTTGTGGAGAAGCATGGAATCACAGAGGTGATCATTGCCATCCCGTCAGCCACCAGACAGCAGATAAAAGAAATAGTAGGAAGGACATCGGGGACAGGCGCGCGGATACGCATACTGCCGTCGCTGATGGATTTGATAGACGAGAAGGTGAGCGTCAGCGCGCTGCGCGACCTCGACATTGAGGACCTGCTTGGACGCGACCCCGTAGCGCTCGATACGGACGGCATCAGCGGATACCTCGCGGGACGAACTGTACTCGTGACGGGCGGCGGCGGATCCATCGGCTCCGAGCTTTGCAGGCAGATAGCCGCCTACGCACCGAAAAAGCTAATAGCGTTAGATATTTATGAAAACACGGTGTTCGAACTTGCGAACGAGATGGCAGCTACGCGGCCCGAGATGGATTTCGAGCCGGTGATTGCGTCCGTCGCGGACGAGGTGCGGATGCGGCGGGTGTTTGAAAAGCTGCGCCCGCAGGTGGTGTTCCACGCGGCGGCGCACAAGCATGTTCCGCTCATGGAGTTCAACCCCGCGGAGGCGGTGGTGAACAACGTGCTGGGCACGAAGATAGTATGCGACCTGGCGGCAGAGTTCGGCGCGTGCAAATTCGTCATGATTTCGACGGACAAGGCGGTGAACCCCGAGAACGTAATGGGCGCGACGAAGAGATTGGCGGAGATGGTGCTGAGTGTGGCGAGCAGCGAAGCCCACGGGAATGAGGGCGGATCCCTTCCGGCGGACGCGCGAGGAACGTCATACGCGGCTGTCAGATTCGGCAACGTGCTTGGCTCCAACGGCAGCGTTGTGCCTATATTCCGCAAACAGATTGCGCGCGGCGGCCCCGTTACGGTTACGGACAGGGATATCACGCGCTATTTTATGACGATACCCGAAGCCGTGCAGCTCGTGATACAGGCGGGCGCTATGATGCGGGGTGGTGAAATATTCATCCTCGACATGGGTGAGCCCGTGCGCATACTTGACCTGGCCGAGAACATCATACGCCTGTCGGGATTCACGCCGCACGATGACATAGAAATCGTTTTCACGGGGCTTAGACCCGGCGAGAAGCTGCATGAGGAACTTAGCTACGGCGCCGAGGACATCAACAAGACCGCTCATGACAAGATATTTCTAGGCAAGGCGATGAGCCCCTCCGAGCGGATGGCGGCGGCGCTGGATGCTGCGGGCGCGGGCGGTGCGGCGGTGAGTGGCTATGCCGGAGCTGCGGGCGATGGTGCCGGAGCCGCGGGCGATGGTGCCGGAGCCGCGGGGAGTGGCGATGCCGGTCGCGAAGCCGGAGCTGTGGGCGCGGGCGGCGCTGCGGGCGGGCTGGAGTGGATTATCCGCGAGCAGGTAGCGCATATGAATGACGATGAAGTAAAAAGCTGGCTCCGAGAATTTCTGCCTGAGTACGGCGGTTAGGAGCGGCAGGCCGTTATTTTTTTCAGAGTGAGAGTGGATGAAGGAGGAATAGGATGAACGGGATACGAGTGGACTACCATATGGACGAAGCTTTGCTGGCCGCCGCGGATGCCTACGCTGACGACGCGTCGCGGCATTACGCCGCGCTGCGCTCGCGCGGGATGGACTATACCGGATGGGTGGACTATGCCTCGGGGGTTCGCGCGGACGAGACTGCGGCGATAGAGGATATCGCGGGCGAGATACGCGCGAAGTCGGACGCGCTGGTCGTGATAGGCATCGGCGGCTCGTACCTGGGCGCGCGCGCCGCCTGCGATTTTATCGGCAGCGGGCTTGGCTGTGGAGGACTTGGCTGTGGAGGACTTGGCTACGGAGGCGAGAGCGCCGGCGTGGGCGTGGGCATTGGAGGCGGGGGAGCTGGTTCGGGAGAAAATAACAATAATGGGAATAGTCAAAACGCGGCGGGTAATACGGAGATATTGTTCGCGGGTTTCAATCTCAGCGCGGCCTATCACAGGGCGCTGTTCGAAAAGCTCGAGGGCAGGGATTTCAGCATCGTGCAGATAAGCAAGTCGGGCGGCACGGTCGAGCCCGCGATGGCCTACCTCGCGCTAAGGGAACTCCTCATCGGGAAATACGGCGAAGCGGAAGCCGACGCGCGCACCTACGCCGTGACCGACGCGGCGGGCGGGGCACTTCGCGCGGAAGCGGACGCGCGCGGCTATCGCAGTCTCGTCATACCTTCGGACATAGGCGGCAGGTATTCCGTGCTGACGCCCGTCGGTCTGCTTCCGATGGCGGTAGCGGGGATCGACATAGGTGCGGCGCTGTGCGGCGCGAAGGAAGCCGCGTCAGACGAGGATACGGCTGCCTGCCTCCGTCTTGCCTCGGTGCGCCGCGCCCTCCAGGATACGGGCAAGGTCGTTGAGGTCATCGGCTGCTTCGAGCCATCGGTGGACAGCTTCATACAATGGATTCTCCAGCTGTACGGCGAGAGCGAAGGCAAGGACGGTAAGGGCATGCTTCCCACCGGAGTTAGCTTCAGCCGAGACCTGCATTCCCTCGGACAGTTCTTCCAGCAGGGAAACCAAATATTCGCAGAAACGCTTATCGACATAGCGAAGCCCGCGGCGGACCTGGCCATATCCGCAGCTTCGGCGCAGCGACCTGGCGCGGGTGCCGCCAATGCTGACACCCCTGCCGCCGCAAAGCAGGGAAGCCCCGCGTCGGCGGGCGCCCTATTCGCGGGACGCGGCATGAACGAGTTCAACCGCGCCGTCAGGGACGGCATGATACGCGCGCACCGCAGCGCGGGCGTGCCGATAACGACCGTCACGTTGCCCGACCAAAGTGCCGAGAGCTTCGGCAGAGCCGTGTACTTCTTTGAACTCACATGCGGCATTACAGGTATGCTGATGGGAGTAGACCCCTTCAACCAGCCGGGGGTGGAAGCATACAAGAAGGAGATGATGGCGATACTGGGCGAAAAATAGCCGCGGCGGACTTTTCGTGCGCAGCATAGGAAAATAGCACGATAATTACAATGCAGTGAAAAATGACCGTCGCCCCGCATCTTATGCGGGGCGGCGGTTTGCTTTGATATTCCGCGCTGCCGCGCCCTCCGCGCGTGGATTGCGGCTTGTTATTGATACGGGGGTGCTTATTTGCTGTCCACAATGGCGGCTACAAAATAGAAAGTCGCCCGTAGGGGAAATGAAAACCTACGGGCGAAGAAAAGGGAGTATAGGGGTTTGCTTGTTTGTTGCGCCGTTCTGTTAACGTCGCTCAACTTACAATAATATAATACCACAAAATCGAGCAATTAAACACCCCTATTTGAAAAAAATCGCCTAAATTCAATACACGTAATATTCTGACAAATCAAGGGGGTGAGGGCTGAAAAAAGAAAAGAGCCGTGAGGGGGGGGTGGGGAGGAATCACGGCTCTCTGTCGGGTACTACACGGAGTAGGATAGGGACCCGACCAATTGGGGTTGTAAGTTTGTTACATACAAATAATAAACCCGCTTCCTTAAAACAACCTAAAAATCTGATATTATTAATGTATGGATTATGATGTAATTGTTGTGGGGGCAGGGCACGCGGGCTGTGAGGCGGGACTTGCGGCGGCCAGACTCGGCAAGCGCGTGCTCGTGCTCACCATCGAAATGGAATCAGTGGCTATGATGCCGTGCAATCCCGCGATAGGCGGGACGGGCAAGGGTCAGCTCGTAAAGGAGATTGACGCGCTCGGCGGCGAGATGGGCGTGCATATCGACAAGACGTTCATTCAGAGCCGTATGCTGAACCGTTCGAAAGGCCCCGCGGTCTGGTCGCCGCGCGCACAGGCGGACAAGCAGCGCTACCACGAGGAGATGATTCGCACGCTAACGGCGCAGCCAGGGCTGGATCTTGAGGAAGCCGAGGTCGTGGATCTGTTGGTCGAAGCGGACCATGTAGCGGGCGTGGCGCTCGCCTGCGGCGAGTGCCGCTGCGCCAGGACGGTCATACTTGCGACGGGAACCTACCTCGGGGGGCTTTTGCATATTTCGGAGGAGTCTTGGCGCAGCGGCCCGTCCGGTCTAAAGCCGTCCTACGCTCTTGCGGAAAACCTGCGGCGGAGGGGCTTCCCGCTCCGCAGGTTCAAGACGGGCACGCCCGCCCGCGCCGCCGCGTCCAGCCTTGATTATTCCAAAATGCAGGAGCAGAAGGGCGACGAAATCATCGAACCGTTCTCATTCCTGAACGAGGGGAAGGACATCGGCGGCAACCGCATATCGTGCTGGCTCACGTGGACGAACCCGCGCGGCCACAAAATCGTCGCGGATAACATAGACAAGACAGCGCCCTATGGCGGGCATACGACGGGCACGGGGCCGCGCTACTGCCTGTCGATCGAGGACAAGGTGGACCGGTTCCCCGAGCGCGAACGGCATCAGCTGTTCCTTGAGCCCGAGAGCCTGCTGACGGATGACGTGTATATCCAGGGCATGAGCACAAGCCTGCCGACGGATATACAGGAGCGTTTTTACCGTTCCATCGAGGGGCTTGAGCGCGCCAAGCTGACGAAATGGGCGTACTCGATCGAGTACGATTGCCTTGATCCGCTCGCGCTCACGCAGGGTCTCGGGTATCGCGGCATCGGCGGGCTTTACAGCGCGGGGCAGTTCAACGGCACGTCCGGCTACGAGGAAGCCGCCGCGCAGGGGCTTATCGCGGGCATCAACGCGGCGCGGTACGTGGACGGCAAGGAGCCGTGGACGCCAGGCCGCGACGAAGCCTATATAGGCGTGCTCATCGACGACCTCGTGACCAAGGGCACGGACGAGCCCTACCGCATCATGACCTCGCGCGCCGAGTTCAGGCTTGTCTTAAGACAGGACAACGCCGACCTGCGACTGACGGGGCGGGGCTACTCGCTCGGGCTCGCGACGCGCGAGCGCTACGAGCTATATAAAAAGAAGGAAGAAGAAACCGAAAAGGAACTGGCGCGCCTGCGCGGTACGTATGTAACCGAGGGAAGCGGCTCCGGCTCCGCCCGCATCTCGCTGGCCGACCTTTTGAAGCGCCCTGAGAACACCTATGAATCCCTAGCTGGCGCAGACGAGGGCAGGCCGGCTGACATCGGCAGGGACGCCGCGCGCCAGGCGGAGATACAGATAAAATACGAGGGCTATATCGCCAAACAGACGGAGCGCATCGAGCGATTCAAAAAGTTCGAAGGCAAGCGGATACCTGACGGAGTGGATTACCTGGGCATGAAAGGGCTTCGCATCGAAGCGGCGGAAAAGCTGGACAAGCAGCGCCCGACCTCAGTAGGCATGGCCTCGCGCATCTCAGGGGTTTCGCCAGCCGACATAGGAGTGCTGCTGATTCATCTGGCGCGAGCGGGGAGATAGCAATTCAAGCCGCTCCTATGTATCACAGCATTTGAAATTATATCGGTATACCGTTATAATTATTCTAACAGTACGCGCAAGGTAAATGGACGGACGAATGAATGATACTGCATGAGCTGATGGCGAAGAAGAATATGTCCATCTATCGGCTGGCGAAAGTCAGCCAGGTTCCCTATGCGACGGTGAACGACCTCGCGGCGGGCAGGTCGAGGATGGAGAAATGCGCCGCCGGCACGGTGTATAAGCTGGCTCGGGCACTCGGTGTCACGATGGAGCATCTGCTATGTGAATATTGGTCCGAATACGGTTCAGGCTCTGCGGGCGCGGCGGATAAAGTGGATACAACGGATGCTGACGGCGGCGTCCGAACAAGTTTCGAAACCTTCGCAAGCAATGTCTGCCACCGCGTCAAAGACATCGGGGATATCGCTTTCATAGTTGAGGTACTGGAATCGGGCGACATTCGCAGATATCACGAACGAGGGTGGCATGTCGAGAGTTTTTATTTGCTGGCGATGGTTGATTATTTGAGCCGCATTAATGGATTGCCGCCATGCGTCGATTTTGAAGATATCCGCGCAGGAAGATTGTCCGAGCCGCTTTACACTGCGGATGTCGCGTCGCTGTCGATAGTGCTGAAAACAGACCGCCTGAAAAAAAGAGCCGTGCGTGAAGCGCTACCTGAGTTCAAACGCTTCAATATTATGGAGGGGAATATTCGCGATGTCGTATGATTTTGCATTCACGAGTGACAGCATAGATTATTATTTGCGCGCTCTCGGCAGGGAATTTCGCAAGCTGAACGGCAAGAACATGAGAGCCGAGCTGGTGCTGGTCGGTGGCGCCTCCGTGCTCGTGAATTACGGTTTTCGCGATAGCACATACGATATCGACGCGGTTATAGCTGCTTCTTCGGCAATGAAGGATGCAATAAACAATGTGGGTGAAAGGCTTGGGCTGCCGCGCGGCTGGCTGAACTCGGATTTCACGAGAACAGAATCGTTCTCGCCAAAGCTCGTCCAGTATTCAAATTATTATAAAACGTTCTCCAATATACTCGAGGTGCGCACGGTCGCGGCAGAGTATCTCATAGCGATGAAGCTCATGGCGGGCAGGGAGTACAAGAATGACCAGACGGACATCATAGGCATTATTAATGAGCATGAGCGCACAGGCCATCCGATAACGCGCGAGATGATTGTTTCCGCAGCGGAGACGCTTTACGGCGGATGGCCTGTGCTGCCGAAATCATCGAGGTCGCTTCTGGACAAGATTATTGTAGTGGATGATTTGAACGGGCTATATCTGCAATACCGCGAAAGCGAATCGGCGGCGAGAGATATTTTGAGCGAATTTCATGCAAAGCGGGCAGCGGGCGCGAATGGTTTAAAGCCCGCGAGCGCACAGGATATACTTGATATCGCGCGAAACAAAATGAACAAAACAGCGCGAGCGGCAAAGGAAGGAAACGATGACTGAACAGGGCGATTGGAATAATAATCTGGCCGGCGGGCTGCACGCTCTCGGCGTGGCGGGTGCGGACGTGAAGGCGGAGCTGATGCTCGCGTACATGCGGCTCGTGCTGGAGCGCAACGAGGTGGTGAACCTTACCGCGATAAAGGGCGAGGGCGAGTTCGTCGCAAAGCATCTGATTGATTCGGTGTCCTGCTTCGGGCTTCCCGAAATAGAAGCGGCGCAGTCCGTAGTTGACGTGGGTGCAGGCGCGGGGTTTCCGGGCGTGCCGCTCGCCATATGCTATCCGGACAAGGATTTCCTTCTGATAGACTCGCTCGGCAAGCGCGTGGATTTCATGCGCGAAGCCTGCGGAGCGCTCGGCATTGAGAATGTCCGCGTGATGCATTCCCGCGCCGAAGACGCGGGGCATGACCCCGCGCTGCGCGAAAACTTTGGCCTTGCCGTATCGCGCGCCGTCGCGCACCTCTCCGTGCTGTGCGAATACTGCCTGCCTCTGGTGAAAACGGGCGGCGCGTTCTACGCTTACAAAACCGAGAACGGCCTGGGTGAAGTTGGCGAAAGCAAGAGAGCCCGCAAGCTGCTCGGCGCGGCGGCGAACCCCGAAATCCACAACACATCGGGCGCGGGCGCACAGAACAGCGGACACATCATCATAGCCATAGGCAAAGAGCGCAAAACCCCCGCCGCCTACCCCAGAAAAGCAGGCACCCCCGCAAAGCAGCCGCTGTAGTCGGTCACGCCAGGTGCGGTTTTCGTCCGTTGTCAAGCGCAATGATTTTGCAACGCCGCGAGGTTGTCCCCCTCAATAAGAAAGTTCATCTGTCCACCGTTGTCGATAAACAAGTCAGCTTGCTCAGACATCACAGGCATATTGTCGCTGAGGATTTCATCAATCCCCTCGCGGTGTTCCTCAAACACAAGCCCATATTTCTTGCTTTTGACTTCTTTTTCAAGGTCGCTGAGATAGGTTAGCAAATTGCCCGTGTTTTCATCCTGCGGGGCGGTGGAGACAAATGTACGAATCTGCCCGATTTTCGCAATCAAGTCTTCTCGCTTTTGTTTGCTGATGTTTGTACTCATTCCGATTCTCCTTCGCTTTTACCCTCTTGTTCAAGCAGTTGTATTACCTCATTTACCAATTGTTCTTTTTCAGGAATGTAGTAAACATAGTTCGAAGCAAACATCTGATTGGAAAGACCGCCCAAAGCATACTCAGCAACAATTTCCTTGCTCGTTTTGCAAAGTATTATGCCAACTGGTGGATTGTCAGTTGCTTCATTAACTTCGTTTTTATAATAATTGAGGTATGCATTCATCTGCCCCGCATGTTCTGGTTTCAACTCAAGCATTTTCAAATCAATCAGCACATAGGCTTTAAGAATTTTGTTGTAAAAAACCAAATCGACATAATAATGGGTGTTACCGATAGTTACTCGTTGTTGACTGCCTACAAACATAAAGCCCCGACCAAGTTCGAGCAAAAAGTCCTCAATATGTCGTTTCAACTTTGCTTCAAGTTCCTTTTCCAATATCGGCTTTTCTTCACGGACACCAAGAAATTCAAAAACATAAGGCTGTTTCAAAATATCTTCCGGCTTTTCTAAGACTGCTCCCTGCCTTGTTAAAGCAAGAACCTTTTCTTTATTAGGTTTGCCGTCAGATAATAAAAGCCGTTCAAAAAGAGAAGTATCAATCTGTCGCCGAAGCTCAGAAACAGACCAGCGGGCATTAGCACATTCGTTTTCATAAAAAGCACGGGCATCTGGGTCGGAAATACCTTTAAGTTCAATATAGTGCGACCAAGACAATTTGCCTGTTGGAGTTTGAAATTGAGGATATGCGGTATAAAAGTCACGCATATTGTAAAGGTTGCTTTTTGAATATCCTTTGCCGAGTTCAAGCGTGAGCCGCTTTGAAAGTTCGGATAAAACCCGCTTGCCGTATTGCGCTTTTAACTCACCGCTTTGCTCATTTTCAACAATAGATTGCCCAAGCCGCCAATAGGTTGCAATCATTATGTTGTTTAAGTCCTGCGCAGCTTGATTTCTGGCGGTTTCCATCATGGATTTTATTTCATCAATCCACTTGTCCATTGCTGAATACGGCATAATTAAAAGCTCCTCGTTTGCAAATTTTTATGATTTTTGAATTTTCCAGATGCGTCTGGAAAATTGAGATTGGGATTCTTAAACCTAAATACGCTTTTTATTATACCATGCCATAGCCTGAAATACACGCCGCCGCTGCAATTGTGCTATAATTGCTGGTGGG
>JAIRPQ010000095.1 GCA_031256875.1 Eubacteriales Family XIII. Incertae Sedis bacterium | reverse complement strand
GAACGGCATCGACAGGCGTATCAGGAAGCGCACGGGCATCGACGTCCTGATAGCGGACGAGCCAAAATCCTGCGTGGCCATTGGCACAGGCCGCGCGCTGGAGTCATTGGACGCCATGGAAACGGGCCGCGCCGTGCAGAAAAAACAGCTGATCTAGCTCAGAGCGGCTTCCTGTATATCGACGGCCTTATGTAGTCGAAGCCCGATGCGCCGGGCGACAGGCTTTCCGAATGTCCGATCAGCAGATACCCCCCGGGGCGGAGCGCGTCATAGAATCTGTTCACGACCCTGTTTTTTGTTTCATTGTCGAAGTATATCATGACGTTCCTGCACATGATGAGGTGGAACGGCTTCCTCGCGCCGAACGCGTCCAGCAGGTTGGAGCGCTTGAACGCCACGTTTGCGCGCAGCGCGTCGCTGACCCTGTAACAGCCCTCGCCCACCCTTTCGAACCATGCGCCGCGCCACGCCTCCGGCAGCGCGTCCAGCTCGCTTGCGGGATACACCCCCCTGCGCGCGCGTATGAGGGCTTCCTCGGAAATGTCCGACGCGAGGATAACGGTGTCGGCAACGGGCGGCGCCACGCTGTCCCCGCCGCCGCTAATATCTGCAAGCGAGCTTCTTGTTGAGTTACCATTATTGGAATAATATTCTAACGTAACGATGGACAGGGTGTATGGCTCCTGCCCCGACGAACAGCCCGCGCTCCACACCCGCAGGTCGCTGTCGCCCAGCTCCGCGTCCACCCATGGCAGCACCTGGTCGCGGTAAAATTCAAAATGCTCTTTCTCGCGCATGAAGAAGCTGTGGTTCGTCGTGAGCCGGCTGATCAGGTTGGAGAACTCGCGACGCAGCGGGTCCTTCATGGCGTACATGAAATAGTCGTGGTAGCTTCCGAAGCCGAGCGACCATACGTAGATGCCGAGCCGCCCCTCTATGAGCTGGCGCTTCTTTCTGAGGTTCACCCCATAATTGCTGTGAATGTATTCTGATATCTCGTGGAATTCCGCGTCTGTGAGCGGCGGTATCATGAAATCAGCCCTTGCGCGTCGAGGATGAGGCTGACATCCCCGTTGCCCATTATCGTGCAGCCTGAGAACCCTGATTTGCCGACGCCCCATTCGTTCAGGTAGGCAGGCACGCTTTTCACGACCACCTGGAATTTGCCGACAACCTCGTCCACGAGCAGGCAGCCCTTCCTGTCCACGGCATCCACGAGGATCAGCATCCCGTCGTCGATATTTTCCACCGCGCCGCCTATGTTCAGCTTTTCGTAGAGCCTGACGATGGGGTAGACAACGCCGCGCAGGATCATCATCTCCCTGCCCGTCGGGTCTGTTACGAGCTGCCCCGCGTCGGACCTGAAGGATTCGATGACATTGTTGACGGGTATCGCGAAAACCTCCTCGCCCAGGCGCAGCTCCATGCAGTCGGTTATCGCGAGGGTGAGCGGTATCTTCAATAGGACGTTCGTGCCTAGGCCGTCGGCGCTCTCTATTATAACCGCGCCGCCAAGCCGTTCGATATTCATCTTCACGACATCGAGCCCAACGCCCCTCCCTGAGTATTCGGTCACGTCGTCGTTCGTCGAGAAGCCCGGCTCCATCAAAAGCCCCGCGAGCTCGCGGGCGTCGTATTCGGCGGCGGGCTTTTTCAGCATGCCCTTGCTCTCGGCCTTGGCGAGAACCCTGTCGCGGTCTATGCCGCGCCCATCGTCGCTGACGGAAATGATGACCTCGCTGCCGACGTTCTGCGCCGACAGGGTGATATGGCCCGTCCTGCTCTTGCCCGCGGCGGCGCGCTCGTCGGGCAGCTCTATCGCGTGGTCGAGCGCGTTGCGGACGAGGTGCATGATCGGATCGCCTATGGCGTCGAGGATGGCCTTGTCCACCTCGGTCGTTTCGCCCACTATCACCAGCTCGACGTCCTTGCCGAGCTGCTTGCTGATGTCGCGCACGCCGCGCCTCAGCCTCTGGAACGTGGACTGGACGGGGACCATGCGGACCGACATGACCGAGTCCTGAAGCTCGTCCGTGAGCTTGCCCAGCCTGTGCGCGGCCCTGTTGAAGCTTTCGAGCCTGTGCGGCTCAAGCGCGGACAGCTCCGGGTTCTCCGTCAGCATGGATTCGTTGATGACGATCTCACCTACGAGATCCAGCAGGGTGTCGAGCTTTGTCGCGTCCACGCTGATGAGGTTCTGCTTCGCCGGCGCGTGCAGCTGTGGGGCTTGGGTGTGGGCTTCGTCTGGCGCTGGGGCTGGTGTTGGCTCAGGCGCTGGCGTTGGTGCTGGTGCAGAAGCCTCCGTGGGTTCGGGTACGATAATTTTTTGCTCTGGCGCGGATTCGGGTTCGGTTAACTCCGCTTGTGGGAGAACAGGCTCTGGCATAGGCGCTGGGGCCTGCTCTGTTACTGGGGCAGGCTTTGTTTTTGTTATTGGAAGCGCGGCCTCCGGCCCCGCGAACAGCACGGGGGCGGGGGCGGGCTTGGCCACTCGCGTTTCGCTATTTTCCCTGGCGGGCGTTTTTGGCGTGGATCCCGCCGTATCGTCGTTAGGCAGCCAGCGCACGAACGAAACCGACTCAACGGAGAGCGTGCCTTTAGCGCGGGCGCCGATCTGCTCGCGAAACATATTGCTCGTGAAGCTGATGTAGAAGCCGTTCTCTATTATATAGCCCGATGCCGCGACGTTGTTCTCCAAATCCGACGGGACGGTGCTGTTGACCGTGCCAAATTCGGAGAGCTTGTTCGTGAGCATGAAAGCCCTGATGTTTTCCATGCGCGCACCCTCGTTGAAGTGGACGTGCAGGAACACAGTGTTTTCGCCACCCTGCGGGGGCGGCTCTGTTGCCTGCACCATAGGCGCTGGGGCGGGGGCTGAGTGGAAACCGAGGAAAGGCTCCGGCTGCTCTGGCTCGTTACCGAGGCTCTCTGGAAGTTCCATTTTGGGAAAAGGCATGTCGGCGGCTGGCTCAATGCCGAGTATGCGCCCGCCCTCCGGCGCGACGGGGATATCTGCGGCATCGACAACCGCCTCACGCGGCGCGGCATCGACAACCTCCTCACGCGGTGCCTCGCCGCCAAGCGACTTGGCATAGGCGTCGAGCTTTGATATCAGCTCAGGAGCGCCCTTCGACAGCTCCGCGCCCTCCTGCAGCTTCGCGATCTCGCCCGCGAGAAACCTGGATGACATGAGCGCGGCGTTGAGCAGGCCGTCAAAATCCGAAGTAGCAAGGCCATCGTCGCGCACAGCCGAAAAAATATCCTCGGTGCGGTGCGCCACGGCGGCGATGGCATCGAACGCCATCATCGCGGACGAACCCTTGATGGTATGCATGATCCGGAATATCTCATTCACGTCGTCGTCGCAGAGTGCATGCGACTGTTCAGCGTTCAAGAGTATGCCGTCAAGCCCGTCAAGCAAGGTAGCAGCCTCGAAGAGGTACAGCTCCAGCATAGAGTCATTATTGAAATCGTTGCTAAATTCACTATCCATTCCAATGAGATTATATTACATTTTTCTGTTTTGGGCAATCGGTTTTAATTTCTGTTTTCCGCGCCGCCGCCATCGGCTCCCGCCGCGAACGTGAACAACGTCACGGCTTCCGCGCCCGCTTCTTTCAGCACAGCGGCGCAGGCGTCGGCCGTGCTGCCCGTCGTGAATACATCGTCTATAAGCAAAACGCTTCCGAGGGCCAATTCGCCGCCGCCTATCAGCTTCCGCGCGTACTCGCCCACGGCGAAAGCGTCCGCCATATTCGCGCGCCTGCTTTCCGCGCCGAGGCCGCTCATGACTGCGGTTTCGCGCCTGCGCAGCAGGATGTCCGGCGCGAACGGGGCGCCTATGGATCTCGCGAATATCCGCGCTATCAGCTCGGCCTGATCGTAGCCCCTGCGGCGCTTCTTGTGTTCGGCCATGGGAACAGGTATGACCAGCGGCGCGGCGGGTTCACCGGGAAGCGCCCCGCTGCCGCCCGAACCTGAGCCGCGCAAAAAGCCTCCGTGCGCCGCTGCCGCCGCGCCGCCCGCGTATTCCCACCTGTCGCGCATGGCTTCCGCGACTGCCGCCGCTATCCACGCCGAATCCCTGTACTTCATAGCCCTCACCATATCGCGGGCGCGACCGGAAGAGTCGCAGCACGAGATGCCTCCGTCAAAGCTGCGCCCGCGCGCGCGGCAATCGCCGCATACGCCGTCCACCCTGTGCGGCGCGAGGGCCTTTCCGCACAGGCGACATGTCGCAACGCCGTCCGTATGCCAGCCTATCTCGCGGACGCACCTGTCGCAGAGCGAGTATGGGCGCGTGCGGTCGATAAGCCTGCCACAGGCGGCGCAGTAAATCCCTGATGGAAAAAACAGATGGGCAGCTTCCCGCAAAGCGTCCGTGATGAAATTCATCCGCGCTTTTCCCCCTTCGCGCATGAGCCTGCCGCGCTAAAATTCATCGTCGCCGACATCGATAAAGCCTGGGTCGAACCCAGCTTCCGCGCCTGCGTCACCCAGCTCAGAATAGTCCGCCAGGAACGAGCGGAGCGCGGAATACCTCGCGAGGCTCTTGTCGTTCGCGATCATGCGGCGCAGGCTGTCGGGCGAGCCCACCAGCGCCACCAAAGCCTTGCCGCGCGTCACGGCCGTGTATATGAGGTT
>JAIRPQ010000046.1 GCA_031256875.1 Eubacteriales Family XIII. Incertae Sedis bacterium | reverse complement strand
GAGCTTGTCAGCAGGTATCTGTCGGACAGGCTGGACGAGGAAGATTTCATCAGCGGAAATTATTATCTCATCGTCAGCTCGCCGGGCATGGACCGCCCGCTGCTCACGGACGGGCATTTTGAGCGCTACCGCGGGGCGCTTGTGGACGTTTCCCTCTACAAGGGGGTGGACGGGCGCAAGTCGTACAGCGGGACGCTCGTGGAACGGACGGACGACAGCGTGACGATAGTGGACGATGATGGGCGCGAGGTGAACCTGCCGCGCGATTTCGTCAGCAAAGTGAAATTGCAGGTCGTTTTTTGACGGTAATACGGTAAGTTATTTTTCGCGTCGGCGGCGCGCGGCACATACGCGCGGCTGTCCGGCACCGAAACAGACAGAGCAACAATTATTGCGTTAATTATTCAGGAGGAATCATGCCAATGGATGGCAAGGAAATTGCGGCGGCACTGGAACAGCTTGAAAGTGAAAGGAATATCCCCAAGGCGAAGCTCGTGGAAGCGCTGGAGCGCGGACTCGTCTCGGCTTACAAGGGCAAGCACAAATGCCCCGACGCGGATGTGCGCGGCGTTATAGACACAAAGACAGGCGCGATAGAACTGTACCTGTACAGGGATGTCGTCGAGGAAGTCGAGGATCCGTGGCTCGAAGTCGCTATCGACGAGCTGAACCAGTACGAGGGCATCAAGGGCACGGTGAGCGTAGGCGACAAGAGCGCGACGCCGCTCGATTTCGAGAACCTTGACCTCGGGCGCATCGCGGCGCAGACCGCGAAGCAGATAGTGGTGGGCGAGGTGCGCGACATCGAGCGCGGCATGGTCTACGACGAATATATTGACCGCGTTGGCGAGCTGGTGAACGGGACTGTCCAGCGCGTCAGCAACGACACGGTTTTCGTGAACCTCGGCAAGACCGAGGGTCTTCTCGCGCCGGGCGAGCAGGTGAGGAGCGAACATTACTCGGTCAACGCCCGCCTGCGCTACTATATATTAGAGGTAAAAAAATCGCAGAAGGGGCCGCAGGTGTTCCTCTCGCGTTCGCACCCGGGGCTGGTGCGCCGGCTGTTCGAGCTTGAGGTGCCGGAGATTTCCGACGGCATCGTCTCGATAGAGAGCGTCGCGCGCGAGGGCGGCAGTCGCACGAAGATGGCCGTGACTTCCGCGGACGAGAGCGTCGATCCCGTGGGCGCCTGCGTCGGCACCAGGGGTGTCCGTGTGCAGGCCGTGGTGGACGAGCTGTTCGGTGAGAAAATCGACATCATCCCTTGGAGCGATAACCGCGAAGAAAATATCATGAATTCGCTTTCGCCGGCAAAGGTCGAGAAAATAATTGAGGGAGACAGCGACAAAGAATATATCGCGGTCGTTCCGGACTACCAGCTATCGCTCGCAATCGGCAAGGAAGGCCAGAACGTGCGCCTTGCCGCCAAGCTTTGCAGCGTGAAAATAGATATCAAGAGCCACACCCAATACTACGGCGACCCGCAGATGTCGGTGAGCCTTGGCGGTGAGCTTGACGAGGACGGCTATCTGAACCCCGATGATTTCCTGAACGACGTCGAAGCGGACGAGGCTGCTGAAGCGGGTGCCGATGGCGATGTGCAGGAGACGGGCGAAGCTGCGGATGCTGATATGGCTGAAGCAGACGACAGTGGAGCCGCCGAAATCGAAGATGCGGGCGAAGCTGCGAAGCAGGGCGAAATCGAAGATGCCGGCGAAGCTGACGGCAGTGAAACAGAAAATTTAGAAGAAGCTGAGGAGAACACCGAAATACAGGATGAGCAATAATAAGATTCCTATGCGCCGATGCGTCGGATGCATGACATCAAAACCGAAAAAAGAATTGGTGCGCTTGGTTGCCGCAGACGGCAGACCGCGCGTCGATAGCGCGGGCAAGGCGAACGGCAGGGGCGTATATCTATGCGCCGATGTGGAATGCCTTGAAAAAGCGTTGAAAAGGAACGCGCTCACGAGGGGCTTGTCACTCAGCGGTCTTGACGGCGAAACGAAGGATATTATCAGGTCTGAATTTGCAGGCAATTTATAGGATGGGGAGGTGAGAGCATGAGGATACACGAGCTGGCAAAAGAACTCAATATCGAGAGCAAGGATGTGCTTGCCCGCGCACAGGCGATGGGTCTGAGCGTTACGAGCGCGAGCAGCAGCCTGACTGACGGCGAAGCGGCGACGCTGAAAGACCGCATACTCGGTGGCAGCGCCAAAAGGAGCAAGGATGGCGCGGCATCCGTAGGTGTGGGCAGCGCAAAGCCCAGGGTGGCTAAGCCTGAAACGACAATAGTGCGTGTCAAACCGAAAGCTCAGGAAACGGAAAAGAAAGTTGAAGTCCATACCACAAGGAAAGCTAATGTGAAGCTGCCTGTGCCGCCGAAGCCGAGGGCGAAGCAGGAAGAATCCAATGTGGAGGGCGAACATGTCAAGGCTGAAAAGCCGGAGGGCGGCATAAGGGCCGACAAGGTTGACGGGCAGGGGCGCGCTGACAGAGCCGAACGCCATGAACGCCCGGAGAGGGGCGACAGACCCGCGCGACCCGCGGGAACTACCGCGCCGCCGCCGGCCGTGCCTGTGGCAAAGGCCGCACCCGCTCCAGCTTCCGGAGCGAAGGCCGCGCCCGCGCCATCGGCGGCTCCGCCAGCGCCCGGCGTGAAAGGCCCGATCATCATACCGAAGGACGATCCTAAGCCACCAGCAGAAGATAGTGCGCAGGGACCCGCGGGTGCGGGCGGTGCAAGGCCGCAGGCAAGACCAGGCGCGGGCACCGGACCTGCGGCAGGCATGAGACAGCGCCCGCAGCAGGGAGTACCGGCGGCACCGGCATCGCAGGGCGCACAGGCTGCATCAGGCACGGGAGCACCGGCGGCTCAAGGCACCGCACAGCCGGCTTCCGCGCCAAGGCAGGCAGAGGGCGCACTGCCGCCGCATACAGGCGGCGAAGCTGCGGCGCAGAGCGCACCCCCACAAGGTACACCGGTACAGGGTGAACCCGCCGGCGGCACAGAGACGGCGCCTCGCGCCGATAGCACCGCGCCGGCGAAGGGTTCTGAAGCGCAGGGTGCGGGAAAGCCCTCCGCAGGGCAGCATGATACTGCCATGGCAGATGGCGCACAGCCCCAGGCTCAGGCGCAAGGCAAGCCCGTCGACGCAAATAAGGACGGCGCGGCGGCAGGCGAACGCGCCGGCGGCAGAGACCGCGACAATCAGCGCGGCGGCGAAGGGAAAAAACCTGAGAAAGGCGGCGATTCCAAAAAGGACGGCGCGAAAAAAGGCGAGCAGAAAAAAGGCGAGCAAAAGAAGGAAGGCGAAAAGGACGGTGCCAAGCCGAAAAAACCTGAGACAGCAAGCAAGGCCAAGGACAGAAAGGGCGCCAAGGGCAAGGAGCAGAAGGGCGACGGATTCGGAGATAAGTCGAAGCGCCACAATATAAAGGACGCGAAGCGCCGCGGTCCCGCGGACGATTTCCGCGGTCCTAAGCGCAGCCCGATACTCGAAGACAGCTCGCTCGAAAAGAAGCCGGTCAAGGGCGTCAGACGTTCGAGACCACAGCCGAAGGTGGACCCGATTCCGGCGTTCAATCCGGAGGATCTCGCGCCGGGTACGAAGATTATTTCAGTGCCGATAACGGTGGCGGGGTTTGCCGAGCAGACCGAGAAAACCACGTCCGAGACCATCATGGCACTCATGAACCTCGGGCTGATGATGAACATCAACAACAACCTAGACGAAACGACGGCGATGCTTCTCGGCGAGGAGCTTGGCGTACCCGTGTTCATAGCGCAGGACGAGGGCGAGATAATTGAGGACGGCATAGACGATTTCGACGACAATCCGGACGACCTCGAACCGCGCCCGCCGATAATCACGGTCATGGGTCATGTCGACCACGGCAAGACCTCATTACTGGATGCCATCAGGGAGACGAACGTCACCGAAGGCGAAGCGGGTGGCATTACGCAGCATATCGGAGCGAGCGAAGTGCATATCAGCGGGCAGAGGATCGTGTTCCTCGACACGCCTGGGCATGAAGCGTTTACAGCTATGAGGGCCAGAGGCGCACACGCGACGGACATCGCGGTGCTCGTGGTCGCGGCCGACGACGGAGTCATGCCGCAGACGCTTGAATCCATCAGCCACGCAAAGGCAGCGGGTGTCCCCGTGATAGTGGCTATCAACAAAATCGACAAAGACGGCGCCAACCCCGACAGGGTGAAGCAGGAGCTTTCCGAGCACGGAATACTGGTCGAGGAATGGGGCGGCGACACGCAGAGCGTTGTGGTCAGCGCCAAGACGCGACAGGGAATAACGGAGCTGCTCGAAGCTATACTGCTGCAGGCGGAAGTGCTGGAGCTGAAAGCGAACCCGAACAGGCTCGCGCTCGGCACGGTCATCGAAGCCAGGCTAGACAAGGCGCGCGGCAGCGTCGCGACGCTGCTCGTGCTGAACGGCACGCTCGAAACGGGCATGAGCATTGTGGCCGGCACCACGAGCGGGCGCATCAGGGCTATGACGGACTACAAAGGACGCAATATAGAAAAGGCCGGCCCCGCCACAGCGGTCGAAATCACGGGCCTGTCGGAAGTACCCCAGGCCGGCGATGAGTTCAACGCCGTCCGCGAGGACCGCACGGCCCGCGACATAGCGGAAGGGCGCAAGCTGCGCCAGCGCGACGAAATCATGGCGCGCACTTCCGGCGCGAGCCTAGACACGCTCTTTGAGCGCATGGGTTCGGGCGAGACCAAGGATTTGAACATTATTATAAAAGGCGACGTGCAGGGCTCGGTCGGCGCACTCACGGCTTCGCTCGAAAAGCTCTCCAACGATGAAGTCAAAATCAACATCGTACACAGGGGAGTCGGCACAGTTAACGAATCGGATGTCATGCTGGCGGAGACCTCCAGCGCCGTCATTATCGGCTTCAACGTGCGCCCCGGCAGCTCCGTCACGGCGCTTGCGGAACAGGGCGGCGTCGAGATTCGCACGTACCGCGTCATATACGACGCGATAGGCGATATCGAAGCGGCGATGAAAGGCATGCTTGACCCCGAGTTCCGTGAAGTGGTCATCGGCAAGGTTGAGATACGCGACACGTTCAAAGTTCCGAGCGTCGGGACCATCGGCGGCGCGTACGTGCTCGAGGGCAAGGTTCAGCGTAGCGCGGAGGTGCGCGTGGTCCGCGACGGCATAGTCGTCCACGAGGGCAAGATATCGTCGCTGAAACGCTTCAAGGACGATGTGCGTGAGGTGGCGACAGGCTATGAATGCGGCATCGGCATCGAAAATTATAACGACATAAAAGAAGGCGATATAATAGAAGCCTTCATTATGGAGGAAGTAGCTAGGGAATAATGGCACAAAAGAGAAATAATTACAGGAGCGGGCGTATCGGCGAGGAGATAAAGCGCATTATTTCCGATTTGCTTTTGCGCGAGCTGAAGGATCCCGCGTTTGAAGCCAGCTTGGTCAGCATATCCGCTGTCAAGGCGGCGAGCGACGGTTCTTTTGCCACCGTGTTCGTGTCCATGCTCAGCTCGGGCGACGCGGCGACGGACGAGGAGAAGCGCGGCGTGCTGAGCGCGTTCGTGAAGGCGAAGGGGTTCATACGTCATGAGATAGGGCGCAGGCTGGAGCTTCGGCACGTTCCTGATTTGCGCTTCAAATTCGACACATCAGAGGAATACGGTAGGCATATCGAGAAGATACTTGGCGGGCTCGACATCCCGAAGGAGCCTGTGGAGAAGCCTGTCGATACGGCTGACGATATAGCTGCGGCGCTTGCAGCCGCCGAGACGATACGGCTGTTCCCGCACGAGAACATGGACGGCGATACGCTGGGCTCTGCGGTCGCGCTCTGTCTCGCGCTGCGGAGCGAAGGGAAGGACTGCGCCGTAGTTATCGGTGAAAAGATACCTGACAATCTGGAGTTCATAGAATACGGCTGCACTGTTTCAGCGCAGTCCGCGGCAGCGGAGGATCCGATGTTCGCGGGATACGACATCGCGGCGCTCATGGATGTTGGCGAAATGGATCGCATACAGGAGGACGGAGGGCTGTTCGCGAACGCGGACGAGACGGTCTGTCTCGACCACCATATTTCGAGCAAGGCCGTATACGACTACAATCTCATTGACGCGGCGGCGGCCGCGACTGCCGAGATCGTATACGAAGTGATTCGCGCTATGGGCATCTGCCTTGACGCGCGCATGGCCACCGCCCTGTACGTCGGCATAGTCACGGACACGGGAAGGTTCCAGTACGCGAACACCACGCCGCGCGTTCACCGCATGGCGGCGGAGCTTATTGAAGCGGGTGCGAGGGTAGGCGAGGTGTCGGCGGAAGTCTACGAGAATATTCGGCGCGAGAAGATCATGCTCGAAAACGCGGTCATGTCCACGCTTAAGACCGTGGCTGACGGCAGGGGTGCCATCGCCTATATGAGCAGGAACATGCTCGCGGATACAGGCGCTTTGGACGAGGAAACAGAGGGCATTGCGGAGAAGCTTCGCAGCGTCAGCGGCGTTGAGGTGTCGGCTTTCGTGCGCGAGACGGCGGACGGACGCACCAAGGCGAGCATGCGCTCGAAGCATGGCTATGACGTGGCGGAGCTGGCCGAGCGCTATGGCGGCGGCGGACATGCCAAGGCCGCGGGCTTCACCTCTGATGAGCCGCTCGCGGACGTAGTGGCGGAGCTTGGCCGGATACTCGGCGAAACGCTGTAGGCGCGGGTAAGCGGATCTTGTCGGGCTTGGGAGGAATAATAGTAATCGATAAACCGCAGGGCATGACATCGCATGATGTCGTGGGCTTTGTGCGTAGGGCGACGGGTGTCCGCAGGGTGGGGCACACCGGTACGCTCGATCCGATGGCGCGCGGCGTGCTGCCCATCTGCGTCGGCAAGGCAACGCGAATCATAGAATTTATGGACGCGGACGGCTCCGCGGACGCGAAAGCCTATGACTGCGAGATGCGGCTCGGTGTCACGACGGATACGCTTGATATCTGGGGCAACGTCGTCAGCCAAACTCCGGCGGACTCCTTCAGGCGAATAGACGCCGATGAAGTGGAAGACGCGCTTGCGGCGATGGTAGGCGATATCGAACAGATACCGCCCGCTTATTCAGCAATCAAATACAAGGGCAAGAAACTCTACGAGCTTGCGCGGCGCGGCGCGGAGATACCTGACGACGCCGTGAAGCCGCGCAGCGTGAGTGTCGCGGGCATCAAGCTGCTGGCGTTGGAGTTCGACGGCGCGGCGGCTGATATGGCGGCCTCCGGCAACGCCGCGCCTGATACGGCATCGCCTGAAATGGTTGCGCCTGGAATGGTTCCGTCGGGCGGCGGCGTGGCGATCCGGCTGCCTGGTTTCGCCACGGTGCGCTTTTCCGTCTCCTGCTCGAAAGGCACCTATGTGCGCTCCATAGTGCGGGACGTAGGCGATGCCCTCGGTTGCGGGGCGGCGATGAGCGCCCTGACGCGCACTAAGAGCGGCGTGTTCACGCTCGGCGATGCCTACGCCTTGCCAACGCGGGAATGCGCGGAGGACGAGAACCCCTGCCATTACCGGAATTTGCTTCGCGGCACTATCGCCCCCGAAAATATCTTTGACGCGCTGCTGCCTATGGACTCCGCCATACCGAGCATGCCTTCCATCACGCTTGCGAACGCGGAAGCCCGCAGCTTCAAGGCGGGGATGCGGTTTCGGGTGGCTCAAAATCAAGCAGGGCAGGGCGGCGATGTCAGAGCGGCAGGAGAAGGTCAGGACAGAGCGTCTGCGGCAGCGGGCTTCCGCGCAGAGTTCACGCGCGTATACGCGGGCGGCGAGTTCATCGGCATCGCCAAAATAGAGGGCGGCATAGTCAAGCCCTATAAGGTGATAGCCTGACCGCGGCGGGAGCGTGGGCGCCAGCATTTCGGCTAAAGCGTGGCTGCCCAGTATTGCGGCCAAAGCATGGGCACCAGTATTGCGGCCAACGCATGGGCGCCAACGCAAGCGACGAATAATGAATAACGGATAGGATTATTGGCAAAGGAATTACGGAAAGCGACGCATGAGAATATTTACAAATTTAGATGAAATCAACAACATTCCACCGACCGCTCTCGCGCTTGGGAAATTCGACGGGGTTCATCTGGGGCACGCCGAATTGATACGCCGCATGGTGGGGCGGGCCAGGGAGCGCGGGCTTGCGCCGGCCGTGTTCACGTTCTCGAACCACCCGTATAACGTCATCGCGGGCAGGACGCTCATCGGCAGCATCGCGGGCGAGAGCGACAAGGCGAAGCTGCTCTCGTCGCTCGGCGTAGAGTACCTGTTCTCTTTCAGGTTCGATGACGGGTTCCACAAAATGCCGCCGAGCGAGTTCATCGACGGAATGCTGTGCAGGGCGTTCAATGTCAGGGACGTGTTCTGCGGTTTCAATTTTCGGTTCGGCGCGGAGGCGGGCGGCGATGCGAACGCGCTGATGGCGGCCGGCGCGGAGAAGGGCTTCGATGTCGAGGTGATGGATCCATTCAGGGTGGGCGACACGCTCGTTTCGAGCACGGTCATCCGCGACCTGATTTCGGACGGCAGCATGGAAGAAGCGGCCGCGTATCTCGGCAGACCGTTCAGCATTGCGGGCGAAATCGGCCGCGGCAACGGCATAGGCAGGGGGCTGGGCTTCCCGACCGCGAATATCGCGCTCACCGAGGGCATCGTCGTACCCGCTTACGGCGTCTACGTGACGGAAAGCGAAATAACCGGCGAGGGAAGCGAGCGCGGAAAAAAGCTCCGCAGCGTCACGAACATAGGCGTCAGGCCGACTGTGGGCGACAGCCGTCTGCTGGTCGAAACGCATATCTTCGGCGTGCCGGACAAAGACCTCTACGGCCACGGCATACGTGTAGGCTTCCTGTCCATGGTACGTCCGGAAAGGAAATTCGCGAACCTGAGCGAGCTGAAAGCGCAGGTAGAGCGCGACAAACAAGCCGCGCTGGAGTTCAGGCATTCAGACGCGCGGTAGCGCGATGCCGCTCTGCCTAAGCGATTGATCTGAACCCCACACCAAAATATGGTATAATCCTCTAATGGCAGAGAAAGTTGTTGAAGTGCTGATACCTGACGGCTACAAACCCAAGAAAGTCGAGCGCGAAGCGGCATGGATTTTGGCGAACCACTATAAAGCCACTGTCAATATCCTGCGCCCGACAATGGGATACAAGGAGAAAACCGCCTATTTTCAGATTGGCGGGGAATGCTATGAGCTTAAAACGCCACTGACTGCAAAGACAGATAAGGTCTTGACGGACATCATGAATGCCACCAAGCAGGCGGGTATCGTGGTCATAGATATGCGCAAGACCAAAATCATCGAAAAGCGCATGACAGAATTGTGCGGACAGGCCATCAGGACAATGAAAAAGCTGGATAAATTAGTATTAATTGTGAACAAGAAAAAAGTGCTTGAATTTGCGAAATGATTGTATATAATAATAGATAAGTGAAGTGACCGCGCAAGACAAGGGTCGGGCGAAATGGAGTGCTTCACCGTACCAAGGCGGCATCCGAGAGGGTGCCGTTTTGCATGAGGCCACATGGAAACCGGCGAAACGGCGTGTTGGTCCGCAGTCATTCTCAGAGCCAGGCAAACCAGCCGAAGCCGCATCGCCGTCCCACAGCCGCTCAGCCCGCCAGCAGCGTGGTCGGCTGGTTTAGCACCTCGGGGCTGTATAGGAACAGGATGTCTGCGGGTGGCTTGCTTGGGTTTGTGGTGGACTGCCCTGCGCTGCTGGGGTTGCCTTGCGTGTTTTGGGGGGATTGTTCCGGCTCATGTTCGCTTGGCAGGGTGATGTATTGCGGGAGCACCCTGCTGTCGATGTAGCGGAAATCTATCAGCGTGATTTTTGAATAATATGGGATCAGCAGCGGCGCCAGGGACGAGCCGAAGGAGTCGCGGCAGATGTATAGCTCGCGGCGTTGCTTGGCGTTCGGGTTTTCTATGGTTATGAGCGGCTGCGGGCCGCCTAGGAAAAAATTGTAGGGGTCTATGCCTGTCAGGGCGGTTTTGTCGTAGATGGGCAGTGGCTTCATCTCGCCTGTGTTTGGGTCAAGCGCCTTTGCCGCTGCGCCGCGCACGGCTTCGTTTTCCGCGTAGCGCATGGTATCGGGCGGCACGGGCAGGGCGAGCTGCCCCGCGTATACGCCGTTCCATTTGCCGGCCGTCAGGATTTCGTAGCTGTCTGGTGCACCGCCGATGACCGAGATTTCGCCGCCGTTAGGCACACCGCCGACGCCAGCCGAGAGATCGTAGCCGTCCAGCGCGCCGCCATTAACCTCGCTGCCGCTGCCATTAGCTTCGCTGCCGCCTCCGCCAAACTCCATTTTCTCATCCAGCGCGGCCACTACGCCCGCCAGCCGCGTCTGGTCCCAGTGCAGATCCGTCCTATAATAATCCCCCGCACCCAGCGCGTCCGTCAGATCGATTGCCTGGAAGCCTTGCAGCTCATCCTCCAGAAGCCCGCAGGCTATCTTCGGGTCGTATGTCGGATAGTCGTGCCGCGCGTACATACTCTTGTCGGGGATGACCGCGAAGTACAGGTTCGCGCCGCCGGCTGTTGCGGTAGGGGTGTTCGCGTCGCCTATTGCCCTGCCAGTTGCTCCGTCCATCGATTCTCCTGCTTTCGCGAATCCATGCGCGAAGGAGTTCAGTTTTCGCAGGGATTCGCGGAAGCTCTTTTCGTCTATGCGCTCGAATTTTCCGATTCCTGTCGCGTCCATATAGAGCCCGCCCATGTCGGTCTGCCTGAATATCTCGAAGGCGGTGAATGCCTTGATGGTGCGGAAGCCCTCGCGGAACGCGAAGCTGTCGGCGGCGTAGTTTTCGAATTTAGACATGAACTGCCCCGTGCGCACGGTTTCGGCGGAGAATGAGGGCGCTTCGGCGGGCGGCCTGCGTTCGCTGACGAGGACGGCGGGCGGCGCGACAACGCTGCTGACCAAAAGCAAGCC
>JAIRPQ010000120.1 GCA_031256875.1 Eubacteriales Family XIII. Incertae Sedis bacterium | reverse complement strand
GAATGTAGAATTTCAAGCGGGTGGAATGTAGAATTTCAAGAGGATGGAATGTATGATTTCAAGCGGGCGGAATGTTGAATTTCAAGCGAAGGTAATGTATAATTTCAATTGACGGATGGCGCATGAAATAGAGGAAGTGCAGGTAATGAGCATGTATGTAGAACGCGAAATAGGCGATAAGCTGAAAGACTATGCGGAACAGTTTCCCGTGGTGTATTTGACCGGACCTCGGCAGAGCGGCAAGAGCACGCTGCTTAAACACAGTTTCCCAGGCTATGCACATGTCAACCTTGAGGAAAAAGATGTGAGGGAGTTTGCGCAGGAGGACCCTCGCGGGTTTCTCGGCGAGCTGGGCGGCAACGCGGTTATTGACGAGGCGCAGTATGCACCGGATTTGTTTTCGTATATCCAGCCGACTGTAGACGAGCGGGGTGAAGCCGGTCAGTTCATTTTGTCGGGTTCGCAAAACTTCCTGCTGATGAGGAACATTTCCCAGTCGCTTGCAGGACGGGTGGGGATTCTTTCGCTGCTTCCGTTTTCGCTTCGCGAAATGGAGTCCGCTGATATTGGAGAAAGCGATGCGGACAGCCTGATGTTGGGTGGCTTTTATCCCCGCCGCGTTGCGAAGTCCCTGATATCCGGCGATTATTATAAAAATTACATTAAAACCTACGTCGAACGTGATGTGCGGCTCGAAACCGGCGTACAGGATTTGGATAGGTTCTCGTCGTTTATGCACATCTGCGCGCAGGGGGTCGGCACGCCGCTGAACCTCAGCGGGATTGGCGCCGCCGTGAAAGCTGATTCCCGCACGGTCGCGTCATGGCTGAACATTTTAGAGGAGAGCTACATTATATTTCGTCTCAAACCCTATACGCGAAAGGACGTGCCGCGCTATTCAAAGACGCCGAAGCTGTATTTCTACGACACGGGGCTGCTTTGCAGTCTGCTTGGCATCGGTTCGGGCGGTACGCTGTCGACGCACAGGCTGCGCGGCATGGTGTTCGAAAATATGGTCATAGCCGATTACTTCAAGAGCGTATTCAATGCGGGCGGCTTCCCGCAGGACAGCGTATGCTTCTGGCGCGACGGGAGCGACCGCGACAAGGAGATAGACATGATTGTCGAGGAATCGGATCGGCTGAAGCTCTACGAAATCAAGTCGTCGGAGACGGCGAGGGGCAAATACGCCGACAATTTGGGGCTGTTTGAAAAAAACAGCGAGGGCGTTCGCTGCGAAAAGAACGTCATCTATAACGGCCCGAACCGCCTAACAAAAAACGGCACCGCATACTGGCCGTTCAAAGGGTGGCAGCATATCGGGAAGTGAGGCCGCGCACCCCTCCGCAAAAGTGATAAAAATTCGCCCGCAAAAGTGATAAAAATTTACCCGCAAAAGTGATATTAATTTACCCGCAAAAGTGATATTATAGTTGTAGGGTACAGATTATTATAGTGTAGCGTATGAAGAAAAGGCAGGTAGACGATATGGCCATTCGCGATACGGTTAAAAAGAAATATCGCAAAAGGGTGATAGATTCTGAGCTCTCGGATTTGCTGAAGGCGTTTGGCGGCGTTTTGATCGTCGGGCCAAAATGGTGCGGGAAATCATGGACCGCGTCCCGCCAGTCAAAATCGGAGATTTTCATTGATATGGCTCAAAACAGGGAACGGGCTCTGCTCTTACCCGAATCCGTTCTCGAAGGGGAGACGCCCAGGCTGATAGACGAATGGCAGGACGCGCCGATTCTGTGGGACGCGGCAAGGCGTGAAATCGATTCGCGCCACGCGCCAGGTCAGTTCATATTTACCGGTTCTACCGCGCCGCCGAAAGAGAAAACATCGCATACGGGCACGGGGAGATTTGCCCGTCTCAGGATGCGGACACTCTCGCTATTTGAGTCAGGCGACTCGACGGGACACGTGTCGCTGAAAAAGCTGTTTTCAGATGGCGCGGTCTCGCCTGCCGCTTCACCGCTCGATTTCCCTGGCGTGGTCGCGCTGATGTGCAAGGGCGGCTGGCCCGCTTCGTTCTGGGTTGATGAGGAAGCGGCATACAGGATTCCGAAGGAATATATAAACGCGATTGCGGAAGTGGATATGTCAGCGGTGGACGGGGTGGCGAAAAATCCGAGCAGGGTGGCGCAGTTTTTGCGTTCCTTGGCACGGAATACCGCTACCGAGGCGAAGATGTCTACCATCGGCAGGGACATGCGGGAAGATGGCAACGATATGTCAGGGCAGACTGTCAGGTCTTATTACGATGCGCTGAAGCGCCTGTACGCGGTCGAGGAGCAGGATGCTTGGCTTCCTTCGCTTCGATCAAAAACCCGAATGAGGACGAGCCCCAAGCGGCATTTCGCCGACCCTTCGCTTGCGGTCGCCGCACTTGGCGCGACGCCTTCGCTGATACTGCAAGATGTCAGGACGGCCGGATTCCTGTTCGAGTCTATGTGCTATAGGGATATTTCCGTATATGCTGAAGCCATCGGCGGCAAAGTGTTTTACTACAGGGACGAGAATGGGCTGGAAGCGGATGCGATAATACAGCTTCCCGACGGGCGATGGGCGGCGATAGAGGTGAAGCTGGGCACGTTCGAGTTTGATGCCGCCGCCGCCAACCTCATTTCACTAAGGGAGAAGCTGAGCGGCGATGTGTCGGCCCCATCATTTCTCGCGATACTGACGGCGACATCGGGGATGTGCTACGAGAGGGACGACGGTGTTCTGGTAATACCGCTCGATTTGCTGGGGCCGTGAATCCGGCTCGCCTGGCGCCTCCGAAGTTAGTCAACAAGAGATGACACCGTAGCCAGACCCCTTGAAATACACATATAAATTTAGTATGATATATAGGTGGGCGGCGTTTGCTTTTGCTGCGCGGCCCGATGGGAAACGCCTGAAACTTATGTTTCAATTGACTTGAAATTTTAGAAGGGAATAATTTATGCGTATTTCGGTAAAGGGCAGGTATGCGCTCGCCGCGGCGATCAATATCGCGGACAGGGCTGAGCGCGGCGGCAATATTTCCGCGAGCAGCATCGCGGACGAGCTGAAAATATCAAAAATCTATCTCGAGCAGGTATTCGCGCAGCTGAAAAAGGCGAATGTGCTGTCCTCGGTCAAAGGGCCTAAGGGCGGGTATCGTCTGGCGAAAAGCGCCTCGGAAACCACTGCGTGGGACGTGCTGACGGCCATCGAGCTGAGCATCACAGAGGTGCCGGAGGAGACGGTCAGGGCGAGCGCGCCGGAAATAGAGATGTCGATATCCGAGAACGTGTTCAAGCCGCTCGACGATGCCATCAAATCGTCGCTGCAGAGCGTGACCGTGCGCGACATGCTCGAATACGCGCGAAGGCAGGACGAAAGCCTTGCTTACGCGCAGGGCATATGACGGCGTGGCCTTCGGCGCGAATCGAGAGCCTTCGGTTCGCTGCCGCCGCAATGCTCCGCAGGTCATGAAAATCACGGACATGGATACCTCTAACAAAAAAGCGATAATAGCCATGAGCGGCGGCGTGGATTCGTCTGTCGCGGCGTTGCTCTCGGTGGAAGCGGGGTTTGAATGCATCGGCGCCACGATGAAGCTGTTCGACAACGAGGATGTTGCGGAAGACGGCTCTGCCGCTGCCGCGTGTCCGCCGCAGCCGCTAGGCGATACAGACGACAGCCGCAGCTGTTGTTCGCTGCGCGACGCGGACGATGCGTCCCGCGTGTGCGGCATGATAGGCATACCTTTCTACGTGTTCGACTTCTCGGAAGATTTTCGCCGCGATGTCATAGGCCGCTTCGTGGAGGAGTACGCCGCCGGCCGCACGCCGAATCCCTGCATTGACTGCAACCGATACCTGAAATACGACAGGCTGTTCAGGCGCATGGAAGGTCTGGGCTTTGACTGCGTGGTGACCGGACACTATGCGCGCATAGAGCGCGACGCGGCGTCGGGGCGCTGGCTTCTCAAAAAGGCGGTGGACGAAACGAAGGATCAGAGCTATGTGCTATACAGCTTGACGCAGGAACAGCTGGCTCACACGAGCTTCCCGCTCGGCGCGTACCGCAAATCCGAGGTGCGCGAGCTGGCTGCGGCGCACGGTTTCTTGAACGCCCGCAAGCGCGACAGCCAGGATATCTGCTTCGTCCGGCACGGCGACTATGCGCAGTTCATCGAGTCATACACTGGCCGCGAATGGCCTCGCGGAGATTTCGTGGACACAGGCGGCGCGGTGCTCGGCCGGCACGACGGAATCATCCGGTACACGATAGGCCAGCGCAAGGGCATTGCCAAAGCCGTCGGCCGGCCGATGTACGTGGTCGGCATCAGACCCGATACGAACGAGGTGGTGCTTGGCGAAAGCGAGGAGCTTTACAGCCGCAAGGTGACCGCGCAGGACGTGAACCTGATAGCGACAGATTCGCTGCCGCACCCGACGCGCGTGACCGCGAAGATAAGGTATAATCAAAAAGACAGTCCCGCCACGGCGGTGCAGACGGGCGAGGGTGAGGTTGAAATAATTTTCGATGAGCCGCAAAGGGCGGTGACGAAGGGTCAGGCGGTGGTGATGTATGATAACGAAGTGGTAATCGGCGGAGGTACCATAACATAAAAAATCCTGCGCCTAGAATGTTTTGGGTGTTATGAATCGAGGTTAACTATGCTTGCGAACTATGAAAAACTGAAAGAAATCCTGCGCGGTTATGGGAGCGTGGCTGTGGCGTTTTCAGGCGGGGTGGATTCGACGCTGCTCCTGTATGCGGCGCACGACGCGCTCGGCGAAGGCGCCATCGCCGTCACCGCCCGTTCTTGCTCCTTTCCGGAGCGCGAGCTGCGCGAGGCGACGGCGTTCTGCGAGGAACACGGCATACGGCATTTCGTCACGGACTCCGAGGAGCTGGACATCGACGGCTTCGCGCAGAACCCCCCGAACCGCTGCTATATCTGCAAGTCGGAGCTGTTCGGCAAAATCTGGGCGCTCGCAAGGCGCGAGGGCATGGCGTGCGTGGCGGAGGGCAGCAACCTAGATGACGAGGGCGACTACCGCCCGGGGCTTGTCGCTGTCGCGGAGCAGGGCGTGAAAAGCCCGCTGCGCGAAGCGGGGCTGACGAAGGCCGACATCAGGGCCATCTCCGAATCGCTCGGGCTGCCAACATCCGGCAAGCAGAGTTTCGCCTGCCTGTCATCGCGGTTCGTATACGGCGAGACCATCACGCAGGAAAAGCTGAAGCGCGTTGACAAGGCCGAACAGCTGCTGCTCGACCTCGGGTTTTCGCAGGTCAGGGTGCGCGTTCACGGCGAGGGCGGCGAGCACGCCCGCATAGAATTGGACACCGCCGAGTTTCCGCGGCTGTTCGAAAACGGAGTTCGCGAGCGCATCATATCGTATTTCGCGGAAATCGGCTTCACGTACGTGTCGCTCGACCTGGCGGGCTATCGCACGGGCAGCATGAACGCGACGCTGCCGGAATATTCCATATAAATAAAGGCGATTTTTTTTGCGAAAGCTATTGACAAATCCCCTGCGGGTGGTATAATTCATATATAACATATAAGGTAACTATGTAATATTGATTTGGAACAGGTTGTTCATGCAGGGCGATTGAAAGGAGAGAATTATGGCAAAGATAGCACAGAGTTTGACGGACTTGATAGGCGGCACGCCGCTACTGAGGCTGGGCAACTACGAGAAAGCGGAGGAACTTTCGGCGGCCATCATCGGGAAGCTGGAATACTACAATCCGGCGGGTAGCGTGAAGGACAGAATCGCGCTCGCCATGATAGACGACGCGGAAAAGAGCGGCAAGCTGAAGCCCGGCGCGGTCATCATCGAGCCGACGAGCGGCAACACGGGCATCGGGCTGGCGTCCGTCGCGACCGCGCGCGGCTATCGCATCATACTCACCATGCCCGAGACGATGAGCATCGAGCGGCGCAAGCTGCTGGCGGCCCTCGGCGCGGAGCTCGTGCTGACGGAAGGCGCGAAGGGTATGAAGGGGGCTATCGCGAAGGCCGACGAGCTGGCGGCCGAAACAGAGGGCGGCTTCATCCCGGGGCAGTTCGTGAACCCCGCCAACCCGAGGATTCACTACGACACGACCGGCCCCGAGATATGGGCTGACACGGACGGCGATATCGCGTATTTCGTTTCGGGCATCGGCACGGGCGGCACCATCAGCGGCGCGGGGAAATTCCTGAAGGAGAAAAATCCCGACATCAAGATCGTCGCGGTCGAGCCGACCGACTCGCCGGTTCTCTCGGAAGGCAAGGCGGGCCCGCACAAGATACAGGGCATCGGCGCGGGCTTCGTGCCCGACACGCTCGATACGGGCATATACGACGAGATTATCACGGTGACGAATGACGACGCTTTCGCCACCGGCAGAAAGATAGCCAAGAGCGAAGGGCTGCTCATCGGCATATCGTCGGGCGCGGCGGCGTGGGCAGCGACACAGATAGCGAAGCGCCCCGAAGCGGCGGGCAAGAAGATCGTGGCTATACTGCCCGACACGGGCGAGCGCTACCTCTCGACGGCGCTGTTCGAATAATGGTTTCTCAGTAAGTTATATCTACAAACATTTCTACAAACATATCCTCAAGCTCATTTTCGGTGAAACTGCGCCCCCGCACAGGGGCGTTGTTTCGTTATTGTGTTATACTATTATTATGAACAGGGAATCAAACGGAAACGCAGGGCGTAGTGCGCGCGAGGGGCGCGGCGGCAGGCGGCGCGGCAGAGGGCCGTTGACCATCGTGTTGATTGTTATTTGCGCGGGAGTCTTTGCGGTCAGCGCCTACATGCTCATCGATTATTACTGGAAGGGACACGAGGCAGAGGCGGCTTTCGAGGAGCTTCGCCCGCCCGACGACGGTGACGATGACACAGGTGCCTCTGACGGCACGGGCGGCGATAGCAAGTACGCGAAGCGGCAAGCCCATTATTTGAAACTCCAAGGGAAGAACAGCGACATTGTCGGATGGCTGCGGGTGTTCGGCACGGACGTGAACTATCCGGTCATGCAGACCCCAAGCGACCAGGACTATTACCTGCACCGCGATTTCAAAAAAAATCAAAGCGCGTTTGGCACGCTCTACGCGTCCGCGAACAGCGACATTGCGAAGCCTTCGGACGTGACGATTATCTATGGGCATATGATGAAGAACGGCTCGATGTTCGGCGGGCTGAAGGAGTACACGAGTCTGAGCTACATGAAGAAGCACCGGCGAATCCGCTTCGACACGCTCAGCGAGGAGCGTCTTTATGAGGTGTTCTGCGTGTTCACCGAGTCTGTGAATACGGGCAAGCCGAGTGAGTTCAAATATTATCAGGCGTCGGATTTTGCGGACGAGGCTGAGTGGGGCGAGTTCATCTCCAAGGCGAAGACGTTGCAGCTCTACGACACGGGTGTGAGTGCGGCGTACGGCGATGAGCTGCTCGCGCTGTCCACGTGTGAATACTCCCATGCCGACGGCAGGCTGGTGGTGCTCGCGAAGCGCGTGGGGCAGGGTGAATCCTGATGATCGATCGGCATGAGATGTTCATACGCGCCAGCGAGTATACGGGCTTCCACAAGAAGCTGGCGCTGCTCGCCGCGCCGTACCTCGACAGGGAATGGAGCGTGGCGGACATCGGTTGCGGGCTTGCGCTGATTGACTTTCATCTGGCGCACAGCGTCAAGTCCATAACCGCGATGGACAGCGATGCCGAGATACTCGCAAGGGTCGAATCGCGTATAGACGAAGAACTGGCCGCCGGCCACGCGGAGGCCGGCAGGATCAGTACGCTTAGGAAGCGCACCTCCGATGCCGGCTCCGGCGGCGAGCGATGGGACGCCGTGGTACTGGGGTTCTCCGACGTGGATGGCGAGGCGATGGGGCGGCTGCTCACGCTTGCCGACCACAGGGGCATTATCATCATGCACGGTCAGCGCGACGAAGGGATTTTCGATCCGGTGCCTTCCGTGGACAGGGCGGAACACTCGGCATCGCAGGTCGAAGGGTATCTGCGCGGCGCGGGTTACGGTTTCCGAAAGAGCGTCGTTGACCTGCAGTTCGGCCAGCCGTTCCGCACGATAGACGATATCCACGAGTTCCTGCGGAGCTACGAGGCGGAGCGGCTCATCTACAGCGTGGAGGAGCGCATCATCAAGACGAAGCGCTACGACTACCCATACTACCTGCCTAGAAATATGCGCGTAGCTGTTTTCATCGTAGCCACGGACGTTATGGCTAGCCGGATATGAGCATGCGATGTGGTTCTGCCCATATCCGGCTAAGCCCATTTCGCAGGAGGTGGCGAGGCTCCTATCCGGCTACCCGATGCAAAAGCCCGAGTGAGCCGGCATAACAACCGCGTGAAAATAATTTGTACAAAATTATTCAATAAGCCTTGACAATGCTGTGTCGCGTGGTATAATCATAGTTAACATATATGAGTTATAGTATATAGATAAGGAGTCGAACTGGCGGCTTCGGATAAGGAGAGAGAAATGGCGGACATCAAAGACAGAGCGAATTGGAAATTTGAAACTTTGCAGGTGCATGCAGGGCAGGAACAGCCTGACCCCGCGACCGACGCGCGCGCGGTGCCGATCTATCAGACGACGGCATACGTGTTCCACGACGCGGCGCACGCCGCCGCGAGGTTCGGGCTTGCCGACCCTGGCAATATATACAGCCGGCTGACGAACTCGACGCAGGACGTGCTCGAACAGCGCATCGCAGCGCTCGAAGGCGGCGTCGCGGCGCTGGCGCTTTCGTCCGGCGCGGCCGCGCTCACGTACACGTTCCAGGCGCTCGCGACGCAGGGCGAGCATAGCGTTTCGGAAAAGACGATTTACGGCGGCACGTTCAACCTGCTGCAAAACACGCTGCCTCTCTACGGCATAGATACGACCTTCGTAGAGCCGGACGTTGAGAGCTTCCGCGCCGCGATAAGGCCGAACACGAAGGCGCTGTTCGTCGAAACCCTCGGCAACCCGAACTCCAACGTCGTGGATCTCAAAGCCCTCGCAGACCTCGCGCACGAGCACAATATCCCGCTCGTCGTGGACGCGACCTTCACGCCGCCGAACGTCATCCGCACTATCGAACACGGCGCGGACATCGTGGTGCATTCGCTCACGAAGTTCATCGGCGGGCACGGCACGGGGCTGGGCGGCGTCAT
>JAIRPQ010000118.1 GCA_031256875.1 Eubacteriales Family XIII. Incertae Sedis bacterium | reverse complement strand
TCGTAGTTTTTTTCCCAAACCTGGTTGCCGCTCTCGTCGAACTTGACCAGCAAGCTCCGGAAGCCGCCGCCATCCCCCAGCAGCAGGCCAAAACCCGCCGCCACGTATCCGCCGTCGCTTGCCTGCGCCAGGGAATTGAGCGCTCCTACTCCAACCCTGTCGTAGTTCTTCATCCAGAGCCGGTTGCCGTTTCCGTCGAATTTCGCGATGGCCATAATCCATTTTTCGAGCCCGCCGTCCGGTGAATATGAACCGCCCACCGCAACATACCCGCCGTCCGCCGACGGCACCACGGCATCAAAACTGTCATCATCGCTGCCGCCATAATTTTTTATCCAAGTGGCGATGGCTTCATCTGCGTACACTGAAATGCCCTCGTCCGTGCGGGTGCCGGATTTCGCCGGCGGCGCGGCCGCAAATACCGTTATAGTCAGCGCCGCTACGAGCAGTGCGGACATAGCTCGCTTCACCCTATTCCTCATAATATTCCGTCGGTTCATGCTGTTCCTTCCTGTTCGTTTTAGTAATGTAAATGTTGACGTTGCGGTGGCGCGGTGGCCGCAATCCACGTCATTATTTGTCATTGCGGCCCCCGAGCCGCAATCCACCGCCTACTTCACCTTCTTGCTAGTCTTAGTCGCTGACCATGGGGCGTAGTATTACTTGCCGCCTGCCACCTTGTACGAGCGAATCTGAATCTGATACGTCTTGCCCTTCTTCAGCTTCTTGATGGTCAGTGATGTAGCTTTCGCCTTGGCTGTTTTGACCTTCCACTTCTTCGCGTTCTTCTCCTTGTAACGGATTTCGTAGCCCGCGATTTTCTGCGCGGCGGGGGCTTTCTTCCAGGTTATCTTGACCTGGCCTTTGCCAGCGGCGAGCTTGGCTACGGAGATTTTGGCCGGCGCGGTCGCGTCCGATGCGCTCTGTGCAGGCGTACCGCTTGAATCCGTGCTGGCTGGCGGAACCGTGCTCGACGGCGGTGTCGTGTCCAGCGGCGGGGTCTGCGCCTGGAGCTTCTCGACTGTGCGGCTTTCCTCATAGCCGCAGACTGTACAGGTGCGCTCATCACGGCCATCGGCTGTCAGCGTTGGCTGCAATACGCGCACCCACTCGCCCCAAGTGTGAGTCGCGCAAGATGGGATATCGCTAATTGTGTCTATCTCTTCTTGGGGCAGTACGCTATCGACACCGAACCGCCCTATCAAGCTGCGAAGGAGCGCGGGATTGGAAATGCGGTTGTATGAGCAGTCAAAACCGCTATAATATCTATCGGTACTCCAAGAACCCCCAGTCATCAGGTTGCTGTTATTGCTCACATCCAGAGTGGATAGTTGATTATGACTGCAATCTAAAAATTTAAGCGCCGTATTGTTGCTAACATTCAAAGATGTGAGACTGTTGTCATAGCAAGCCAAAAATTCTAATTCTGTATTCTTACTTAGATCCAATGTGGTAAGCCTATTTCTAGAGCAGTTTAATCCTTTAAGTTTCGTATTATTGCTAATATCCAATGACTCTAGATTGTTGCCCTGGCACCACAAATCTTTAAGCTTTGGGTTGTTGCTTATGTTTATAGATGTAATCGCACGGCTACCGCTAAGACAGATATATTCTATCTCCGGAAAATTGCTGAAATCCCAAGATGTGATGGGGTCAGGATTGGTACCGATTCCCCCCATACTCATGTGAAAGGTCCTCAATTTTGGATTGTTGCTTAGGTTCAATGAGCTGAATCCGCAGGGGTCTATAAGTAAATATTGTAACTTACTACATGCATCAACATCCAAACTGTTGCATAGGGCACCAAGACCTAGATGACCTAGATGAACGTAAACAACATCTTTGTTTCCAATCGATGGCGGTATAATAATAGACTCAACCCTACCTGTGTACACCTTGCTTGTAATATATACGCCTGGCCCGTAATAGCCTGCAATCTCATCAAGTTGCAAAAAAGGAACATCATCGTCCTCATTAACAGGAATTTTTTTATAATGCTGCTGCGCCTCTGCTTCATTATTGATTATTAAATATGTGAAGCCGTCATATATCTCATAATCAGCGGCTTGTGCAGCCACGCTTGTGAGCGGCTTGGCAACAAACACGGTAGCGGCCAGCACCACCGCAAGCAGCGCGGACATCCCCCGCTTCGCCCAGTTACACCTGATACTCCGTTGATTCATTTTTTTTCTCTCCTCTCTTTTTGCGTTGATAATCCAAAACCTCGTCGGTCACTTCACCTTCTTGCTAGTCTTAGTCGCTGACCATGGGGCGTAGTATTTCTTGCTGCCTGCCACCTTGTACGAGCGAATCTGAATCTGGTACACCTTGCCCTTCTTCAGCTTCTTGATGGTCAGGGATGTCGCTTTCGCCTTGGCTGTTTTGACCTTCCATTTCTTCGCGTTCTTCTCTTTGTAGCGGATTTCGTAGCCCGCGACTTTCTGCGCGGCGGGGGCTTTCTTCCAGGTTATCTTGACCTGGCCTTTGCCTGCCGCGAGCTTGGCTATTTTCATCTTCGGCGGGGCTGTGACTATGGTGTCCTGCGCGGTCTGCGGTGCGGACGTGTACGCCGGCGGCTGTACTGTCTGCGTGGGCGGCAGCGGCTGCGGCTGTTCATACCGTGTCTCTGTGCCATCCTTTGCTATCTCTCCCACCACCTTGCCGTTTTCCACTATCTTCAGCTCGGTGTTCGGCGTATCCGCGATTTCACTCGACATCTCCTTACCGTCGTAGAGTGCTATGTTCTTAAATTCTTTCTGCTGTGTGCTGACAGCTGATGCTATATCAACGTCCTCAATGCTGTACTCCATCGTGCCTGTATCAGTGCCTACGAATTTAATTCGGTACTTGCCATATGGTGGCATATATACGTGCTTTACATCACCCTCGACGTATATAGCAATATCACCATCTATGCTTTCGTCGACAACATTATCTGCAACCTTGCCCACAAGATTGCCGCTGCTATCGTATACTTCTATATCGACGGGGCAGGCGATGCGGGCGTATTTGCTGGTAGCATTCGTGGGCATTTCCGACTCACGAGTTATCGCTTTCATCCACGCAAAGTAAGTTTCGGGTTCGTGATTTGCCCGAATCAACTCGTCGTTGAATACATTATTCCACACAAAGAACAATGTTACTTTAGCGTAATCACCCGCCAATGTTTTTTTTAACCGTTCGGCCTGGTCTTGACCCATCAGATGCCTTGCAAGAATCTCGAAATACTCCTTGGGAGTTAACGTCGCGCTCTTGGGGATGTAAGATTCTATGTACCACTTGTCATAAAAATCGTTGCTTTTCGGTGCCAATTCCAACAAAATTTTAACAAGATTATTTATTACGTCTGCATACCCTTTCGCATATGACTTCATATTTTCGCCTGTATACAAGTAATGGTAAACAGCAACATGAAATTCGTATTTAGCGTTGTCATTGTTTCCGATATTCTTGCTAGGGAACACGTGGGTAATACCGTACTTCCAGTACCCCCACCCTGGCGAACTGGAGAGCGGCATATACGGCACGAAATCCTCGGCATTCACAAAATTGCGTATATTGTTGTATGCGGTGCTGTCTTTTGTTGATTCATCCTTTGTGACATTAGGCGTAGCGAAGGTGTACGCATATATATTGTCCTTGCTGGCAACACCCGACAGAGACATTGCGTCCGTAACGTGAGCGGCAAGCAGATTCGCCACCGCCGCACCTCTGCTGTGTCCGGTGATGAGTATTTTGTTCTTGACTGGTACATTCGGCTCCAAATGTCCGCTGTGTCTTGAAATATAGTCAAACAGGCGATTGTATATATGCCCTTCCGCTTTGGCGAAGCTCTCGTGCGACATGCCGCCACGCCCGAGATTGAAGTTGGCTAGCCATTCCTCTCCCTTCGTGCCCCTGACAACCACGGCTATCACGTTATACGGAGTGCCGTCGATATTTATCCTCTTGTTTGCGAAGGTGTACGCCACTGTGTCCGGATAGCCCTCGTCTTGCGGTGTGTCGTAATTGAAAAGCTCTACGTCCCGAAACCCGAAAGTCCCTTCCACCGCATTCTTCACCTTGTCTTTGTCATAGTAGGCAATGGTGCTAAGCCCTATCGATGCCGTGGCGAGCTTGTGGTTGTAGACAGTGGATTTTTGCGAGAACAAATCGTCGTTCCATGCCACTATTGGATCACTGTCCGCATTTTCATTTTCAAAAGGAAGATATATATCGCTACCGTCATCGCCTGTGCCGCCAGCAGGGGTGTCGGATGCGGTGGCTGTCCATTTGCCGGATGTGTTAGATGTAAAGATGACAGATGTCAGATTTAGATTTAAAGCTGGCTTGACAGCGATACGGGAGTGGTACACAGTGCTGCCATTGTAGCCGGCGCTCCCGTCATAGTTGACGGTGGCCGCGTGGTAAGAAAAGTAGCCAGGAGAGCGCAGCCACCACCAGCCATTACCAAAGTATGGGGAATCTAAGCTTGCATATGCATAGCGCGCCCTTGCGAATGCCGTGGTCTGCGCCCGTCTTGCCGCATCAGAGTTGCTGTAGCTGCTGTTGAAACCGTATGAAGAATTGATTGCTTCTTGATAAGACAGCAGGAATACTTTGTCGTTCGTGTCGTTGCCGCCTGACGTATCGTATGTAGGATTGTTTGGGTTTGACACTGTGGTAGTGGCTACGGCATCTTTTTCTCCTGCAGTGAATGCCTTGCCTATGAAATTGTCCGAGGTGTAGCTGATGCCGCTGCTGCCGCCCGTGTTATAGGACGCGCTGTATCCGTTCAGCCATGACCTGATGGTGCTGGTTTCCCATGTGACGCTTTCATCGTCTGTATGGTAGGGCTTCACGTCCAGCGCCTTTTCCGCCATCAGGAAAAGCTTGCCGCCTTGGTTGTCCAGTACGCGCCATGCTATGGGTTCGACCTTGTAGTAGGCTGTCGCGCCGTACTGCGGGTCGCCGAATGCCGACGTGCAGAAGTTATCATATAGGATGACCACCTGCCGCACCCAGTCCACGCTCTCCGTTCCCGTGGTCGGGCGCGTCGTACCTATCAGGCTCTGCGGGTAGCGACCGAAGTATACGGTATCTCCGACTGCGGGGATTTCTGCCGCTGCGGAGGCGCTCTGCTTTGCGCTATCGCTGCCCTGCGGCTTCTCCGCCCACGCTGCGCCGCCGGACATGACTACGGTGGTGGCCGTCATGACCAGCACCAGCGCCAGTGCGGTAAGTTTTTTTGCGATGCCCCGTTTTTTCATTTTCTTGCTCCCTTCGTGTTTTCGTTGGTTGTTGGGTTGGTTGCTATTTCCACGGCGTATGTTTGCCGAAGATTCCTACTGTGGATTGCGGACTGGCTCCGGTCATTGCGACAGGCTGTAACTCGGAAAGCCAGGGCCCGCAATGACGGTGGGTGCTGCTGCCGTAGGTTTCTCGTGTGGATTGCGGACTGGCTCCGGTCATTGCGAGCGCAGCGAAGCAATCCAGTGATACCGCTGTTCTGCTGGATTGCTTCGCTGCTTCGCTTCTCGCAATGACGGGATGAATCGCCCCAAATGACGATAGGGAGTTACTTTCGAGAAATTCCTTTGTATGCCAATTATTGCCCCCCCCTGTTAAATATTCCCATTCCGCGATCCGTTTGTTCCACCTATGCTCCTTTTCCTATTTCTCTCCCACAACGTCTGCGGCATCATTGCCACTGAAAAAAGAATACACCCGCTCGCGTGTCATGTCAATAGATTCCCCTACATTTTTCCCCTTTCCCAGGACTATTGGGACAGTCCCAGATTTTTGTGCCGGCGCAGGTACTGCTGCGTCTGTTGATGGACGAGGCAGACGAAATAGCGGCAGACAAGCGCAATGTTGAGTAGTCACCGTCGATTCGTTTCCTGCAAAGTCCGTGACAAATCCTACTTTCCTTGATATAATGTTATCAAAGATACCTAGATTGCAACAGAAAGGCGGGTTTACGATGGATGCCATTGGAAATGCGGCATTAGAGCGAAAGATAATTAGCATTACAGGAAAGCGGCAGATAACCATTCCTCTCAAATTCCATGAGATGTTGCGTTTCGGCAGAGAAGCCGAGTGCTATTTGACTGATGATTCGATAGTTTTGCGTCCGCTCTCCACTTCGGACGACAGTTTTACTATGGAGATTTTGCGTGACTTGGTGGCGCAAGGCTATAGCGGCGACAAGCTGCTTGCGAAGTTTGCGGAGCAACGTGCCAATGTCAAAAAAGCCCTTGGGCTGTTGATGGACGAGGCCGACGAAATAGCGGCAGACAAGCGCAACAGTGCAACTACGGCAGACATTTTCGGAGAGGATTAGCGCATGTACGAAATACGTTATACAAAGCCCGCCTAACACCTTCACCGCTCGGCCAAATAATTGTGGCAGCATTGCGCGGCTCGGCGGCCTTCGTCTATCGCCCAGACTACCAGCGACGGGCCGCGGCGCATGTCGCCTGCCGTAAATACTGTCGGCGTGTTCGTGCGGAACGACCCTGGCTGGCGTACTGCCACGCGGCCCGCCGCGTCCGTGTCCAGGCTCAGCTGGTCTATCAAAAGGCGTTCGGGCCCTGTGAAGCCCATGGCTGTCAGCACGATATCACACGGACGCTCGATCTCCGTGCCCGAAATTTCCACGGCACCGGTCTGGCGCCATTCCACCTTTACGGTTTTCACGCCTGTCACCTTCCCCGCTTCGCCTATTATCTCTTTGACCGTCGTGCAATATTCCCTCGGGTCCGCGCCGAAAAGCTCGATGGCTTCGTGCTGCCCGTAGTCCGTCTTTTTCACCCTCGCCCAGAGCGGCCACGGGTTGTCCGCGCCCCTTTCCTCCGGCGGCTCCGGCATTATCTCTATCTGAGCCACTGATGCCGCGCCCCTCCTGATGGCGGTCGCTACGCAGTCCGTACCCGTGTCGCCGCCGCCCACCACGACGACATTCCTGCCGTCGATATTCGGAAGCCCGTCGATGAGTCTGCCGTCCAGCACGTTCGCGGTGGACTGCGTAAGAAATCTGAGCGCGGTCATGACACCGAACAGCTCCGCGCCCGCAACGTTCAATGTACGCTCGGCAGTCGAGCCGCCGCAGAGAACCACGGCATCGAAATCCTTCATTACTGACAGCACGGGGTAGTCCGTGCCCACCTCCGCACCCAGCTCGAACCTGATGCCCTCGTCCTTCATGAGCCCCACCCTGCCGAGCACCAAATTTTTGTCCAGCTTCATATTCGGTATGCCGTACATGAGCAGTCCGCCCGCCCTGTCCGCGCGTTCGAACACCGTCACGGCGTTGCCGAGCTGGTTGAGCAGGTCCGCGCAGGCGAGTCCCGACGGTCCTGAGCCAACCACCGCCACGCGCTTGCCCGTGCTGACCCTCGGCATCCTCGGCGCGAGCTTGCCGCGCCTTATCATTTCGTCTATTACGTACCGCTCTATCTCCTTGATGGTGACCGCGGGCTCGTGCTCGCCCAGCGTGCAGCTCCCCTCGCAGAGAGCGGGGCAGACCCGCGACGTGAACTCGGGGAAGGGGTGTGTTCTGCTCATGCGCAGATACGCTTTCTCCAATTCGCCGCGATAAACGAGGTCGTTGATTTCGGGGATGAGGTTCGCCAGCGGGCAGCCGATGGACTGGCCTTCCACGACGAACGCCGCGTGGCAGAATGGGACGCCACAGTCCATGCAGCGCGCCGCCTGCGTGGTGAGCGCCGCGGGCGCCTGCGGCACGATGAACTCGTCCCAGCCGCGTATCCTCTCGCCTACGGGCAGATACGACGCTTCCGCCCGTTCGTATTCAAGAAATCCTGTTGCCTTGCCCATTACTCTCCATCACTTCCTTCGCCCGTTTTGTCGCGCAGTTCCCATTATTTTCCATCACGCCCATCGCCACATACTAACCCTGCAGAACGACCGCCTTACCTATCACCACATACTAACCTTCGCAGAACGACCACCTTACGCTTTGCTCCCGACAGCCGCCCCTGCCCCGCCGCTCGCCTTCGCCCGCGACTTCTCTATTATTTTCCTATACTCTTTTGGAATAACAGCCACAAAATTCTTCAGCTCGCTCGCCCAGTCGTCCAGCAAGCGCACCGCTATGTCCGAGCCCGTGAACGCGGCGTGCCGTTGCAATATCTCTTTCAGCTGCCCTGCTTCGTCCTCCGTCGGCGGGCCAATGGTTACGCCCGATGCGGCAGGCTGCCTCAAAAAATCTCCGTCCTTGTCGTAGACATACGCGATGCCGCCCGACATGCCCGCCGCGAAATTGCGCCCCGCGGGACCCAGCACTACGGCCACGCCGCCCGTCATGTATTCGCAGCCGTGGTCGCCTACGCCCTCGACCACCGCCGTCGCGCCGCTGTTCCGCACGCAGAATCGCTCGCCCGCCGCTCCCCGCGCATAGAACTCACCCGATGTCGCGCCATAGAGAATAACATTTCCTACTATTATATTCTCCGACGGCACGAAGTCCGAACCGTCAGGCGGCACTATGACAATCCTGCCGCCCGAAAGTCCCTTGCCCGCGTAGTCGTTCGCGTCGCCGTGCAGCTCCAGCTCGACGCCTTTAGTCAGGAACGCGCCGAACGAAAGCCCCGCCGAGCCGTCGAATCTCAGATGTATGCTGCCGTCGGGCAGTCCACCTGGGCCGTGCCGCCTGACTATCGCGCCCGAAAGCATACAGCCCACGGTGCGGTTGCGCCCTACGATGTCCAGCGTGTAATCGGATTTGTATCCCGGGTGCTTGATGGCTCCCTGGCATAGCGAGATGAGCGCACTCTGGTCAAGGGTGCGGTCCAGCGCGTGGTCCTGCGGCTGCGTGAAATATCTCGCGCCCGCGCTGTCCACGGCTTTCGGCTGATAGAGCAGGCGCGAGAGATCCACCGTCTTGGCCTTGTCGTTGATTTCGGGGTGTTGCTCCGTCAGCAGCTCCACATGGCCGACCAGCTCGTTGAAGGTCTTGACCCCGATGCGCGCCATCCATTCGCGCACTTCCTGCGCGAGAAACATCATCAGATTTTCGACGTGTTCGGGCTTGCCCTCGAACTTGCCGCAGAGCTGCGGGTTCTGCGTGGCGATCCCGACGGGGCAGGTGTCCAGGTTGCATACGCGCATCATGTCGCAGCCCATGGCCACGAGCGGCGCGGTAGCGAACGCGAACTCCTCCGCGCCGAGCAGTGCGGCGATAACGATGTCGCGCCCCGTCAGCAGCTTGCCGTCGGTCTCCAGCACCACCCTGTTCCGCATCTCGTTCATGAGCAGGCTCTGGTGGGTTTCAGCTATGCCAAGCTCCCACGGCAGCCCCGCGTGCCTGATGCTCGTGCGCGGTGCCGCGCCTGTGCCGCCGTCGTAGCCGCTCACGACTATGACATCCGCAAGCGCTTTCGCCACGCCCACCGCGATGGTTCCCACGCCGCCTTCCGACACGAGCTTCACGCTGATTCTCGCGTTCTTGTTCGCGGCTTTCAGGTCGCGTATCAGCTGCGACAAATCTTCTATGGAATAAATATCATGGTGCGGCGGCGGCGATATCAGCTCGACGCCCGGGGTCGAATACCTCGCCTTGGCTATCCATGGGTAGACCTTGCCGCCCGGCAGATGCCCGCCCTCGCCCGGCTTCGCGCCCTGCGCCATTTTTATCTGAATCTCCTTCGCGTTGTTCAGGTAATGTATGGTCACGCCAAAGCGCCCCGACGCCACCTGCTTGATCGCGCTCGACCTGTTCTCGCCGTCCTCTCCCACCGTGAACCGCTCCACCAGCTCGCCGCCCTCGCCTGTGTTGCTCTTGCCGCCGAGCCGGTTCATCGCTATCGCCATGCACTCGTGCGCGTTCTGGCTGATGGAGCCATACGACATCGCGCCCGTCTTGAATCGCTTCACGATGCTTCCCGCAGGCTCCACCGAGTCGATGGGGATGGGCTTCTCCGCTTCGACAATGGACAGCAGCCCTCGGATATTTTTCAGCTCGACCGAGCGCATGTTCACGCATTCGGAAAATTTCTTGAACATCCCGTAGTCGCCGTTCCTGCACGCCTGTCTGAGATAGTAAATATTCTCCGGATTGTAGAGGTGGTACTCGCCGTGCTTGCGCCATTTGTAATCGCCGCCAGGGTCGAGCGGCGCGTCCCTCGTGATAGGGTCGAAAGCTTTCTCGTGACGCTCCTTGGCTTCAAGCTCGATTTCCTTCAGCGTCAGTCCGCCAATGCGCGAAGTCGTTCCCGTGAAATATTCTTCTATTACCGTTTCGGAGATGCCGAGCGCTTCGAATATCTGCGCGCCGTGGTAGCTCTGCACGGTGGAGATGCCCATCTTCGACATGATTTTCACCAGGGCATGGGTCATCGTCTCGCGGTAATTTTCCACCGCCGTTTTTTCGCCTGCTTCTATCCACCCCTCGCCCGCCATTGAAATTATCGTATCATACGCCAGATAGGGGCAGACGCATTCCGCGCCGTAGCCCACGAGCAGCGCGATGTGGTGCGCTTCCCTCGCTTCGCCCGTTTCGACCACGAGGCTGATGCGCGTGCGCGTGCCGTTCCGCACGAGGTAATGGTGCAGGCCCGAAGTCGCGAGCAGCGCGGGTATCGGGACTTTGTATGGCGCGGCTCCCTTGTCGGAAAGAATAATAATATTGTAGCCGCTCTCCATCACGTAGTCCGTCGCGGCGAAAAGATCGTCGAGCGCGTGCCGCAGCCCGTTCTTCTCGCGCGAGTTGAACAGGATGGGCAGCGTGACGCATTTCTGGCCTTCCACGTCCATGCCGCGCAGACGCTGCAGCTCGTCCTTCGTGAGCACGGGCGTGCCGTGCCGAATCATGCGGCAGTTCGACGCGTCGGGTTCGAGCAGGTTTCCTTCCCTGCCGATGTGGATGTCCGACGAGGTGACTATCTGCTCCCTGATGGCGTCGATAGGCGGGTTCGTGACCTGTGCGAAAAGCTGTTTGAAATAATTGTAGAGTAATTGGGGGCGGTTCGAGAGCACCGCGAGAGGGGTGTCGATGCCCATTGACGAGACGGGGTCGTCCGCGTTGTCCGCGATGCTTTTCAGCGTCAGGTTCAAATCCTCCCACGTGTAGCCGAACACCTTCTGCTCCGTCAGAATCGGCAAGGGCTCCGCGTCGGCTTCCCTGTTCGCCATGAGCAGGCGCATCCCGTCGAACTCTTTCAAGACCGATTGCTCGTACGCGCCGCTGACTCCGCGCTGCCTTTTGTTGCGTATGATGTCCTGCCAATACTCGCCCGCCGCGTCCGTGAGCGGCAAGTCCTTCAGGTACATGAGGTTTTCGTCGAGCCATTTTCGGTACGGCCTTTTGGCGGCGGCCGCGCCCTTCAGCTCGCTGTCCTCGATGATGCGCCCCGCTGCCGTGTCAATCAAAAGCATGTGCCCCGGCCTGAGCCTGTCCTTTTTCGCAATGCGTTCGGCGGGCATGGGCAGCACCCCCGACTCGCTGGCCAGCACGAGCGTGTTATCCTTCGTCAGCACATACCTGGCGGGGCGCAGCCCGTTGCGGTCGAGCGTCGCTCCCGCTATCCGGCCGTCGCTGAAAGCTATCGCCGCGGGGCCGTCCCACGGCTCCATCAGGCAGCTGTTGTATTCGTAGAACGCGCGGACTCCCTCGTCCATCCTCGGGTCGTTCTCCCACGGCTCGGGGATGGTCAGCATGACGGCCTCGGGCAGCGAATAGCCCGCGTGCACGAGCAGCTTCAGGAAATCGTCGAGCATCGCCGAGTCCGAGCCTTCCTCGTTGATGACCGGCATGACCTTACCAAGCTCGTCCCCGAACCGGCCTGACGCGAGCATGGCCTCGCGCGCCTTCACCCAATTCACGTTGCCGCGAATCGTGTTTATCTCGCCGTTGTGTATCAAATAACTCATCGGGTGCGCACGCTCCCAGCTCGGGAACGTGTTGGTGGAAAAGCGCGAATGCACGAGGACGATAGCTGAGGTCAGGTCGGTGTCTTTCAGGTCGAGGTAGAATTTTTCGAACTGCTCCGCGCGCAGCATCCCCTTGTATACGATGGTGCGGCACGAAATGCTCGCGAGGTAAAAATAGAGGTCGCGCTCCCCTTCGCCGTAGCGGATATGGCTCCTCGCCACCTTTGAAACAATATAGAGCTTGCGCTCGAAATCGTCCTCGGACATGTGGGCGGGGCGCTCGATGAATATCTGCCTGATGCCCGGGCAGACCTCGCGCGCCGTCGGACCTATGGCCTTCGGATTGACGGGGACTTTGCGTACGCCCAGCACGCGAAGCCCTTCACCCGCGGCGATGTCCGCGAACGCCGACACGGTGCGCTTGATGCGGTCGGGCTCGGGGCTGCCGAACATCATGGCCACCCCATAGCTGCCTTCGTCGCCAAGCTCGATGCCGGAGCTTTTCGTGACCTTTTTGAAAAACGCGTGCGGGAGCTGGATGAGCATCCCCGCGCCGTCACCCGTCTCAGGCTCCGCGCCGATGCCGCCACGATGCGCCATGTTCATGAGCACGAGCGCCGCGTCCTTCACCATCTGGTGAGACCTGCGCCCGTCGATGTTCACGAGCAGCCCGATGCCGCACGAGTCATGCTCGAACTTCGGTTCGTAAAGACCAGGGTGCCTGCGCCCCGCGCCCGCGTCACGCCCCATGCCCGCTCCACGCGCCGCGTCCGCACCACGCTCCGCACCTGCTCCGTGCCCCGCGCCCGCGATATCGCGCAGCACTCCCGCACCGCCGCGCTGCGGACCCGACCCGTCATCATTATTGCCCTGTATTTCCTTGCTGTGAATTTCCATACTCCTACCACCGTATCACCCGCGCTATTGGGATACAGGGATGTGTGGCAATAAAGCACCCGAGCTACCGAAGCGCGGCTATTAAAAATAAGTGAATAGGAATATTATACGACACCAATTCCGAAAAGTCAAACATTTCGGAATTGTCAGTTAATTAATGATTTTATTGTCTGTTGTTAATTCTCATCGACCAGTTTATATGCAACATTCGGGTCATTGCTGTTGCCTGTTTTTATAACGCGCCTTTCTTCCACAAGCTTTGACAACGCATACCGCACCTGACCCGTGGTCAGCATGGTCTTTTTCTCAATCTCGGATCTGGACAAAGTGGCACCCGAGAGCGCTATTATGATACGTTCAGTATTCGCCATGCGCACCCCCAACCTCTGGGACTTTCCGTATTGACCTTTCCTGAGTATAGCTGTGAAATATATCTCCCCATCAATAAACTGAGGCGGCTTGAATCCATACCTCTGCTGTTCAGCAAACATCTTCGGTATACCGCTCCCTAATTTTTCAATCACATTAGCACCGCGCTCAGCTGGCACGTACTGGCATATTTCAGCAAGTCTTGAATTTCTCGTCCTGGAAGCCGTGCGCCCTAATTCACCGACAGTCAACCCGAACAATCCGCCAGGGTTGCTCAGCACAAGGCGATTGTCATCAAGAATCAGGGTAATGGTCTCTATCATTGCAATCGGGTTCAGCGCTCTGTGGACAAGAGCGTTCGCAAGCATCTCCCTACAGGTCACCGCCGGATATTCGCAAACGCTCGCCACATTTCCATCTTCCAAATCCATGGTATATTCTCGGCTGCCAGACTGTATCCAGCGGAGCGCCCCCTCCAGCATTGTAGGCACAGGGCCGTCAAAAGCCCTGACATTTACCGCCCTGGTTCTTGACGATGTATCGCTGCTCCCGCGAATACTTGCTTTTATTGTATAGTTGGGGAAAAATTGTTGTGGGTATACACCCAATGCCAATAGCCCTGCCACGCTCAACTCACCCGTATGGTGCAATATGCCTGTACGCAACAATACTTCGTCATCGCTGATACTCGCAAGGATGTCCGAATGCCGCTTGCGGCTGATGATATAACCGTCCACAAGCGGCTTGCTCAAATCAGCAACGGACGAATTTGGAACTGGCGACCCGTCGTAGTTGACTATGCCTTGGTTTATTTCAAACAATCTCTCCTCAAGGCTTGAAAGCTCAAAATCACTATCGTATTGCCTGATGAAAGACGAACCTGTTTTTCGGTATTTGACGGGTTTCAAGCCGTTTTCAATCTCGTGGACATCCCCAATCACAACGTTTCTGTCGCCAACAACGACAAGCGAAATATCAATAACAATTGGTAACGTATAGTCTCTCTGTGCGTGATTTGCCATTGTTTGCTGACAATTTTTAGCATCGTAAACACCCGTTACCGCAAAATCTTGTCTTTCGTCTACACCCAAAATAATTGTGCCGCCGCCAGGCATATTGGCAAATGCACAAATAGATTTCAGCACTGTCTGCGGAAACCCGCCTGCGGCCATTTTTACTTCATATTGGCGGTTATCGCTTTCTTCCATTCTGAGCGATTCCAACACTTTTTCCAGCTCATCAACATTCATTGCCCTCACTAGACCGTTCATCTCTTTTATAGCTATTTTCTTATTATTATAGCATAGTTCGTAAATTTATGAGAAGACTTAGTTAATTATTATTCGAACTTCGTTATTTTATCATCAGACTTAGCTAAATTATTTAAGCTTAATAACAATCACGGCAGGTTAATATCGCCATATTAATTCATGAAGCCATGTGAATATCCGCCTACCGCCCTTCCGCCGCGTGCCAGATGCCGCAGGCTCCTTCCGAGGAGACCATGCAGGGGCCTTGCGCGTTTTCGGGGGTGCAGGCCCCGCCGAACATGGGGCAGTCCTTTGGGTCGATGCGGCCTGTTATCACGTCGGCGCAGCGGCAGCCTTTCGGGAGCGAAGCGTCCTCCGTCAGCGCGCGGCTGCCCGCGTCGAAGCTGGCGTAGCGCTCGCGCAGATACAGCCCCGAGTCCGCGATGGTGCCGAGCCCGCGCCATACCGCGGAGCCGCGCTCGAAATAATTGTCTACGATTTCGCGGGCTTTGGCATTGCCCTCCGCGCTGACGGCTTCCGAATAACAATTGCTGACCAGCGCCGCGCCGGACGACGCCGGCGGCATGCATGGAGCAGGCGAATCGCCGCCAGCCGCCAGCCGAACCAGCTCATAGATGGCATCCACCAGATGCGCTTCCTCGAACCCCGCCACGACGAAAGGCTTACCGTATTTCTCCGCCAATGGCCAGTATACGCCGCTGCCCGTTATGACGCTGACATGCCCGGGACAGAGAAACCCGTCAATGGCGTAACGGGCGGGGTCTGAGAGGTCAGAGGATACGGAAGGGGGCAGAGCCCCCTCCGAGGATTCAGTACGTATACACCAATCTATAGCGGGTAGCGCCGATTTTAGCGCGGTCAGCAGCCTGACGTTCTCTACTCCCCGCGCGGCCAGCTCGTCCATAAGCAGCGCGTATGCCGGCGCTGTCGTTTCGAACCCGACGGCCGCGATCACAAACACCGTGCCAGGCTCGCGCTGCGCCATCGCGATAACGTCGAACGGCGAGTAGACCAGCTCAACGCGCGCCCCGAAACCTTTGGCGCGTTCCAGGCTGGCGGCATTCGACCCGGGCACCTTCAGCATATCGCCGAAGCTCACGAGCGCGAAGCCCGCCGTCAGCGCATACTCAACGCATTTGTCTATGTACGCTGTCGGTGTCACGCAGACGGGGCAGCCGGGGCCGGATATCAGCCTTATCCTCGGCGAGATGACGCTCCTGAGCCCGCTCCTGAAAATGCCGGCGGTGTGCGTTCCGCAGACTTCCATCAAACGCAGCGGCCGCCCGCCGTAGCCCTTCAAATAATTCAGCTTTTCCTGTAATTTTTCCATTATTATTTTATTCTGAAACGCGCCTATGGACAGTGAGCCGTCTCTGTTATATGCGCCCGCGCACAGCGAACCGCCCCTCTTGTGCTCCTGCCTGGCTCGTCATGAGCTGGCCGCCGAGCGAACCGCGTCCGCGAACCTGCGGACGAGCTGCGCGGTCAGCCCCCAGATAACCCTGTCACCGCCCGTGCCAGGGTCGCGCCAGACGTAGATGGGCACGGTGGACCTGCCCTCGCGCCACGAATAACCTTCCTTAAAATGAATCATCTCATACGGAAACCTGTCGGAAATGACGGGTACGACCCTGTTCACGTAGACCTCCGGTTCGCGCTCCACGAAGAACTCCAGCGGCACGAGGAACGTGTCCTTGACCTCGCCCCTGTTCGGTTCGCCGCCGAGCGCGCCCGCGTCTATCTCGCCGACGCATGAATATATGGTGAAATTGCTGTACGAAACTATGTAGTCGAACTGAGTGATGAGCCTGACCGCGCTCTCCGGAATGCAAAGCTCCTCGCACGTTTCCCTGACCGCTGTCTGCTCGGGGGTTTCCCCGCGCTCCATCTTGCCGCCGGGGAACGCTATCTCGCCTGGCTGTTTTTTCAGCTCGTCCGCGCGAACCTCGAAAAGCAGGCTCAGCCCGCCGTCCTGCCCGCGCACGAGCGGTAGCAGCACAGCGGAATACCCGTACCGTCCTATCGGCTTCGGCACATGACCGCGCATCGCGTTTTCTATTTTGTCGATGGTTATTTCTTTCATTATTACAGTGCCCCCATGTCCTTGAAAATCTCCAGTATCTCCATCGCTTTCGGCTCGGACATGGACTCGATGGCACAGCCCGCGTGAACGAGCACGTAGTCGCCTGGCCGCGTGTCGACAACGCCGACGTTCACGTCCACGACGCTGCCCGCAAAATCCACCTTCGCCATGCGTCCGTCAATATCTATCACTTTTCCTGGGTACGCTACACACATGTTATTATTTTATCATATCGCTACGAAATTTGACATCCGTGCCGCGGAAGCGATATAATCCAAAGGGCGGTTAGCCGCTGCTAACTGGACTATGGCGGCTGCCCTACAAATTATATAATGAATAATTATAATTAATAATGAATAATAATCATATAACGAACAAAAAAACGCACAAGACGAGGAACGACCTGATACTGCTGGCGGCGCTGCTCGCCATCGCTGCCACCGTGTTCGCCGCCGTCGGGCTGGCGAAGGTGGACGGCGCGTCCGTGGCGGTCATCGTGGACGGCAAGACCGTGGCGAGCTACCCCTTGGGTGCGGACAGAGAAGTGAGCCTGGAATACAACGGGCATAACACGCTCTCCATCAAGGGCGGCACGGCGCATGTGACGGACGCGGACTGCCCCGACAAGCTCTGCGTGAAACAGCGGGGCATCTCGAAGGAAGGCGAGACCATAGTATGCCTGCCGCACAAGACTGTGATAATGGTGAAGGGCGGCGAAAGGCCGGAGGTGGATAGCGCGTTATGAGCGGGAACGGCAGGACAAGACGCTTGGTGCTCTACGCGCTCATGGTGGCGCTTGCCCTTATTTTCAGCTACGTGGAAACGCTCCTGCCGCTTCCGTTTTTTGTGCCAGGCATGAAGCTCGGGCTGGCGAACATCGTGACTGTCATCGCGCTCTACAAGATGAAAGCGCGCGACGCGGCCGTCATTTCGGCGGCGCGCATCCTTTTGGCAAGCCTGCTGTTCGGCAATATGTTCAGCCTTGCGTACAGCCTGGCAGGGGGAGCACTCAGCTTTTTCGTGATGGCGCTCGTGAAAAAAATCGGGCGCAACGGCGTGGTCGGCGTCAGCGTCGCGGGCGGCGTCTGTCACAATATCGCCCAGATAGGCGTCGCCGCCGCGCTGCTCGAAACAGCCGAGCTGGTCTACTACCTGCCGACGCTCATAGTATCCGGCACCGTCACAGGCTGCGCGGTCGGACTGCTCTGCGCCATAATCATCAAGAAGCTGTCGGGGTTCCGCCTTGGGTGAATACCGCGAAACTTTCCGCGAAATATGATATGATTACTCCAATGGAAACTTTCGATTACATGACTATTCGCGAGGCGGCAGCGGCCTGGGGGCTTTCCGAGAAATATGTCCAGAAGCTCTGCCGCACGGGACAGGTGGGCGGCGCGGTCAAGCGCGGCGGCGCCTGGTTCATTCCGGCGGGCGCACCAAAGCCGGAAGGCAGGGGCGGCGGCGAGGGGTTCTGCTTTCGCGGCGCGAAGCGGCGCGTCTTTGAGGCGGCTATCCGACTGTTCGCGGAACGCTCCTACGACAAGGTCAGCGTCAGCGACATCACGGGCGAGGTCGGCCTGACGCAGGCGGCGTTCTACAACCATTTCAAATCCAAACACGATCTGCTGGAAACGGCATACGGCTTTTTCGAGCATTACTACGCGGCGGACCGCCCCACCATCGAGGACATCGAGCCGATACTGCGCGAGGGCAGCGCCGAGGAAATCTTCGCGAGCGTCTACTACGATTTCAACGAGGAATACCGCCAGGCGCTGACAGTGTGCCTGAAGCTCATCCTGCAACGCGCCTTTATCGACGAGCGAGCAAGGGGGCTTTTTCAGATGCTGTTCCGCGACGCGAACATCGAGTTCGTCGCGTCCGTGTTCGACCGCGCCGTCGAGCTGGGCAGGCTCGCGCCCTTCGACACGGAAGCGTTCGCGGCATACAGCCTGACCATGCGCTGCTTCGCGCTCATGAACTACCTGATAGACGAGGATCCCGAACGGCAGGCAAAGCTGGAAACCCTGCAAAAGCGCATGAACCGGTACGTCTTCGCGCAGCTGGATTCGTGATTCACGATTAGCGACCCGCCATTTTAATTCCCGCACGCCAAAGCCGCACATTCCCCACGCCAAAGCCACCACCGTCATTGCGAGCCGCCACGCCCGCTTTTTCAGCACATTCCCACGCCAAACCACCGTCATTGCAAGCCGCCGTGCCCGCTTTTCCCCATTCCCATACGCCCACCATTCCCCATTCCCGCACCCCAAAGCCGCACATCCCTCACGCCCTAACTTGCACAATTCCCATAGGTGTACTATAATATAATTATATTATCATATTAAGGCGGTTTATATACCGATTATATTATATTATTATCATGTTAGGAGGTGTAACATGAGCTTGCAACATACACACGCAAAACCGAAAAAACATAGGGCAGTCTTGCCGTTCCTGGTCGTGCTTTCGCTTTTGGCCGGCCTTTGCTTCGGCACGACTTCGGCTTATGCGCTGAAAACCCACTACGACAACGACGTCGCCGAGAAGTACAGGCACTACAACACGGCGGCGCCGAACCTGCCGAGCGGCTTCAAAAAACACGGCACCACGGTGAATTTCTATTATTCTGACCCGAACGACGGGGCGGTGTACTGCATGGAAGTCGACAACGGCACGTTCGAGATGGAGCCGGACGAATTTGACACGCCGAGCAAGAGCTACTCGCAGGAGCAGCTCGCCCTCATAAAATATGTGCTCGCGCATGGGCAACACGAATACAAGCGGCGGAATAATAAAGCTGTCGAGCGGCAGGCGGCCACGCAGCTGGTGTTATGGCTGATTTGCGAGAACCTGCACAAGGACGCGCAGGCCGTCGACTCCGTGCTGTACCCCGCCGACGGCAGCTCCATTGGCTACGCGCAGACATACGAGGTCGGGGCACTGGGGCGCAAAATGCTGCAAGAGGCGCTCGACGTCTATTCTGGCAAGATACCCGCGCCCGAGGACAAGATCCCGTCGTTCACCTCGCGCGACAAGGACAACGCACCCGAGCACGCCATGTCATGGGACAGCAGCCGCAACCGCTGGTACGTGGACCTCGAGGACGAAAACGGCGTGCTTGCAGACAAATGGCAGGACGGCAGGCTCAGCGACAAAATCGGGAACCTCGTGAACATCAGCGTGTCCGGCAACAAGATGACGGTGAGCGGCAGTGACGAGGACATCGGCAAGGTGGTAGCCTTGCAGCATAAAACGATAGACGGAACGGTGAAATTCCTGCGAAATTCGAGCCGCCCGAACTACCAGTCAATGTCACACTACGTGCGAAGCCAACCGGACGGCGAGGAAATCTATCTGCGCCTGACCACCTCCGCCGTCACAGACCCGGGCACCGATCCGGACAAGTCCGAGCTGACCGTCATGAAATACTGGAACGACGCGTCAGACAGGTCGAAACGCCCCTACAGCATCGCCGTACAGCTGATGAAGGACGGACAGCCGGAAGGGGATTTGATCGGCCTGAACGAGAAGAATAACTGGACGCATCATTGGGAAGGGCTCGAAACAGGGCATAATTGGTGGGCGGATGAGGTGGAAGTCCCCGCGAATTACGTGAAGAAGATATTCACCTCGGGCGACGGCAGCGTCGTGACCATCATGAACTCGCTGGAAAACGAGCCGACCACCACGCCGCCGGCTGTAGACACCCCGCCGGCCATCACCACGCCACCGGGCGTAGACACCCCGCCGGCCATCACCACGCCGCCGGCCGTAGACACCCCACCGGCCATCACCACGCCGCCGGGCACGATCACACCGCCGGGCACAACTACGCCGCCGGGCACGGACAAGCCGACAGGCAATGACAACACACCGGACAGAACCACGCCGCCGGCCATCACCACCCTGCCCGCCATCATCGCGCCGCCAAAAAATCCGCCGGTCATGCCACCCAGATGGACACCGCCGGACACGCCTAGTACAGTGTCAGCGCCAAGAACGGGCGACAGCTTTCCGGCAGCCGGACTGATCGCCGTGCTGGTAGGAGCGGGCGCGATGCTCGCAGGGTTCGCGGTAGCGCACTACCTGAGGGGGCGGCGAAGAAAAGGATAAGCCGGATATTGGAAACTGAAAGCGGCGCAATAGCAATGGGATAATTCCCGAACATAGCGGTCGAAATAGTTGCTGTTTTTGTTCGGTGTCATCTTCCTCCAATTCAGCAATGAATGATTGCTGAATTGGGGGGTTGTAGATTTGATAGAATGTCCTCCTTACTCTATTATAAGGCATATCACCGAGGAAGGGTATTTCGTCTAAGCTGGGATGGCGCTCACAGACCCCGCATCGCCACATACGCCTGGCCCAGGGCTATGCCGCCGTCGTTGGGGGGAACCGCTAGGTTGTAGTATGTGGCGAAGCCGTCTTCGCGCAGTAATTTTAGGGTTCTTTCCATAATAATTTTGTTTTGGAACACGCCTCCTGACAGGCAAACGGCGGCTGTCCCGCGTTCCGAGCGGGCGACGCGGCACTCGGCTAGCACTGCGTCCGCAACGGCGTGGTGAAACCGCAGGGCCAGGAAATCCGCGTGCACTTCCTCCTTGGCGCTGCGGCCGCTGCCTGATGCCTGCGCGCGCCATGCGGCGTTTTCCAGCATTATCGCCGCTTCGCCCTCATACCTGTTCACGTGGTGGATTCCGAGCAGCGAGGACACCGCGTCGAAAAGCCGCCCCATGCTCGACGTTGTGACGG
>JAIRPQ010000077.1 GCA_031256875.1 Eubacteriales Family XIII. Incertae Sedis bacterium | reverse complement strand
GGCACGGCCATAAGTCCGCTTGACACCGCGCGCCTTGTGACCACGGGCGGTATCGTGAGCTACAAGCTGGAGAAGGCCGACTTCGCGGGCTACGGCGGACAGGAAATCACCATGACCCTGACGGGCATCGTGGACGGCTGGACCTCGGGCAACATCAAGAACAAAGCGAAGCTCTATGTCACGCCGGAAGGCGGTCAGGAGCCGACGGATCCGAAAGACCCGTCGACGGGAACGGAAAACGAGATCACACCGGTTCCACCTGTTACGGGCTTCACGAAGAATGCGTCGCATGACACGTTCTATGGTAACGGCGACAGGATTAATTACACGATAAGGTTCACGCTGCCGAAGAACGTCACGAGCTACGGCGCCATAAGAATTGTGGACGAAATGCCCGCCGGCCTGCAATATGTGGGCGGCACGGTGAAGGTCTGGGTGAACGGCAAGACCGTAAGTCCGCTCGACCCGACGCGCCTTGTGACCGCGGGCGGCATCGTCAGCTACAAGCTGCTGCCTTACGAGTTCGATAAATTCGGCGGCAAGGAAGTGGCCATGACGCTGACCGCCGAAGTGAAGGGCTGGACGGGCGGCAACATCAAGAACGACGCGAAGCTCTACGTCACGCCGAAGGGCGAGGACGAGCCGACGAGTCCAACCGAGGAAACGGGCAAGGAAATCACACCGCTTCCGCCGGTCACGGGCTTCACAAAGGATGCGTCGCAGGAAGCGTTCTACAAGAACGGCGACGAGATTAATTACACGATAAGGTTCACGCTGCCGAACGATGTCGCGAGCTACGCCGCGATCAGAATCGAGGACAAGCTGCCGCAGACCGGACTGAAGTACAAGGACGGCACCGTGCAGATAAAGGTGGGCGGAGTGGCCATCAGCCCGCTTGACGCGGCACGCCTTGTGACCACGGGCGGCAAAGTCAGCTACAAGCTGATAGAGTCCGATTTCGCGGGTAAGGGTGGCGCGGAAGTCACCATGACACTGACGGGCATCGTGGACGGCTGGACGGGCGGCAATATCGCGAATAAGGGCAACCTCTATGTGACGCCGAAGGACAGCACCGACCCGAAGGGCCCGACGGATCCGAAAGACCCGACCGACCCGAAAGACCCGACTGACCCGACCGATCCGACTGGCCCGTCGGAGGAAACGGGCAACGAGGTAACACCTCTGCCGCCGGTCACGGGCTTCGTGAAGCAGGCGTCGCAGAAAGCGTTCGAGAAGAACGGCGACGAGATTAATTACACGATAAGGTTCACGTTGCCGAACGATGTCGCGAGCTACGCCGCGATAAAAATCGAGGACAAGATGCCGAATACGCTGAAGTACAAAAGCGGTACGGCAGTCGTGAGCGTAGGCGGCGCACCCGTGGCGCTTGACCCGCAGCGCTTCGTGGCCACCGGCGGAGTAGTCAGCTACAAGCTGCTTGCTGCCGACTTCGAAAACGCGGGCGGCAAGGAAGTGTCCATGACGCTGACGGCCATCGTGGACGGCTGGACGACGGGCAACATCAAGAACGACGCGAACCTCTATGTCACGCCGAAGGGCGGCACGGATCCGGCAGGTCCGACAGAGAATACGGTGACGCAGATCGCGCCACCCGAGGACAAGCCGAATGCCGTAAAACCACCGGTCAAGGACGGCGGCGACAAGGTCGAAGCGTCCATTGATGGCGGCGACAACAGCGGCGACAAGGGTGGCAAAAAGGTGGCACCCTCCGATATCGTCGGCAAAGGCAAAGGCTCCGTCAGCGGCGGCAAGTCCGCGGGCGGGAGCGTACCCAAGACGGGCGACGACTCGCTGAACCCGATGGTCTACTGGGCGCTCATACTCGTAGCGGCGGCAGTAATAATAATACTGGTCGCGCGCCGCAGGAGAAATCAGAGCGAGGACAGGTAGGAACGGCGGTTTACAGCCTATAAAAAACGAAGAATCCTTTGGCGGTCTATGCCGCCAAAGGGTTTCATGTTTATTGACAACCGCGGGCGGATTGGCTTATAATTATAGGGCTATGCCTATTGCGGATTCAATTATTTGCAATCCCTGTGGCATGGCGCGAGATTTGACATCCGGATTTGAAATTGAGAACCGGAGAAGGGGCGGCCGACATACAGGGTCGCAGTACCGGCGAACACAGCCGGAGAAGGAGCGATTATTACATGAAAATGACGTATCAGCCGAAGAAACGGCAACGGAAAAAGGAACACGGTTTCCGCAAGCGCATGAAAACTAAGAACGGCAGGCACGTTCTGAAGCGCAGAAGGGACAGAGGAAGGAAAAAGCTCTCCGCGTAGCGCGAGGGTTTTCTCGCGAGGGCGGTTTATGCTCAGGCAGGATGTCCTGAGAAACAAGAAGGATTTCGACAGGCTTTACAAGAAGGGCGCGAAGGTTCACGGAAAATATCTGGTCGTTATTTTTTTGAAAAACGGCACGGACGAGAACCGGAAAGCGTTCCTGGCCAGCAAGAAGGTTGGGAAGGCGGTGGCGCGCAACAGGGCTAGGCGGCTGATGAAGGAAGCATTCCGAAGCCTTGCGCCGCGCGTGAAAAGCGGGTACGACATTCTTTTCATCGCGAGGAACACGATACTGAACGCGAAGTGTCGGGAAGTCACGGATTCCATGACGGTATCTCTGAAAAAAGGCAAGCTGTTCACATGAAAAACATTTTGATAATTCTCATCAGGGGATATCAGATGTTTATTTCGCCATTGTTCCCGCCGTCCTGTAGGTTTTACCCGACATGCTCGGTTTACTGTATACAGGCGCTGAGAAAATACGGATTCCTGAAAGGGAGCGCGCTCGGGCTGCGCCGCCTGCTCAGATGCCATCCGTTCAACCCGGGCGGCTACGACCCTGTACCGTAACAGCGGCGTGCGTCGCGACAGCCGCAAAGTGGCGCTAAAGCCGCGTAGCACGATCGCCGCAAGGAGGAAAGAATTTGAATTTCAACACGATGTTTAGCTTCATAGCCCAGCCGCTCAGCTATCTGCTGACGGGCATATACGACTTCGCGAACGATTACGGGATATCCATCATCCTGTTCACGCTGATCGTGCGCGGCTGCCTGTTCCCGCTCTACGCGTCGCAGATAAAGAGCCAGATGAAGATGCAGACGGTCCAGCCGAAGATGAAGGAGATTCAGCGCAAATACGCGAACGACCGCGAGGAGATGAACCGCCGCATGATGGAGCTCTACCGCGAGGAAAAATTCAACCCAGCGTCGGGCTGCCTGCCGCTGCTCATCCAATTCCCGATTCTGCTCGGACTGTATACGCTGCTGCGCAACCCGCTGGCTTTCATCCCCGAGAGCGCGACGGATATGGTGCTGGCGATTCACGACAAATTTTTCTGGATTAACGACCTGAGCCAGCCCGACCAATGGGTGCTTCCCATAATGGCGGGTGTCACGACCTTCCTCTCGTTCACGCTCACACAGGGGCAGACGCCCGAAACCGCGGGCATGGGGCAGATGCAGGGCATGATGAAAATGATGAAATACTTCTTCCCCGTCATGATCGTCTGGATGGGGCATACCTTCCCCGCAGGGCTCACGCTCTACTGGTTCACGGGCAACCTGTTCACGATAGGCCAGTACCAGATACTAAAGAGGCTGAGGAAGAATCTGGCCGCAACGACGACGCAGGGCAAGGGATGACGGTTTTGCGGCGGTGCGCGAATAATAATTTTGCGGCAGCCGCGGCGCTCGGCTAGCGAGCAGCGGTTAGCGGTTTTGGAATAATGGAACAATAATATATTTACTACATTATATATGGCGCTAAACAATGCGCCGATGAAGGACAGGTAAGGAGGCAGTATAGATGGAATATTCGGAGAAGTGGGGCAAGGACGTAGATGAAGCAGTGCGGCTCGCGCTCGAGGATCTCGGATGCACGGAAAGCCAGGTCATGGTCAAGGTGCTCGAAGAACCCGCAAAAGGCTTCCTGGGATTGGGCTCGAAGCTCGCGAAGGTGCGCGTCGAGAAAATCGACGACTTCATGGACGAAAAGGAAATGAAGCGCTCGCCGGGCAACGAGAAAAAACCCTCCGGCGTTACGCGTGACCTCAGAAAGAAGAACAAGCAGGGCGGCGGCCAGGGCGGTGGACGGGATCGCTCAGGCGGCGGGCGCGGCGGCAGAGACCGCGACAGAGATCGTGACAGAGACCGCGATAGGGATCGCGACGGCAGACGCGGCGGTCAGGGCGGCGGGCGCGGACAGCGCAGGAACGCGCCGCCGAGGAAGAAAGTCGAGAAGGAAATCTATGAGGGAGATCCGATGGCCGAACTTTCGCTCGACCTTTCGGATAAGCCACAGTTCAGCGAGAGGCCCGCTGACCTCACGCCGGTCGAATCGAACGAGGCGTCCGTTTTCCTGAACAGCATCGTAGGCAATATGGGGCTGGACGTGAACGTGGCCATCTCTGAAAACGCCGAATGCATATACGTCGAAATCGACGGCGAGGACTCCAAGACAATCATCGGCAAGCGCGGGCAGACGCTGGACGCGATTCAGTACCTGACGAACCTCGTGTCGAACAAGGACAAAGAGGATTACCGCCGCGTGGTCATAGATGTCGAAGGATATCGCAACCGCAGGGAAAAGACATTGGAGCAGCTCGCCGCGAAGCTCGCGCGCAAGGCTCTCCGCTCGGGGCGTAGCGTACGTCTGGAGCCGATGAACCCCTACGAGCGCAAAGTGATACACGCGACGCTGCAAAAGGTGGAAGGCCTGACGACAAGAAGCGAAGGCGAAGAACCTTTCCGTCGGGTTATTATTGAGAAGGAATAGGTTTTAGGCAATGGGTGAAGGCGCGAGGTTTCGCGCATGAATCATGAATTATGAATCATGATTCGCCCTGAATCCTGATTTGCGGAATTAAAGCATCTGGCTGCGGTTGCGGCCGGATGCTTTTTTCGAGCGGGCGCTGGGGGCGCTGGTGATTTGGGGGCGCTTGCGCGGGGCTTGCCGTGCGGTGCGCTGTGGGCGCGGGGATTTGGGCTTGCCCCGCAATCACGACGGTTTTTTTATCGCTACGACGGAGCTTCCTCTTTTCTTCATGCCGACTATTCTCCAAAATTTACCAATCTTTCTTTTCTTGTAATCCACGAGTACCAGTTCGCCGCCAAGCTCGCGGCAGTAATTCACGAATTGTTCATGGCTCAAATACGATACGACAGGCGCACCGATATTATTATTGTAACTGCCGAGCGGAACGCGGCGCGCGGTGAATGTGCTTATGAAGCGCTTTACATAAAA
>JAIRPQ010000028.1 GCA_031256875.1 Eubacteriales Family XIII. Incertae Sedis bacterium | reverse complement strand
ATCGTTATTTTGTGTCTTATTTTTCCTTGAAATGCCGTTCGCGATGTGGTACATTATTAGGTAATGCGTTCAACGCTTTGCTGCCTTACCTTTGGTTTGGGCCTCGGGGCGTATCGAATACAAGATATATAAAGATAGAAGCAGTAGGAACTAGGAGGTTATTAGGAGGTAATCATGGCAACCATTAAAGACAAGGCTGCGGCAATAGCCAAGAAGGAGGCGCTTGGCCTGCTGATAAAGTACCTTTCGGGGGACCCCATCAAGAAGCTGCCCGCTATGTTCGACTTGGCGGAGAAGCTCGATAAGGACGGGCTTCACCAGGGGCAGATAAATATCATGCGCGAGAAGATTCTGACCGAGGGCGGTCCGTGGAACGAGTTCGTCAAGAGCCTGTTCGCGGACGTGGACAGCAAGCTCGTCCGCAAGTTCGTGGAGTGCTTCCTCATCTCGGCTACCATTGACAAGGAGAACACCGGCGTCGCGCTCGAAGAAAAATACAACTGCAACATCCCATGGGCGATACTAATGGATCCCACGAGCGCGTGCAATCTGGAATGTACGGGCTGCTGGGCGGCGCAGTACGGGCACAAGAGCAACCTCACGAACGAAATGCTCGACTCCATCATCAGCCAGGGCAAGGAGCTGGGCATCCGCTTCTTCATCTACTCGGGCGGCGAGCCGCTTGTCCGCAAAAAGGACTTGATACGCATCGCCGAGCAGAACCAAGACTGCTATTTCCTCTCTTTCACGAACGGCACGCTCGTTGACGAGGAGTTCTGTAAAGATCTGCTCCGCGTGGCGAACTTCGCGCTCGCTTTCTCCATCGAGGGCACGGAGGAAGCCACCGACATGCGCCGTGGCAAGGGCACCTACCAAAAGGTTATCAACGCGATGCACCTCATGAAAGAATACAGGCTCGTCTACGGCATATCGACCTGTTACCACAAATACAACACCGACGTTATCGGCTCGGACGAGTTCATCGACCACATGATTTCGCTCGGCAACCGCTTCGCGTGGAACTTCACCTACATGCCCGTCGGCAAGGATGCGGTCACTGACCTGCTCGCCACGCCTGAACAGCGCGAGCATATGTACCACAGGATTCGCGAGATCCGTGACCAGAAGCCCATTTTCGCTCTCGACTTCTGGAATGACGGCGAGTACACGGGCGGCTGTATCGCGGGCGGGCGCCGTTACCTGCACATCAACTCGAACGGAGATGTCGAGCCTTGCGCGTTCTGCCATTACTCGAACGTGAACATCCACGATGTCACCCTGCTCGAAGCGCTCCAATCGCCGATATTCATGGAATACAGGAAGAACGTGCCGTTCAGCAAGAACATGTTGCGCCCCTGCCCCATGCTCGACAACCCAGAGTCCATCGAGAGGATCGTCAACAACGCGGGCGCCAAGTCCACGGACATGATAGCGCCGGAGCCAGTAGAGGATTTGACGGCAAGGACCAGGACAGTATCCGACGACTGGAAAGAAAAAGCCGACATGCTGGAAGCCGAACGCAGGCTAAACAAAGGCTTGGAGCCAATGGAAGAAGCGTAAGCGCAGAGGCAGCGTCTGGCAAACAAAAACAAAATATGTGCGCCCCGCAGGCTGGCGGGGCGTGTTTTTTTACACCGTAATATAGTCCCGCAGTTTCTCAAAGGTCTTGTCCCCTATTCCGCTTACGTTTTTTATGTCCTCGATTTTTGCGAAGCCTCCGTGCTGGGCGCGGTAGTCCATTATCTTCTGAGCCGTCGCGGGACCGACTCCGTTCAGCGTCTGCAATGCGGCGGAGTCGGCTGTGTTGATGTTCACCTTTGAATCAGCGCCTGCGCTTCCGCCCGCGGCGTTCCCCGTTCCCGCCGCGCTTGCCCCGCTCACTCCGCTCGCTGCGGTAGCTGAACCCTGCGCACCCGCGTCCATCCCCGCCGATGCCGGAAGCGGCGCGCCTGACGCCACCTCTTTTTTCGTGGGGACATAGATCCTGTCGCCGTCGTTCAACGCGACGGCGCGGTTCAGATATCTCGTGTCTGCCGCCGCCGCAAGCCCGCCCGCCGCCACGATAGCTTCGTTCACCCTGCTGCCCGCACTAAGCTCGTAGACATCAGGCGATTTGACCGCGCCCGCGACATCCACGAAGATCGTCCCTGGCACAGCGGCTGCTGCCCCGCTCGCCGCCGCTGGCATTGCCGCCCCCGGGCTCTGCCCCTCGCCAAGCTCTGGCTCCTCCTGAGTACTGACGAGGCCAGGCGCTTCGTAAGCACCCGCGCCGCCCGCGCCAGACAGGACATCACCTGCCCCGCCCGTATCGGATTTTTCGCCGAAATAATTCAACGCCATCAGCGCGGCAATGCCGCACGCCGCGACAAGCATGATAATAGCCTTGATATGCTTCGGATTCCTGAAATCAACCGCCCTGCTATAAGCATTATTCATATCCGTTCCCTTTCTAAAAATAGGCAACAGTGCCAAGCCACGCTGCCCAAGCCGCGGCAGGTTACAGCCACCACGACCAACTTATTCCAAATAGCCGCATTTAACGGCATAATTCCAGCTACAAGATATTATACAATAGATTTATTTTATTGTCAATATATAGGAATAGCAAATTTGCGCTTTCGTTTATTGTTTAATATAATGTTAATAATATGAAAGAACTTATTTATAAACCTTTGCCAGATTGCGTGTTGCAGCAAGCGAAAGATATTTTATGCAATGGAACGCGAGAACAGCTTGCAGTACTTCCGCTATCAGTTGGCACAAGTGATATCAATTGGAAAGACGCACAAAATATTTGTGTCACTCTGTTATCTAATCCTGATGCCGCTATAAGGGCAAACGCGGCTCTGGGCCTTGCATATATTGCACGGACAAAGAGAATGCTGGACAAGCGAACAGTAAAGCCATATTTGCTCAAAGAGCTGCGGGAAAACAAAGAATACAGATGGCGTATTATTGATGCTATTGAAGATATAAATATATTTCTCGGTTGGCATTTAGCTGAAAAAGCAATGCAAAAATTGGAGAACGCATAGATAAAATCTGGACACTCAACAAATTCGTTGTTGCTGGTTCGCCGCCATAGTTTTTATTTTTTTATTAATTTTCCTATCCTTTTATCTAAATGAGTATTAAATCGCCAACCATAATCGTCTTCTTTCAATACTTTAAACTCTGGATTATCATTTTTAATAAATGTAAATTTGTAATAAACTTCATGCTCAGGATTGTCAACGGGCGGCAGGCCTACACATATTTCAAATAATATGGCGTATTTTCCTTTTGTGAAATCAATATCTTTTATTGAATTTAACGGATAGTATTTACCTTTTGCGTTTTCTTCTTTTTCATCAATTTCATTTTTTACAAACAGGTTTATTGTTTGGGATATGGTATTTATAGAAAAATCACTTTCATTTTCCAATTCAAATGGCAACAATGCCGACCTGACAGAATTTTCATCTACCTCAACAGTGTCTTTTTTATTTATTATAAACCACGCTCCGAATGAATCATTTACCAATGGCTCTAATACAATATAATTTTCATTCCAAATAATTCCGTCCTCTATATTTTTTTCATCCCATGTCTCTTTATCCAAATCATACGGAATTGACCTGATAACGATTTGGTTCTTTGAGACCAAAACATTCTGCCGTATCATTAAGTACTCCTTTTCGTAAAACATTCTATAATTCTTTACATACATTTTTCCTTTGTAAATTTATTATATCACTTATGCCTTCCTCATCAAGCAATTCCATTAGTTGATTTGCCCCGTTATTTTTTTTATAGTTTAATTCTTCTAGAAATAATGGGGTTATTGTGTATAGTTCTATTGTATCTTTTCCACATTTTATTTTTTGAAAATCATCCGGCAATGTCTTCGATTTTAGCAGTATTACCGCCATGAATTCTGTTCCGATTATCGGTTTTCCGATAGGTTTGCAAACACTATCCCAGTGCGCACTATTTTTAGCTCGGATATTTCCAGGGGCGTTCCTTGGTGCTCGTAGTAGGATTGGATCAGCAGCAGGGGGTTCAGCAGCGCTCCCGCGGACGCGCTTACTGTGCATGTGTAGCTTGACTTTTCGCTTGCGCCGCGCTTCGCTTTGAACGAGCTTATCAGGGGCCTAATGTCTATGGTGTCCACCCTGCCCTTTTTCCTGTTTTCCTTTTCGATATATATATGCTCCTGCGCCATGTATTGTGATATCCGTTCCTGCACGTCCGCGATATCATCAACCGCCGAGCCCGCTGCCACAGGGACAGCGATATCATATTCGGCGTACCTCACTAGCGACGCCAGGGAATGCTTCTTGGGCGTCTGCGCCGCGCCTGGCTTGGCATGGAGCTTGCCCGCGCCTACGCCAGCTGCTGCCGTAGCCTTGGCACATGACCCGCCCGCACCTGCCCCAACTCCCATAGGTTTGCCCGACACAGCGTCATACGCGGCTTCAACGAACTGGGCTTCCGTTACTATGATCCCCTCTGGAAGCACTTTGTTCAGCCGCATTATCACCTCCGTGCCGTTCAGCCCACCGCCTGCGCTTTTGCCTGCATTGCCGACACCGCTATTCCTGTTATCGCCAATGCGACCCGCCCTGCCTGCGCAGTCCGCCGGAAGCTCCACTTCAAGCCACTCGCATAGCGACTCGAAGCCCAGCGCCAGCGGCAAGGCCAGGCTCATTTTCGGGTGCGGGTTGAAGCCCTGCGAATAGGCTGGCGCCAGTCCCGCCGAGCGAAGCCCGCGCAGAAGCGCGCGTTGAAGATCCAGGTGCGAGATGAACGCCATGCGCCCCAGCTTCATAAACCGCACGACTAGCTTCATGCCGTAGCACCCCCTTTCGGCGCTTCCATAGCCTCAGACATTTCCGCTCCATCCAGCGCCTTTCTATATTCGCCCAGTATCAGCCCCCTGTCCGTGCCCGTGTCCACGATATCCCACGGCAGAGGCGCTTCCGTGTCAGTGTACCAGTCTGTTCCGATGGGGATCCCCGATTCCTCGAACGCCTGCGTCCAGAGCGCGTAGTCAAAATGCTCCCGCCAGCTATCGAAGCGGCAGCCCAGCTCCCAAGCCCGCCTTATCGCGGCGAACGTGCGGCGGTCGCCCTTGGACAACATCATCTCCACCGCGCTCACCCTGGTGTCGTGGAATTTTGCGCCCACGCCCTTGACGCCGCGCAGCTTGTCCTTCAGATAATACATCTTCTCGCGAAGCGTTTCCTCGCTGTCGCCGCGCGCCCATTGGAAAGGCGTGTGCGGCTTCGGCACAAAATTCGACACGCTCACGGTCAGCCCGAAATTGCGCCTGCCTTTTTCCTGCAACGACCTGGCCAGCGCCATGATGCTCGCCGCCAGCTCAGCTATTCCGTCGAGGTCCTCCCTCGTTTCCGTCGGAAGCCCTATCATGAAATACAGCTTCACCCTGTTCCATCCGATGGAGATGGCTTTTTCCACGCCCGACAGGATGTCTTTTTCCGTGATATTTTTTCGAATAACATCGCGCAGGCGCTGGGTGCCCGCTTCGGGCGCGAACGTCAGGCTTGATTTTTTGTAGGACGCTATGCGCGTGAGCACATCCTGCGATATGCTGTCCAGCCGAAGCGACGGCAGCGAAAGCGCTACATCTTTCTGCGCAAGGCCGTCCATCAGCCCCGCGACTAGGGGCTCAATATCGGGATGATCGCCCGCCGAAAGCGACAGCAGCGAAACCTCGTCATAGCCCGTTGCGTCCAGCTGCGCTTCTATTATTCCGGTAATATTTTCGAGTGCGCGTTTTCTGACGGGCCTATAAATATACCCCGCCTGGCAGAACCTGCAGCCTCTGCCGCAGCCGCGCGATATCTCGCACACCGCCCTCTCGTGCGCCGACTCGACTATCGGTACGATGGGCGCGAGTGGATAATACGACGCGCCGAGATCGCTGACCGTCAGCTTTTTCACCCTGTCAGGGAGCTCGCCAGCCGATTTCTCATGGTGGGTAAAAGCACCATTGACAGAATAATTTTCCGAATAGAACGACGGCACATAAATACCGTCCATGCCCGCGAGAGCTTTCAGAAATTCGCTCCTCGGTGCGCCGCCGCGTTTCCACTCGCGGTGGGCACGGCAGATTTCAGGCAATATTTCCTCGCCGTCGCCGACCACCATGAAGTCGAAAACCTCCGCCAGCGGCTCGGGGTTGCACGCACAGCTGCCGCCGGCACATACGAAGGGCATATCCGCAGCCGCCATGCGCTCCGCCGACGTGATGGGTATACCAGCCAAATCAAGCATATTCAGGATGTTCGTATACGAAAGTTCATATTGGAGCGTGAACGCCACGATGTCCGCGCCGCGCACGGGCGCGTGGGTTTCAAGCGTGAAAAGCGGAACGGACTCGGCCCGCATCAGCTGTTCCATATCGTCTGCCGGAGCGAACGCCCGCTCGCAGAAAACCCCGTCCAAAGAGTTCAAAAGGCCGTAAATTATTTGAAGCCCCGTGTACGACATGCCTATTTCATATAGGTCGGGGAAGCAGAACGTGAGCCTTGTGTCCGGCGGCGTACCTCCCATAGAGGCGCTGTTCACCTCGCCGCCGATATAGCGCCCTGGCTTCGTCACGCGGCTCAGAAGCTTCGCGATATCCACCGCGCCGCCATTTTTCGCGGACGGGCCGCCGGCAGCGATGTCCGCCATAGCCTTCCCCGTGAACAACTCTATCGCGGATATCATTTCAGACGTTTCGCGCAGTTTCGCTTTCAGATGTTTTACCGCTTCGGGATTGTCCGCAAAACGGGCGATGATGACGCCCATGCGCTTCTCGTATCCCACATATTTGTCCTCGAGCACCGACCTGTCCGCCAGCGATACGATGTCGGACTCGCCCAGGTCTTTGATGGTGGGCGATATATCGTGGTTCATATGTACGCGAATCACGTCCGCGGCTGCGGGGTCATAGCGCCCCACGATTTCCGCCGCCCGCTCCGCATGGTTCTTTTCGGCTCTCGCCAGATCGTGCAGCAGCCCCGCTCTGCGAATCAGTTCGGCATCGAGCTTTAGCCCCGCACCGATAAGCTCCGACGCGATATTGTGCGCCGTCCTCGAAACCGCGACGCAATGCCTGATGACATGCGGCGGCGTTCCGTGCTTTGCAAAAAGCCTGTAGCAATCTTTTTCAGACAAGGCCGTGCCGTTATTCTTTTCGCCGGACGCCCTGGTATTCTTCATCCTCGTAGTCAAATTCCATCCCGTAAATGCGAACTGTGTCGCCTTCCATCAGCCCGTCGTCCTTCATGCGCTTCACAGCGCCGCTGTTTTCAAGGTAGTGCCATAAATATCGCAGGGACTCCATATCGCTGAAATTGGTCGAGTCCAGTATTTTTTTCAGCTGCTTGCCCGAAAGCACGAACACATCTCCGTCCTTCGATATATGGATGTCGCGGTAGTCAGGCTCCGCGCCCAGCGGCACGACTTCCAAGATATTGTCGTAAAGGCTATCGTCGTCCTGCCCGTCCGGATTTTCCTGCGCGATTCTCGCGAGCTCCGCGGCGGCGGCCCGCAGCAGCGAGGTCATTCCTTCGGTCGTGGCCGCGCTGATTTTATATATGGGAAATCCGTCCGACTCCACGGCCGCCACGAGCGCCCCGAACTCCTCGGATTCGGCATCGACCACGTCCATCTTGTTCAGCGCGACGAGCCTGGGCTTACCCACGAGCCGCTCCGAGTACGCGGCCAGCTCCGACTGGATGCGGGTGTAGTCGTCCACGGGTGCGCGCCCTTCCAAGCCCGACGCGTCGACCACGTGTATCAGCACCTTCGTGCGCTCCACATGCTTCAGAAAATCATGCCCGAGGCCCGCGCCCTGCGCCGCGCCCTCGATAAGCCCGGGTATGTCCGCAATGACGAAATCAGTATCGTCCATCAAGACCACGCCGAGGTTCGGCGAAAGCGTCGTGAACGGGTAGTCGGCGATCTTCGGCTTCGCGGCGCTCGCCGCCGCAAGCAGGGTGGACTTGCCCGCGTTCGGGAATCCGACCAGCCCTACATCCGCGATAAGCTTCAGCTCGAGCCGCACGATGCGCTCCGTGCCCTCGGCTCCCGCTTCCGCAAAATTGGGCGCCTGCCGCTTCGAGTTTTTGAAATGGCTGTTGCCGAGACCGCCCTTGCCGCCGAGCGCGGCCACGAACTCCTCGCCGTCGCTTTTCAAATCGTGCATGAATTTTCCGGTCGCGACATCCGAGACTATCGTGCCAACGGGGACTTTGATGACAAGGTTCTTGCCCTGCTTGCCGTAGCGGTTCGACTTCGACCCGCCCTGCCCTTCCTCGGCGGCGTATTTGCTCTTGTA
>JAIRPQ010000101.1 GCA_031256875.1 Eubacteriales Family XIII. Incertae Sedis bacterium | reverse complement strand
AAAATGGGCCAGCATCCGAGCGACGTGTGCGCGGAGAGAATAACGCCCGTGCCGCCGTCCACGCGCGCCAGCTCCTCGACCGCTATCGCGTAGCTGATGTGGTCCAGCCCCATGCCGCCATACTCCTTCGGGAAGGGGATGCCCATCCATCCGAACTCTCCCATCTTTCGGACCTGTTCGGTCGGGAACCCGTTCTCCTTGTCCATCAGGAAGGTGAGCGGCTTCACCTCCGCTTCGGCAAATTCGCGCACTTTGGCTCGAAATGCCTCGTGTTCATCTGTTGTTCTGTACATACTGCCATCGCCTCCTTTTCATTTTTTGCTTTGTTATTGGAATAATATAATTATTGACTAGATGGGCAATGTTATGATGCGGGCCGCGTATGCCCGCGCTGCGGATTCGCCGAACTCCGCGGACTGTCCGCGACCGGCTCCGCCTGACTGCGGCTAACCCTCGTTCACGGGGTCCTCGGCAATCAGCTGGCTTAGCGTTTTCGCCTTCATGATGCCGTCCAGGTTGTCCTGCATCTGCGTGAGCTGGTCGTGTACGCCGCAGACACCGCCGTGCTTGATGCGGTATTCGCAAGTGTATCCCGACTTCACGCAGGGGCTGATGTATTTGCGGTCTCCAAGTGCTCCGACCAAATCGTAGAACGTTACCTCGTCAAGATTGCACGCAAGACGCGAGCCGCCGTCCTTCCCCCGCGCTATTGTCACGAATCCGGCGATGTCGAGCTTCTTCAATATTCTGTAGACGAAATGGATGGGGAGGTTTTCCCGCTCGCATATCTCAGGTGTTGTCATCAATTCTCCACCGCGGAGACTGCGCAGTATCCGCACGGCATAGTCGATTTCTCGGGTGATTATCATGGCCTTTTCTCACTACCTTTCCGAATTATTATTTATCGATGATTGCTTCGCTGCTATAACGATGGTGTCCGCAATTTTGATGCCTGTAATCTTTCTACACCTACAATATTATACTGGATGGAGTTTGTCAAGTATAAAAGTAAAAAAACGGGCAACATTTTTTGCTGCCCGTACGGTATATGTTTGATATGGCGTATTCGCACCCGCAACCTGCGGTCAGTTCAGCGCGTCGTACCCGCTTTCTCCGGTCCTTATCCTTATCGCGGTGCGCAGGTCGTAGCTGAATATCTTGCCGTCGCCCGGCTCTCCCGTGAACGCCGCATGCTTGATGGCCGCGATGGTTTTCTGCTCCCATTCCTCGGACGAGACCACGATTTCGAATTTGATTTTGGGGATGAGGTTGACCGGCACTTCGGTGGCCCTGACCAGCTCGACATAACCTTTTTGGCTGCCGTGGCCCATGACCTGCGATATGGAGATGCCGTTCACTTCGATGTCCGCAAGCGCGTCCTTCACCTCCTCCAGTTTTTCTTCCCGAATAATTGCCTCTATTTTTATCATGGCAGATACCTCCTGCTATCCTTGCTGCTGCTAATCCAGCCCGTTGAACGACGGGTATGCCGATTCGCCGTGCTGCGAGCGGTCAAGCCCCACGGATTCCTCCTGCTTCGTCGCGCGCAGCGGCGTGAACGCCCTGACTATGCCCGCCGCGACGAGGGTACCCGCCACCGTCCATCCTATAGTAATAATAATGCCGAGCGCTTGCGCTCCGAGCTGTGCTGCATTGCCGTAAGCGAGGCCGTCCACGCCGCCTATGGCCGCCTGCGCGAACACGCCGGTAAGCAGCCCGCCGAATATGCCGCCGATGCCGTGGCAGCCGAACGCGTCCAAGGCATCGTCTATTTTCAGTACGCGCTTGATGAGCACGATGCCGAAATAGCAGACGGGCGAAACCGCGAGCCCGATGATGAGCGCGGCGTAGATGGGGACGAATCCCGCGGCCGGCGTGATGCCGACGAGTCCGGCCACGACGCCCGTGCAGGCGCCGATGAGCGTCGGTTTGCCTTCCTTGATAACGTCGATGACCACCCAGCTGATGAGCGCCGCCGCCGCAGCGAGCGCGGTCACGAGGAAGGCGTGTCCCGCCAGCCCGCCGGCCGTCAGCGCGGAGCCCGCGTTGAACCCGAACCATCCGAACCAGAGCAGCCCCATGCCGAGCATGACGAAGGGGATGTTGTGGACCCTGTATGATATCGCGTCGTACTGCTGTCTCTTGCCCACCAGCAACGCGAGCACGAGCCCGCTAACGCCGGAGCTGATATGTACGACATCGCCGCCCGCGAAATCGAGCGCGCCTATCTGCGAACCGATGAACCCGTTCTCGCCCCACACCATATGCGCGAGCGGATAGTAGACGATGATGGACCATATGGCGATAATGAAGAACAGCGCCTTGAACTTGATGCGCCCCGCCGTAGAACCGGTGATGATGGCCGGCGTGATGAGCGCGAACGCCATCTGGAATATCGCAAACACGTAGGTGGGTATCGTACCCTCGTCTCCGCCATACACTTCATCCAGCGGGATGCCGTTCATGAGCAGGTGGTCGAAAGACCCTATGATGCTGCCGCCTCCGCCGAAGGCTATCGAATAGCCCAGCACGAACCAGAGCACTATGCCGATGCCGAGGATGAACGCGGAGTTCATCAGATTGCTGACGACGTTTTTCCTGCGCCCCAGGCCGCCGTAGAAAAATCCCAGCCCGGGCGTCATGATGAAAACGAGCGCCGTGCAGATGATAATAAAAGAAGTATCGCCTGCGTTTACCATATGCCATCACCTCCTAGATATAAATAGATAGAGAAACAAAAAATAATTACCACCATATAAGTATACACGCCTCCGCGCGGCAAGTCAACAGAAAATTGAAACAATTTTGAATAAACTATAATATTCAGATAATAAGGCAAAAATCAGAGCGCCGCCGCGAACCTGGAAAATCGCGGCCGCCCATTGGTGAGCGGGCTTGTGATATCATTAAACTATGGAACTGACATCAATCATCGTTATATTGCTTTTCGCCATCGCGCTCTCACGGATAGCGGACAGCGTGTTCCCGGGGCTGCCGCTGCCGCTCATACAGGTCGGTGTCGGCGCGCTGCTCGTGCTGACGCCGCTGCACGGGGAGATAAGGCTGGAGCCCGAGGTATTCATGGCTTTGCTCGTCGCACCCATCCTGTTCCGCGAAGCGGAGGAGACGGACATCTTGTCGCTGTGGAGGATGCGGCGCCCCGTGATATTCCTCGCGTTCCTGCTCGTGTTCATCACGGTGTTCGCCATAGGCTTCACGGTGCACGCGCTCGTGCCCATCATGCCGCTCGCCGCGTGCTTCGCGCTCGGCGCCATCCTCGGCCCGACGGATGCCATCGCGGTCGGCGCTATCTCTGACCGCGTCAGCATACGCGACGACATCATGAGCATACTGCGCGGCGAGGGCCTCATCAACGATGCGTCTGGTGTCATATCATTTCACTTCGCGGTCGCGGCTCTGCTGACCGGCGCGTTCTCGCCTGTGGCCGCTTCGCTGCAATTTCTCGCCGTCTGCGCGGGCGGCTTCGCGGTGGGCTTCGTGGTCGCGTCGCTGAAGGATATCGTCGCGAAGCATATGCGGCGCATCTCGGTCCGAAGCTCGTCCACCTTCATGATAATCGAAATACTTACGCCGTTCATCTGCTATCTGCTGGCGGATGCCCTGGGCGTTTCCGGAATCATCGCAGCCGTTACCGCGGGCATCAGGCAGGCGCTTTCCATGCGTCATGTCGAGCAGTTCGAGGCCGAGTTCAGCGTGTTCAAGCGCTCGATGTGGGACATGCTCACGACCACGTTCAACTCCCTCGTGTTCCTGCTGCTCGGCTTTCAGCTGCCCGATATCGTTATCAGCATCGTGGAAGCAAAAGAGTACACGGCCGGCTACGCGCTCGGCATCGCCGCCGTCGCGACCGCTATACTGCTCGTCGTGAGGTTTGCGGGCGTGTTCTTCCTCGCCGCGCCGCGCGGGGCATCAGCGTCAGGCGCTCTCACAGAACGCATGCGCGACAGCCTCATACTCACGCTCTCCGGCGTCAAGGGCACGGTCAGTCTCGCGACGGCGTTTTCTCTTCCATACTATATAGCGGGTGGCGGGGATTTCGCACAGCGCGCGCTGCTGCTTTTTGTGACGGCCGCCACCATCATATTCTCGCTGCTCATCGCGGTCATAGTGCTGCCGCTCGTAGCGCGCAAGGATGCGGCCCCGCGCGTTAACGCCGCGCACATCGCCGTACTGCGCGAGGTCATTGATGAGCTGTCAGAGGGCAAGGGTGAATATACAAAGGCAGTGGTGCTGCACGTCAAGCGCCGCATCAAGGTGCTGGCGCACGAGGACAGGGGAAAAAAAGAACGCGCCAGGCTCAGGCAGCTCCGCGCCTATGTCATGAACCTAGAGCGTGAGATGGTAGAGGAACAGTTGGAGTCCGGTGAGCTGACGGAAGCGGAAGCCGCTGTGTACCTAGGGATACTGTCCGTGATCTCTCATATGGCGGAGGGCAGGCTCGTAGGCAGAGGGCGCCCGAACAAGCGCATGCTGCACGAGCTTGCGGCCAACAGCGCGAGGGGCGCGGCGGGCGAGCCGGTAACGGAAAAATTACAGCAAGTGTTCTGGAAGAATACGTCGCGCGTGGTCGATGCGCTGGAGTCAAAACGCGGCGACGCTTCGGCTCATGACGCGGAGGCTCATTCGGTAGCTTTGCCGAGCGCTGATGCGGGTGCTGATTCGGCCTATGTGCCGAGCGACGCTTCGGGCTATGATTCGGACATCGTTATCAGCGAACTTATCGAGGAGCGCATCGACATGACAGGTCAGATATTCGAGGGTGCCTACGGAGAATCCGCGCGGGTTCGGCTTCACGCCCAGTACGACGACGAGATGCTGAAGGAGTTTGAGACAGAGCGCGGCGTCATCGAGCGGTTCAGGCGCGAGGGGCGAATTTCGGAGGATGAAGCGGACAGCATGCGCATAGGCGTTAACAGCATGGAGACATATCTGCTCGAAGGGCGCCACAACGACAATATGATGAAGCTGGTCGACGCGGGAATGAAACGGATGGAAAAACGCCGGCGCAAAAGGCGCGAAGCAAAGAGCGGCAAAAAATAAATTATTGTTATATTATAATAGCCAAATCATAATAGCCAAATCGAAAGGAGACGCACGAGATGAAAAAGAGCATAGGTATCAGGGAGATGATTTTTCCGGACCCCGTGATGATAGTGGGGACGTACGGAGAGGACGGCAGAGCGAACGCGGCGGCGTTCGCGTGGGGCGGCACGGCTTCGGCGGATCCCGCGGCGCTCTCCGTGGCGGTGCGCCCTTCGCGCTACACCTACGAAAACATCATGTTGCGGAAGGCGTTCACGGTCAGCCTGCCGTCGCCTGAATACGTGGACGAATGCGACTATTTCGGCATCGTCAGCGGGCGCGACGTGGACAAATTCGAGAAAACGGGGCTGACCCCCGTGAAGGGCGAGTTCGTGGACGCGCCGTATGTGGGTGAATTTCCCGTGAACATCGAATGCGAGGTGTCCCACGTGCTGGACCTGGGCGCGCACACGCTGTTCATCGGCGAGGTCAGGGACGTGAAGGTGGACGAAGGGCTCGCGGGCGATATCAAGGGCCTGTGGCAGTCGTCGCGGATACTCACCTACGACAGCCACGCGCTCTCCTACCTGCTGCCGGGCGAGGAGATAGCTAAAGCGTTCTCCTGTGGCCTGCGTTTCAAATAGCGCGGCGCAGGCAGGCCGGCGGGAGCCGGATATGAGCCTCGCCTAGCCATTTTAGAATCATCTCCGGATAAAAAAAGAATCTGCCGCAGCCCTTTGGAATGGTTGGGGGACAGGCTGCGGCAGCGTGGTTCCGGTCTTAAAGACCGGTGGGAGGAGAAAAGGTTGTCATGCACTCTGGCAATTATAGGATAACGCAAACATACGTCGCAAACATCACCCCAACGAATACTTTTTTAGATGGTTATTTTGCCAGTAATTGGCCGGACTCATAAGCTCCGCAGGGCATAAAAACGTGGCAGCTTGGCACCGGCTTAGCGCCTGTTTCGCGTTGCCGGTGCGCAGGCTCTGTGCCTGATTCGGCGCAAAGCTGCCTAAAATAAAAATTCTGTCCAAGGTTCGTTTCATGAACGATTGCTCATTCGTATGCCTGTGGAATATCGCAAGGTCGATAATGGGGTCTGAAAAAAAGAATTCTGCCGTAGCCTTGGAGTGGTTGGGGAACAGGCTACGGCAGCGTGGTTCCGGTCTCAATGACCGGGGGAGGAGAAAAGGTTGTCATGCACTCTGGTGATTATAGAATAACCTATATATTAATCGCAAACATCACCCCAATTCGCGAAAAAAAAAATTTTTTATTAACACTAAAAACTGAAGAAGGCGTCGCAAAGGCGTTTTGCCGCCCAAAATATTCTAGCAGTTACATTTATTAGGGTAATATCGCCTGATTATTGCCGAATGCCGCGCTAATCGCCGAAAACATGCGCCGCGCCCGATGTAGCCGGCCACGCGGCAGGGCTATCCGCGCAGAGCCGCGATAACGGCTTCGGCGGATGCGTGCGGCAGCGCCATCAGAGCCGGCTCGCGCACCAGCCCCGCGAGCTCGTGGGCATCGGAATCGCGGAGGATCGTTTTGCCCGCCAGCGCGGGGTTTTCCGCCACCAGCCTGTCCACTCTGTCCGCGCCGTTCTCATCGCAAGCACCCGAGTTTATTTCATAAGCCGTGAAGGGGTAGCCGTCAGGGATGAACCCGAAACCTACGAGCAGGCTGAACGCGGGGCGGTCGATATGCGCCGGCACCGCCACCCCGCCGTGCGAAGCGGCTATGTCCCAGATATCGTCGATGCTGATATCGGTAGCGGTGATGAGGAGCTTTCGTTCCTCGCCGACTTCGCGGTCCTTCCCGTCCAAAAGCGTCTGCCGGCCGAACACGTCGGGCCTGTTCTCTATGTCAGGGATATGCGGATAGAGGAAATCGCCGAAAGCCATGGCCGCGTCCAGTCTACCGAAAAGGCAGAGCGCGTGTATCTCCTCCGAGGTGGTCACCTCACAGCCCGCGAGCGGCACGACTCCCGCGTCTTCGCAGGCGCTGAAAAACGCGGGGCAGTTGGCCGTGGTATTGTGGTCGGTGAGCGCGGCTATCCGAACGCCGCCGAGCATACACATGCGGGCGATATTGTTCGGCGTCATATCCTCGTCTGCGCAGGGGGAGAGCGCCGAATGGATGTGCAGGTCATAGCTGTAGTTTTTCATGAACCTGAAAGGCCGTTTCGAATATCTGCCCCGCGCCCGAAAAGAGCAGCACTCCCTGCTCGTCGGCGCGCGCTATGACGTCTTCGTTCGGCCGGCTGCCCGCGGCCATTATCACGCAAGCCACCTCCGCCAGCGAAGCGACGGCGATAACGTTGATATTGTTCATAACAGTGACCCACGCCGAACCCTCGGGCGCGGTGCCCATCACATGGCTCAGCAGATCCCCGCAGTAGACCGACGTTATCTCGCGCGCGGGCAGCCGCGCCTGGTTCAGCGGGGTGAAGCCGAGGCTGGCGGCCAGATCTTCGGTGGAAAACCGCGCGGCACTCATTCCTGTTCGCCTGTCCTGAACGGACGGGGGATGAAGCTTTCGGAAATCCCCTCCTTCTCAGCCAGCTGCAGGAGTTGGTCTCTCATGCTGATGATGCAGTCGCTCTGCTTGGCCTTGCCGCGTATGATGTCCTCCGCGAAGGCTTTACAGGACGGCGCTCCGCAGGCGCCGCAGTCGAGCCCCGGAAGCGATTCCTCTATCTCTCCCATGCGTTCGAGCAGGGACAGCGCTTCTTCATAATCCTCCGAGAGTTTCTGCACAGCCACATAGTCCACATAGTCCAGCGGCTTGTCGTCTTTGATGAGGTTTTCCTGGCCGCACTCGAAATGGTTCAGCGACACGGGCATGAATTTGCGCAGCTTCTGTATGCGCGTGTGCGCGATGTACGGGTTTTCCACGGTCAGCACTCCGCCGACGCAGCCGCCCGCACAGGCGTTCAGCTCTATGAAGTCCAGGTCCCCGAGCCGTTCTTCTTCCAAGCTGTCCAGGACATGCACGACATTCTCGATGCCGTCTGCGGCCAGGTAGCTCTCCGTGAGCAGTGCGGTGGCCTCGCCGCCCGAGCCGCACCAGCTCACGCCCATGCGTCCCGCGCTCTGCAGCTCCGGCAGGGAGGTTTCGTAGGTTTCCGCGATTTCGGGCATATGCTCGAGCAGCTTCGGATATATCTCCTTCATCGCGACGGCCGCGTCTATTTCGCTGCTGTCAAGCCCCATGGGTGAGCGCATATACGTGACCTTCGCGGGGCAGGGCGTGATGAACACGATGCCTATATCGGAGCGCGTCAGCTCAGGGTGTTCGTCCATGACTTTTCGTACCGCCATGCGCGCCGCGAGCTCCACCGGCGGCACGGTGCGGTGCAGGTTTTCGATTAGCTCGGGGTATTCGACGCGGATGAGCCTGACCACGGCGGGACAGGCGCAGCTGATGAGAGGATGGGGCAGATTGTCCTCCTCCTCCATTATTTTTCGCGTGTAGTCGGACACGATTTCGGCCGCCTTCGCCACCTCGAAGACCTCGTCGAAACCTATCGCCACGAGCGCGTTCAGCACGATGTCCGTACTTTCGAGATTGCCGAACTGCCCGTAGAGCGCGGGCGCAGGCAGCGCGACCGAATATCTGTATCTCTTTATCACGTCCGGCGTGTCGTAGGCGGCATGCTTCGCGTGGTGCGGGCAGACCCGTATGCACTCGCCGCAGTCGATGCAGTATTCTCCGATAATGGATGCCTTCCCGTCGCGAACCCGTATCGCCTCGGTGGGGCAGCGCTTCACACAGGTCACGCACCCCATGCACTTATCAGGGTCCAGCGTCACCGAATGAAATATCTGGTTGTTGTCATGGTTGTTTCGCATATTTTTTCCGTCGTTGTTTCCCGCCGTTTGCGTGTACCTTGCCGTTCGCTCGCTGCGCGTCCGCCCGCTATTCGTCCGCTATGGATATCTTCATCGTGACGGTCGTGCCGACGCCCACCTCGGAATCCACCTTCATATAGTCCGAATGCTTCTTCATGTTCGGCAGTCCCATCCCCGCGCCGAAGCCCATCTGCCGCACTTCCTCGGACGCGGTGCTGAAGCCCTCCTTCATCGCCTGTCCGATGTCCTCGATGCCCTTGCCCGTATCCTTCATGACGATGGTAATGGCAACAGTGTCGATATCGACATCTATGACGCCGCCGTCCGCGTGCGCGACCATGTTGATCTCGCCCTCGTACATGGCTATGGCGGCGCGCCGTACGAGCTGCGGCGAAAGGCCGAGCTGCTTCAGCGACTGCTTCAGCTTGGACGACGCCTCGCCCGCGCGCGTGAAATCGTCGCCGTCTACCTCGTATCTAAAATGCAGCTTAGGCAAGGATTCTCTCCCCGCCCGAAAGCCCTTTGTCGTACAGTATCCCGCATGTCGTGTACATCGAGTAGGACGTGCTCAGCACGGCGATGCCCGACTCCTCGGCCAGCTCCAGCATGCCCGCGGCCGGCTGCTTGCCCCTGACGATGACGATACACACGATGTCCATCATCTCGGAGGTCCGCACGGTCTGGGCGTTCGTCAGCCCCGTTATGAGGACCGACTGGTTCTTGATGAACGCCAGCACGTCGCTCATGAGGTCGGCACCGCAAGCGGTCAGCACGTTCTTCGAGAGTAGCCCCTCGCCTGTCAGCACCTCCGCGTTTATCAGTTTCGCAATCTCTCCAATAGTCATTTCGTAGTCTCCCTGTCCGCGCCGCGCCGCAGCACGATTATTGTTATTGCATCCAATCAGGCGCGATTTTTTGCGGCAATAACCATCGCAATAATCCGGCCGGCGGAACAACATCCTTTTTGCCTTCGCTTCATAGTATACCATGTTTTGTATATAGCGCAATCGAGTGCCGCGGCAACTTATACATGCCCCGAGAAAATATTTAAGAAAAACTTGACTATTTTTGTTCAGATATTCGATTTTTATGGTATAATTCAACGACAGTTTATTTTAGTCACGGCGCGTCCGGTCGGTCGGGTGCGCGGGAGAAGGAAAGGAGAGTACAGAGAATACAGTTTACTTTGGGTCGCGGCGCGTCCGAATAAGCGGGCGTGCAATCGGAGGAAAGGAAGGTACAAAATCAGAATGTATACGTTTTCACATGAGGGGAATAATAGGGGAATAACGGGGGGAGGGCGCACCGCCGGAAGAGTGCTTGCTTTCGTGCTGGCTTTTGCGGTCGCGCTTGGCCTATGGGGAAGTGTTGGGCAGGCTCACGCCGCCGGTACTGCGGCGGACGGCTTGCCGAACGTCGGCGACACGGTGTATTTCGGGAGGTATCCGCAGGAGCTTTGGGACAAAGACAATCCGAATGAGGAACCCGATACGGGCGTGGAAGGCGTGGACTGGGTGAAGCAGGTGGTAAAAATATTTCCATCTCCTTATACCTATGGCGATCCTGCAGAAGGTACAACAGGATACTATAAAGTCGAGCCTATAGCGTGGCGCGTGCTTGGCAAGAATGACGGCAAGCTCTTTTTGTTGGCGGAAAAGGTTCTCGATATGAGGAACTACAGCGCACTTGGTATGCAGTCACCCACTACTTGGGAAACCGGCTTGATCAGGTCGTGGCTGAACAACTATGGACAGTATACTGCTGGTTCCAGCTGGGGTAATGAGTATGCGGACAGCTTCATAGGCACTGCGTTCACGGCTGACGAGAGCGCCTCTATCAGCCCAACAGTGCTGATAAACAGGTGTAATCCGGTCACGGGTATTGAGGGCGGCCAAAACACGATAGACAAGGTTTTCCTGCTTTCATATCAGGATGTTATCAATACTGCGTACGGTTTTGTAGGCGAAAGGGCATCAACGGACGCGCTGAGGATGGCGCAGGCAACTGCGTTAGTCCGCGCTAAAACTGCGTATACAATGAATTATGCGAGGTTTAGGGGAATTACCTGGTGGTTCTTGCGTTCTCCAGGTAGTTCTTCTGAAAATGTGGCCAGTGTATTACACAATGGGAGCGTCGAGGACCTCTCTGCATCCAGCGTAATGGGTGTCCGCCCCGCCATAAATCTGGATATGGCCTCCGTCGACATCAGCTCCAAGGGCATTGGCGTTTGGGAAGCTGCCGAAACGCACAGCTGGAGCCCGTGGGAAGTCGCGGTGCCGCCTACGGAGGAAGCCGAGGGCACGGAGACGCGAACCTGCTCTGCCTGCGGCAAGTTCATGAGCCAGTCGCTCGCGAAGCTGCCACCTACGGAAGCGCCGACGGACGAAACGCCGACGGACGAGACGCCGACGGACGAGACCCCGAGGGGCGAGACGCCGGCAGGCGAAACCCCTTTATCGACTACGTCACAGGAAGCCCGCTCACCTATGGTAGTTGATTTGCCCGTGTCGACGCAGCCCATAGATACACCAGCCGTCGCGAAGATACGCACGCCGCTGAAGACCGTCTATCTGACGAAGGGCGGCAGCTACAGGCTGCGCTATGTCCTTGACGGTCCGGACGGCAAGCCCGTCAGCGACCCGAAGCTGGCGATAGTATGGACGCAGACCAAGAACGCGATAAAGGTTCAGAGCATCAGAAAGGGCAGCGCGGGCGAGCTTCGCGTCAAGGCCAATAGGCAAGGCAGGGCCACAGTCACGTTGATGGCGCAGAACGGCAAAACGCTGAAGGTCAAGGTAGTCGTCCAGAAGAAAAAGATAGCGCTGAAGAAATTCACCGCCAAGCTGCCGAAGAAGCTGAAGAAGGGCAAGAGCTACCGAATCAGCATCAGCGGCCTGACAAAGAAGGCCACCGACATCAGCGCGGTGACGTTCAAATCGTCGAAGAAATCTATTGCGACGGTAGATGCCGCGGGCAAAGTGACCGCCCTGAAAAAAGGCAAAGCAAAGATCACCGTCAAAGTAGGCAAGAAAACGATAGTAAAAAAAATCTCGGTGAAATAAGGACGTGGAATGCGGGCTGTCTCAAATCAAAAGAGACAGCCCGTTTTGTGTGTGCTTATTTCGATTTTTACTTTACATTTGCGGCGCGAGAGGCTATATTGGCATCGGTGCGGCGTTGTTGTCATATGCATCGTGCGTTTTGATAAGCGCTTCCCGTCCCGCGTCGACGAATAGCTGGACGCCGCTGATATAGGACGCCATATCGCTGTTGAGGAAGGCAAGCGCACTTCCCATTTCCTTTGACTCCGCGCTGCGCTCAAAGATGCCGAACATCTTTTCGCCGGCTTTTTCCTGGCCGCCCGAAAGTTTTTCGAAATCGCCCAGCAGCCCTGACGTGGTCAGCCCTGGCGCGATGGAGTTGACGCGGATGCCCCTCTTTCCGAAATCAGGCACAATCCATTTTGTGTAGTAGGAAATCGCGCGCTTTGAAACCACATAGGCGATGACGCCGGGAAGCTCACCCTTGACTTTGGCTGCAATAGCCGCCTGTATTTCTTCCCATGTGTTCGTGCTGACGATATCCTTGTACTCGTTTTCATGGTCATACCATTTGCTGCCCGCAACCGATGAGACGAACGCTATAGCACCGCCATCGTTCAGCCTGTCCGCCAGGTATGCTTCCGTGATATACTTATTCGCTGCAAAATTGATGGTGAGAGTGACTTCAAATGTGGTGCTCAGACCCGATACGCCAGCAACGCCAAAGAATTTGTCGAATTTGGCAGGGAGTTCCTCGAATGCTTTGTCTATGGAATCTTTTTCGGACAGGTTCACCTGGACAAATTTCAGGCCGGGCAGGTTGGCTTCGTTAAAATCGAGACCATACACTTCCGCCCCGAGATCCAGCAGTATTTCAGCGGTGGCTTTGCCCATTCCTGACGCTGCCCCTGTGACGACACAGATTTTACCTTTATAACCAAAATAATCCTTCATATGCTCTCCTCCTTATAAAACTTATAAAATACAAATGTTACTACACTACAACCATGCGTTAACTATAAGCATAAAGAGAGCTGTTTACATTGAAAAAAACGAAACACAGCGGCGGTATTTGGGGTTAATGGTGCCGGCTTTTCCGAAGCCTGACCATCGTACAGCGTAGCTGTCAGTACCGCCGATAATAGACAGGCAGATGGCAAAATTTATCATCATAATAGCTGCCCAGCGGCTGCTTCTCTATCCATAATGAGGCGAATTTCATCGGGTTCATCCCTGCGATATTTTTGAAGTCATTGCAGAGATGGGAATGATCCGCATAGCCGCATTGCATGGCAACGTTCAGCATAAGCTGGCGCGGATTCTGAAGTACGTTGTATACTACCGTATTGAACCTTATGAGATTGCGGAATGTCTTTAGCGAGATGCCATACGATTCCTTGAACTCATGTCTGCAATAGGTAGCCGTATACTGAGTATCGCTTGCCAGCAGATCCAGTTTTGCTGCACCCTTTGAAACAGCGAGATAATTCGCGCAGTATTCCGCAAGGCTCATCCAGTATCCATGATTGATGATATTTTGACGGGCATACTCCTGAAAACAGCTTATCTGCTGATCGAAGTTATCGTGCTCAGCGATAATGTCTATAATGGAAGGGTACTTTGGATCCCACACGTTCGAAAAATATACAATCCTATTCGCGTAGTTGCCTATATTGCGTGTCAGACCGCAAAGCGACATGGGCTTGACACAGAAATAGGTAGTGTTTGGCTTTATCGTCGAGGAATATGCCGCGCTTTGGATTCCCAACACATAGGCGGTAGCAAATTCGGAGTTGTATTCAAACACAATGCTGAAACAGGGATCGGGTAGCTTGGTCAGCCTGATGCTGTGGTTGGTATTGTTTTTGAATTTATAGAAAAAACAATGGTGCTGAAGCGCCAGTGAATCCCAGTAAGCGTATTTTTCTTCATATTGGAGTATGTTGTCAGGGTAGACATGCAAATCCGGCTGGATGGGCCAGTGCATATCCTGCATGCAGTGTGCTATCTCTTGTTGCGTATACATTATGATTTCACCTCCACCACAGTGAGCGACCATTTGGTTACAACCGATGTTTTAGCAACGCATCCGATAATACAGTTATTTGAATTTCCCCACTCCTATTATAGTTTATATATATTATACACAGATTGCAGGCGAAATAAAGAAAAAGTTGGCGAAACAACCTTTTTAGTTTCGTTTTTTTCAATACAGCGGCGATGATGGCTGATATGCTGATTCCAGACAGGTTCTATATCGCGCCGTATGGCAGTTGCTGAATTTTAAGGCAACCAGCACAGGCAATGGAGTTCACGAGTGTAAGAGAGGAGAAAATAGTTATGGGAACAGTAGATTTATCCGTGCTTGAAGATCTGGATGAAGGCGCAGGAGAAGCCAAGGAAGAAAAGAAAGAAACAACCGGCACCACATTGCTGAAGAAAACACTGGTTATCAACGGTGCCGAGAGGATGTTCGTGTGCAATACCGAAAAGGACTCGCTGGCGAACGTGCTTCGGCGGCTGGGGCTCACAGGAACAAAAATCGGATGCGGGAAGGGCCAGTGCGGTGCTTGTTCCGTTATCCTGAACGGGAAAGTGGTTCGTTCATGCATGAGGAAAATCAAAAGCATAGCCGACTATTCCGAGGTGGAAACCATTGAAGGTTTGGGTACCGCGAGCAACCTGCACCCGCTGCAGCTCGCATGGATCAAATACGGAGGCGTGCAGTGCGGCTTCTGTACGCCAGGCTTCATCGTATCGGCGAAACAGCTTCTTGCCGAGAACCCGAATCCGAGCAGGGACGAGGTTCGCGCGTGGTTCCAAAAGCACCACAACATATGCAGGTGTACGGGCTATAAGCCCATCGTGGACTGCGTAATGGCGGCCGCAGAGGTCATGCGCGGGGAAAAACCAAGAGAAGCATTGGAGTGGAAGCTTCCGGAGGATGGGAGAATCTACAATACAGGCATTCCAAGGCCGGCTGCGTTAGCCAAGGTGCTTGGCACTGCGGACTATGGCGACGATATCGCCATGAAGATGCCGGAGAACACGCTGCATTTGGCGCTGGTCCTGCCAGGGCTTTCCCATGCCAATATCAAAGGCATTGATTTTTCGGAAGCGGAAAAGGCCGCGGGCGTTTTCAAAGTGGTTACCGCTGCGGATGTCAAGGGAATCAACAGGATAACATGGCCGGTGGGTCATCCACGCTCCAAGGCGGACGGGTTTGAGCATCCGATTCTCATGGACAAAAAGGTATTTCGGTATGGGGATCCCGTGGCAGTAGTATGCGCCGACACGAGAGAGCACGCAAGGGAAGCGGCAAAGCTTGTCAAGCTGGATCTGGAACCGCTGCCCGAATACGACTATGCGACCGATGCTATGCAGGACGACGCGATGGAGATCCATCCGGGCATACCAAATGTTTTCGTTACCGTGCCCGTGTTCAAGGGCGAAGATGCAGGGAAGGTGATAGCTGACAAGTCGAAAACGGAATATGTGGTGGAAGGAAGCTTCAGCAGTTCGCGCGAGCCGCATTTGACCATTGAACCCGACGTGGCGCAGGCGTATGTCGATGCCAATGGCGTTGTCACTGTCCACTGCAAGAGCCTCGCGCTCCATCTCACCCTAGGCGTTATGGCTGCGGGTATAGGTGTCACGGCGGACAAAATCCGCGTTATCGAAAATCCCACCGGAGCGAGTTTTGGATATACCATGTCACCCACGACGCCCGCGATAGTGGCCGTTTGCGCTTTGGCTACGGGGCATCCTGTGACGCTGACCTGCGACTATGAGGAGCACATGCATTTCACAGGCAAGCGTGCGCCGTCATTCTCCAATGGAAAGATGGGGTGCGACAAGGACGGGAATCTAACGGGGCTTGAATACGAGATAGTATATGACAAGGGCGCGTACACCGAAACCGCGGGGATGCTCCTGCCCGTCGGGTTGCGTTTCTTTGGGCATCCTTATTATTTCCCGAATGTGACGGGGCTCACGAAATGCGCGTTCTCAAACCACGCGTTCTCAACCGCATACAGGGGCTTCGGCTCACCGCAAACCTACACGGCATCCGAGCAGCTCATAGACATGCTGGCCGAGAA
>JAIRPQ010000088.1 GCA_031256875.1 Eubacteriales Family XIII. Incertae Sedis bacterium | reverse complement strand
TTCACATCATGCAGGGTTTCCACGATGTTCATCCCTTTCAGGCGGTTTGACGCGTAGCGCATGGTTGCGAAGGTCAGCAGGAATACCGCGCCTATGCTCACCAGTATGCCTACCCAGGGAGGCTGGAAGCTGCCGAAGCCGAACTGCCTTGCCATCAGATGGTAGATGGCCCATGAGATGAACACGCCTATGGGTATTCCGATGATGAGCGCTTTCGCGCCGTAGAACAGGCTCTCCAGGTTCAGCATGCGGCGGCGCGTCTGCGGGGTCATGCCTACCGACGAGAGCATGGCGAACTCGCGCGCGCGCAGCCTGATGTTCGTCGATATAGCGCCTATGACGCTGGTCACGCCAATCAGCGACAGCATTGCGATAAAGCTGTAGATGAATATCATCATGAGCGTTACGATGCTTCTTGCTATCGCAATATCCTGAGTGCTATTGTCGACAATAAGGTCGTCGGCCTTTCCCTCTTGCGCGACATTGTTCCACGCTGTGCTCAGCGCGTCCGGCTTGCCCGATTTCGCGAACCACTGAATCATGGGAAGATGCTGTTCCGATGCCGAGCTTGCTGACGCGGCGAGGATATCCTTGTAGGTGTTTTCGTTCACGAGCATGCACATGAGATGCCCTTGCAGCGCATATCTGAGCGTGCCGGAAACATCCTTCAGCTCGCCGCCGAGAGTCAGCTTCCGCGTCGTATCTCCGCCGACCGAGAACTCCACGGAGCTGCCTTTTTCATATCGGAACGGGGCGATATCCACGGTCCCTTCGTCGGTGAAGGCTTCCATGGCGTTCACCAGTATTGCTTCGCCGTCGGCCGGCTCGCTCACGCCGGCCCTGCCGGAATAGTCCTTTGACATCTGCTCGTCCAGGAGTACCAACGTGACCGTCGCTTCGAATCCGGATTTGCCCGTCAGGTCGTTTTTCAGGTATTCGAGATCCTTCCTGCCCATATCGTCCGATAGCATATTACCTGCGGCCTCTGACGGCAGGCTTATCTTGTTCAGCGTGTCTATGCGTTCCGTGTCGGTGCCGCTTGCGGCGGACTGCATATCGCTCATCAGCTCTGCCGATTTTTCCCAACCTCCATCGGCCATCTTGCCTTGCTCCATCCTAGCCGTAGCGATGACATTCGCGTCAAGGTCGGTCGGCAAGGAGGTTGTGCTTATGGATTTTGTCATGGCAGTGCCAAAGCCCGAAGCCACAAGGTAGAGTATGATGCCCACGACCAGAGATGCTACGGTAGCGCGGTAGGCGCGGCTGCTACGCTTCAGATATTTCTGGGCCAGTGCGCCCTCAAAACCGAACAGCTTCGAGATGAGCTTCGGCGTACGCAGTTTTTTTGCTTTTATCTTTATTTCCTTCGACATGCGGATGGCTTCTATCGCGGTGATTTTCGCGGCTCTCCTGGCGGGCAGCCACGCCGATATCAGTATCGTGATGAACGACACGGCGGCGGATACCAGTATGGCGGGCAGCGATATGACGAACCTGAAATGTATGGGGGTGCCGCTGGCAGCATCGGTGAGCGCGGCGAGAATTTCGTTAAGTCCGCCCAGCATCGTGTTTGAAATGGCGACCAGCCCCAGCTGCACCGCGAATCCAAGCAATATACCGGCGGGTATACCTATGGTGGCCAAAATAATTCCTTCCGAAACGACCGAAGCCGAAATTTGCCGTTTGGTCGAGCCTATGCTTTTCAGTATGCCGAACTGCCGTATGCGCTCGTTCGCCGAGATGGAGAATGCGTTCGATATGACCATGATCGAGCCGAAAAATATGACGAATATCAGTATGCCCGCGATGCCTTTGAACAGCGAGTTCAGATTGTCGCCGGCCACATAGCCCTCCGAAGCGAGTAGCTCTTTGTTGAATGCTATGCCTTCTATGCCCGTGCTCGCGTCCGCGTCAGTCACTCCGTATTTCATCGCGAGCTGTGCCGCCGTTTCATCGTATTCGCGAGTTGGATGCGCGAGCCTGACTTTGACATCGACGAGCTTAGACAGTTTCTCTTTGTATTTTGCTTTCCCGCCGGCGGCTTTCGCGGCAGCGCTGTTGTCGGCATCGTCGGCGATTACATCGATGGTTTCTTCGTCAAAAGACGGCTCTGTGAAACCCTTCTCGACCAGCGGATCGCCCATTATTTTGTCAGCCTGTTCGGTGGTCGCGGCGTTGATGGAAATATGCCAGTCGCCATTTATATTCTTGAACATGGACTGCGCCATGTCCTGTACGCTCGTGGTGAAGCCCGCCACCGCCGTAATCATGGCGACGGAGAGTATGATGCCGACCAGCGTGATGGCCGTGCGTCGGCGGTTCAGGCGCAGCTGCCGCGCCGCGAGTTCTCTCATTATTCTCATTACCGAATCACCTCATCCCTGATGATGTGGCCGTCTTCGACCGCCATGATGCGGTCGGCTTGCATGGCCACGTTTTCGTCGTGCGTAATCATGATAAGCGTCTGCCCGAGCTGCCTGTTCGAGTATTTCAGCGTTTCGAGGATTTCGCGCCCCATGTGGCTGTCGAGATTGCCCGTCGGCTCGTCCGCGAGGATGATGGCCGGCTCCGTGATGAGGGCGCGCCCGATGCTGACGCGCTGCTGCTGCCCGCCTGAGAGCTGGTTCGGAAGGTGGCCTATGCGCCCCGCCAGCCCCGTCGTTTCTATCACCTGGTTCAGCCGTTCGGGGTCGGCCTTCCTGCCGTCGAGCAACAGCGGCAGCGTGATGTTTTCCTCAACATTCAATACTGGGATAAGATTGTAAAATTGGTAAATCAGTCCGATATTCCTGCGGCGGACTATGGCGAGCTGCGATTCGCTCAGGCCGTAGATGTCCGTGCCGCTGATGATGACCTTGCCGTCCGTTGGCCGGTCCACGCCGCCCAGCAGATGCATGAGCGTGGATTTGCCCGAGCCCGACGGCCCGATGATGGCGATGAACTCGCCCCTGTTTATCGAGAACGAAACGTGGTCGAGCGCCGTCACCGACGTTTCGCCTTCGCCGTACTGCTTTGTGAGATTTTCAACCCGCAAAATTTCCATAATAAAGTCTACCTTTCCATGCCAAAATTAATGTTGCAATAATTAATAATGTAATAATTTCTAATACAATAATAGTATGGTGAGGTGACTTTCAGGTGACTGTTTAGGTGACAGTTTTGTCACCTGCGATAAAACTTCAATGTAAAACCGGCGCCGGAGGTTCACCTGGCCTGGCTAGCCTGCCGCAGGCAATTCCCGAAATTGAACAGGGCGTACAGCGGGATATTGACAAGCCCGTCGTCCACCCGAAAGCCCGCCATGGAAGCGCGCACCGAAATCTTCGGGGCAAAGCTTTTTCGGTATACTTGCAGGCTTTTAGCTTTCAGGTTTTTTTCGGACTTGACTTCGACAGGGATGACTTCACCGTTTGACGAAATGACGAAATCGACCTCCGCCGTGCCGTTTGAAGTCCAGTAATGTATATCCTGGACAACATCGCTTTTCATAAGCTCGCCGAATACGTACTGCTCTGTCAATGAACCCTTGAACTCAGAGAACATGGTATTTCCGGAGGCGACTACGCCGGGGGAGAGCCCCGAGAGCTTGCTCAGCAGGCCGATATCAAGAGCAAACAGCTTGAACGATTTCAAATCCGCGTAAGCTTTTAGCGGAATCTTCGGTTTATCTATACGGTACGTCGGGCGTACGAATCCCATATCACGCAGCCAAAGCAAGGCGCTCTCATACTCGCGCGCCCGCGCACCCGTGCGGACCAGACCGTAGAGAAATTTTCGGTTTTCACGCGCAAGCTGCGTGGGCAGGCTTTCCCAAATATAGCTGACCTTTGTCTGTATGCTTCTGGGCACATGCTTGGAAAAATCGTCAGCGTAATTGTCGAGAATGGAGTTCTGTATTTTCTGTACCGCGCTGTGGTCACGGGTTTCTATCCATTTCGACACGGCTTTCGGCATTCCGCCGATGACAAAATAATGGCGAAGCCTGTCGGACAGCTTTTCCGCGACGGCAGGCGCGTTTACAGATTCCGGTTGTGCCTTTACCAGATTCACCAACGCGCCCAGCCCCTCCGCCAAAAGAAATTCCTCGAAGCTCATCGGGAACAGCTCCATGACATCTACCTTGCCAACGGGAAAGGACGTGCCCTCATGCAGTGCGATGCCGAGGTGCGAGCCCGCGCAGCATATGGCGTACTCGGGCGCTTCCTCCGCAAAGTATTTGAGCGAGGTCAGGGCGCGTGGCAGTTCCTGAATTTCATCGAATATCAAGAGAGTTTCGTGTGGAATAATTTTTCTGCCATGGAGCGCTGAAAGATATTCAATAATGCGTGGGGGCGAAAGCTCGCCGTCGAACACGCCTGACATATCCGTCTGTTCAAAATTGGCGTAATACACATCCTTGAAAGCATTGCGCCCGAACTCTTTCAGAAGCCAGGTCTTGCCGACCTGCCTGGAGCCTTTCAGTATCAGCGGCTGCCTGTCTTTTCCGTTTTTCCATTCGATAAGTTTTTCAATAGCTATGCGTTCCATGACCCACCTCTAAGCCTATAGCTCCAATAATGCCGTGATTTCAACAACTGACGTTAATTATATCACGTTTTCCGAACGAATAAAAGCAATAATATCACATTATTCTAATGAATGTAGTATAGAATATCATATTTTCAGAACGAATAACAGCAAAAATATCACATTAATACAGCGAATATATTACAAATCATCACATTAATCGAATGAATAATATCTGATACATCACCTGCGATAGAACTTCAACGTAAAGCTGGCGCCGCCGCCGCGTTCGTTTTTTGCTTCTATATCGCCGCCTTGCCGCCGCATTATCGCCAGGCTCATGGCTAGCCCGATGCCGACGCTTCCCTCGGCGGCGTTCTCGCTTCGGAAGAATCTCTTGAACAGGTGGGGCATATCAGCCGCCGATATTCCCGCGCCCGAGTCCGTCACGGATATCCATTTGCAGATGGGGTTTTCGCCGCTTGCTATGCATATCACGCTGCCCTCGGGCGAGTGCTCGCCGGCGTTTTTCAGGATGTTGCCGAGGGCTTCGGCTGTCCACGCGGGGTCGCAGTGGATCGTCACGGGGGCCATCCCCTCGGTGTCTATGCGCTGATCCTTCACGTCGAGCAGGACATCCAGCGGGCGGGCGGCGCGTTCCACGAGCTTCGCCACTTCCACTTCCACTGGCTTCAAATCTGCGGCATCCGCGTCAAGCCGCGCCAGCTTCAGCAGTGCGCGCGTGAGAAATTGCATGCGCGATATGCCCGTGCGAAGGTTGCGCGTATATTCCGTGCGCTTGCCAGCGGGCAGATCGTCGCGCTCCAATAGATCCGCCATCACCGAGATGGACGTGAGCGGTGTTTTCAGCTGATGCGAGATGTCCGATATAACGTCTGCCTGCCTGTTTTTTTCTCTTTCGAGATTTGCCGCCCGCGATGACGCGTGCGCGGCGAACGACAGGATATCGTTCTCAAGGATGGGCAGTGCGCCCTCCGCGTTCGAGAGCTGAGGCGCGTATGGTGCGCCGCTCCCTGATTCGAGCGCCCTGATATATTCTGACAGCAATTTGATGCGCTTCCGTCTCCGCGCGTCCATCGCGAGAAACGCGGCAAGCGCGGCGGCGAGTATGATGGCGATAACGACGAATACGATGCCCGCGCCCATCAGCCCTCCGCCCTGTAACCCATGCCGCGCACGGTCGTTATGAGTTTCGGCTCCTGCGGATCGTCCTCGATTTTTTCGCGAAGCCGCTTGATATAGACGGTCAGCGTGTTGTCGTTCACGAAATTGCCCGCTTCGTCCCAGAGGTGTTCCAGTATCTGGTCGCGTGTCAGCGTCTGGTTCTTGTTGGTGGCGAAGATGAGCAGCAGCCTGTATTCGAGCGCGGAGAGCAGCAGCTCCGCATCGCCGCGAAACACGCGGGCCTCCGACGGCCGTATCGCAATCCCGCCGAGGGACAGGGAGTCAGAAGTTTCCGCCGCACCGCCGCGCCGCCGCAGTACAGCCTTCACTCGGGCGATAAGCTCGCGGACGCGCAGGGGCTTCGCGATATAGTCGTCCGCGCCCAGCTCCAAACCCTTGACGGTGTTGCCCTCGTCGTCCGCCGCCGTGACGAAGATGACCGGCATATCGCCGCGTTCGCGTATATGCCCGATGATGTCGAAGCCCGAGCCGTCGGGCAGGGCGAGGTCAAGGATGGCGAGGTCGAACCCTCCGCCCGACACGGCGGCGTTCGCCTCGCGCACGGTCTTTTTGTGCGCCACCTCGTAGCCCTCGGCTTCGAGCGCGTACACCACGCCCGAAGCGATGATGTCGTCGTCCTCCGCGTACAGAATCTTCGCTTCCATTTTATTTATGCCGCTTCCTTATATTCATCCACTGCGATGGGTTGAACCCTGTCAAAATAATTGCTCACAAAAAATTATTCTATCATATTTTTTTGCCACGCGCCGCTTGACATTGCCCCGTGGAGTTGTATAATATAATAAACATATATGAGATATATGTAATATGGCCTGTGATGTAATTTGAAAGAAGCAGCCGCGTGAAGCAATTTGGAAGGAGCGATAATTCGTGTGCCGTATGTTGATGGTCACTTCGCGATCCGGCGTGGAAGTGGGCGAGGAAGTGAAGAAATTCTTTGAGTCGAGCTACGTCCACCAGCACGGCTGGGGCTGGGCGGAGTTCGCGGGCGGCGGGATAAGCTCGTTCCGCGAGACGAAGCCCGCGCACGAGAGCAAATACCTGCGTGACATGCTGGCCGCGCCGCTTGTGGTGAGGGACGCGTTCTTTCATGTCCGCTACGCGACGGTCGGCGCGGTCGAGTTCCTTAATACTCACCCGCTGTTCGCGCGGGACGATTCGGGGCGGCGCTGGGCGATAGTGCATAACGGAACGATTTTCAACGGCGACCTGACCGACCGGTTTTTCCATGAGCAGGACGGCGATTCGGACACGGAACGGCTGCTGCTGTATATCGTGGGCCTAGTGAACCAGGCGGCCGCCCGCGCGGGCGCACCGCTAGGCTCGGGGGAGAGGTTTCGGGTTGTAGACGGTGCGCTGCGAGATGTGGCAAAGGGGAACAAGCTGAACGTCATCATCAGCGATTCGGAGATGTTCTATGTCCACGGCAATTCGCCGCACGGGGCGAAGCTGCTGGGCGCGTACGGCGCGGACGACTATATCTATGAACTTGCGCTCGGTGCCGGCGGCCAGGTTCTTGGCTCCGGTGCCGGTTCGGGCGGCAGGGCTGATAGCAAGGGCGCCGGCGGCGGGACTGCGGGTTCGGGCGAGGTGGCTACGCGCATTTTCAGCACGGTGCCGCTCGACGGGCGGGCATGGCGTCCGATACGCATGAACACGGTATTCGCCTACAAAGGCGGCAGGCTGATGTTCCAGGGCGAGCCGCACGGATACGGGTACGTAGAGAGCGAGGACGATATGAAACGGCTGTATCAGGGTTTCTCGGGGCTGTGAGAACAATAAAAGGAGAAAGTCATGAAAAGGGACGAGGTGCTGGAGCGGCTTTACGACAGGTATATCGCGCCTACCAAGGGCAAGGACGGGCAGTACATAGGCGTCGAGATAGAGATGCCCGTCATCAACCTCGCGAGAAAGGCGGTGGACTTCTCGGTGGTACACGACCTGACGCGCAGGTTCAAGGAGGAGTTCGGGTTTTTCGTTTCCGTCATAGACGAGGACAAAAACGCCTGCTCTCTGCTGCATTTCGGGAACGACGACATCCTCTCCTACGATTGCTCCTACAACAACCTAGAGCTTTCGTTCGGCAAGGAACGAGACCTTAATGCTGTCGCGAATCGGTTCTGCGATTATTATTCCTTCATCAACAAGACCCTCGCGAAAAGCGGGCATACGCTGTCGGGGCTGGGCGTGAATCCCTACCGCGCCTACAACCGCCACGAGCCCATACCGAACGGGCGCTATAGGATGTTGTTCCACCACCTGTCCTCGTACGAGCGGTACAGGCCGCGCGTGCCGATGTTCTTTCATCCCTACCCGCACTACGGCATGTTTTCAAGCGCGTCCCAGGTGCAGCTGGACGTGCGTCATGACGAGCTGATTGCCGCGATACGCGCGTTCTCCCTGCTCGAGCCACTCAAGTCCGTGCTGTTTTCGAACTCGGTGCTGACGGGCGAGAACGACGGGCTTCTCTGTTGCCGCGATATGTTCTGGGAAAATTCGACGCACGGCATCAACCCGCACAACATAGGCATGTTCGAGGAAATACCGGAGTCGATAGACGAGCTGCTCGAATACATCGCGAGCACGAGCATCTACTGCACGGAGCAGGAGGGCAAGTACATAAATTTTGAGCCGGTCAACATCGTGGAGTATTTTGGGCGCAGACAGGTGAGCGGCGAATACTACGACCGGAAGGACGGCAGGTATAGGGACGTGGTGTTCTCCCCGAAAGAGAGCGATCTGAAATATCTGCGCACATTCAAATTCGAGGATTTGACGTTTCGGGGGACGATAGAGTTTCGCTCTGTCTGCTGCCAGCCGATACGCGACGCCTTTACGGTTGCTGCGTTCCATCTCGGGCTGTCGGGACAGGTGGGCAGGCTGAACGAGATAATAGACGCCGACGGCTCGCTGTACCACCACGGCTACGGCGCGACGGAACTTCGCAAGCTGTTCAACAGGCGCAAATGGCCCGACTTCATCAGCAGGGACGCACTGCGAAATCTGCTCGTCAGCGTGCTGTGTCTCGCAAGGGATGGACTGGCACAGCGCGGGTTCGGCGAGGAAAAATTTCTGGAGCCGCTATTTGACCGCGCGGAAAGGCTGACGAACCCCGCGCTGAAAATGCTGGAACACCTGGACGAGGGCGGCGACATCGAGAACATTATAGCGGAGTACGGGGAGCTGCCTTGAAATGGCGGCACATTCAATGACCACAGAAGCCGCGGATCGCAATGACGATAGTGGGAGATGCGTGATAGTAAATCCATGATATAATATTCGCTATGGTATCGATTTTTTTTGATGAATCTGGCGATTTGGGTTGGGGCGACAAGTCTAGCAAGTTTTTCGTTTTGGCGTTTTTGATTACAGATGAACCAAAGAAAATCGAAGCGGCAATGAAAAAAACTGTGAGCAGTATGACGAAGAAGCAGCGGAAAAAGATTCACGGTTACATGCACGCAGTTGACATTGAACCTTCTGTGGTGCGCACATGTCTAAAACGCATTGACAAAACAGGCGCTAAAATTGCCATTTACGCTGTCGATAAATCCCTCCTGTCGCGCCAAAAGGATAAGCATGTTGTCTACAATGAATTGGTGGCAGAGTTTTTGGACAAATTGGCGCTTTCAGACAATGTTGAATTTCTTGCGTCGCGTCGCGAAAAAGCCAAACGGTACAACGATAAATTTATAGCCACAATCTTAGATGGGCGTGATGGGGTTACCGCCGACACTGCATATTCATGGACCGATCGCAGATTGCAGGCCGTAGATTTTGTTGCATGGGCTTTTGGCGCTAAGTACGAGAATGGCGACAGTAGCTTTGTGGATTGCCTGTCGCAAATAGAGATTATAGAGCTTACGAATAAAACAAAACCCATATCGGCACTCGAATGACCCGCTTTCCGGATCGGCCAATATGGGAATTACTTGCTAACAGTAGGATAGCAGAGTAGCCTGATGAAGTCAATGGTAAATATTTCAAGTATCATTGTGGGATGGATTGCGCAACAGTTTGGACCGAGGCTTGCCCCAGGGCGGCGCTTGCTGCGACCTGCGAGGGGGATTCAATGATAACAATCAAACATATGGTAGAATATATGTCAGGCATGGCGAACGGCGTTAATAATTATTTCAATAAATAAAGATGAAAGGCAGCAGAGTCCGTGCGCGGTTAGGCACGGTGTGGGAAGCTATATCTCTGCGACAGGTTGTTGTTACATGAATAATATATTGATAGCAAGGTACGGCGAAGTCGCGCTGAAGGGGATGAACAAGCCCTGGTTCGAGCGCGTGCTGGAGGGCCGCATACGAAAGGCGCTCGACGGGGCGCATGGCGCGGAAGCGTTCAAGGTGGAGCGCAGCTCGGGGCTTATCGTGGTCAGCGCACCCGAGGGGGCGGGGAGCGCGGCACTGAGCGACAGCATAATAAAGCGCATCTCGAAAGTTTTCGGCGTCGCGTCCGTCAGCCCCGCACTGAGGATGGAGAGCCGCGAACTCTCGGACATATGCGAGGCCGCCGCCCATTACATGCGGAAGATACTGGACGGGCGGGATTCGCGCCCGCTGACATTCAAGATATTCGGCAAGCGCTCCGACAAGACCTATCCCGTCACATCGCCCGAGCTTGCGGCCAAGGTCGGGGAAGCCGTTCTGGACGCGCTCGGCGACAATGTCAAGGTGGACGTGAACAATCCCGAGGTAGCCCTGACCGTACACCTGCGCCCGCGCGAGGTATTCATCTACGACGAGAAATATTCGGGCTACGGCGGGCTGCCGCTCGGCACGAACGGCAAGGGGCTCGTGCTGCTGTCGGGCGGCATTGACAGCCCCGTCGCCGCGTGGCTCATGGCCAAGAGGGGGATGCGGGTCGAAGCCGTGCATTTCCATTCGTACCCCTACACGAGCAAGCGCGCCCAGGAAAAGGTCGAGGAGCTTGCCGCCATACTCGCTTCGTA
>JAIRPQ010000051.1 GCA_031256875.1 Eubacteriales Family XIII. Incertae Sedis bacterium | reverse complement strand
GCTGCGTTATCACAAAATTTTTCCGCCAAGTCACGTTCCAGCGAGCCGCTGTTCACGCCTACGCGAATCGGTATCCCCGCGTCCTTCGCGCGCGCCACCACAGCGAGGACTTTTTCCTTCGAGCCTATGTTGCCTGGGTTTATCCGTATCTTGTCCGCGCCGCGTTCTATCGCGGCTATCGCAAGCCGATGGTCGAAATGTATGTCGGCGACCAGTGGCACGCATATCCCCCGCGCGCCAAGCTCCGCGCGGATATCCGCCAGAGCGTCTGCCGCCGCCATATCGGGAACGGCAAGGCGAACGATATCGCAGCCGGCTCCCGCAAGCGACTCTATCTGCGCCACGGTAGCGGAAACGTCGCGCGTATCGGTATTCGTCATGGACTGAACCGAAACAGGCGAGCCGCCGCCGATGGCAACACCGCCACAGCACACGCGCCGCGTCTCCCGCCTAAAGCATTTCAAGGCGCAATTCCTCTGCTAAGTATCCGTCGCTGCGACAATGCATGTCGGAAATGCCCTGTTCCATTTCCGCATAGGTTTCCGAAAGATAAAAACGTTCCAGCGCTTCACGCAGAGGGATGCCTGTTTGCGCGGAAAACATCTGAATCACGCGGACGTATTTGTGCCATAGCAAAAACCTGTTGGCAGTCACTCTATCACCTCCCCTTTCACAAAATGGAGATATGTGTCCATTGCTTCCTGATTTGCGAAGCAATACTGCAAATTCGGCTCCTCGTATCTTAGCTTTTTTATTGCTGTAACTTTGTCGGAATAGCCGTTGAAATAAGCTTCGAGTTCCTCAAACACTTTGTCGTTGGCAACGCTTCCAATAATCAGATCAATGTTTTTGTCCCTTCCGGCCCCTATGCGGCAGAGAGTTACGAAGTCAAGCCAATCCTCGCTATATTTGGGAAATTCCAGTATGTGCAGGTTTTTTCTCGCCGCCGTTTCGTCAAATTCAAAAGACGAAATAATTCGATGGCCAAATCTGTGAATAAAGCGCTCAGACCATTTTAGTGCTTGCTCACGATAGGGAGTGGTATAGAAGCCCCTTCCGAAGTCAAGCTTTTCGCGACCGCGCCAATAGTCCGGCTTTGCTACTTCCGTAAACGATCCGTGATAGAGAATCATTGAACCAGACCTTCATCTTTCATCAGTTCCACCAATTCATCAACAATATACTCCTTGCCTTGTGTGTGAAGCGTATCGTAGTATTTCAGGATATAGCTATCGAGAATTTTGCCGTTGCCGGTCAACAGCCTGTACACCTCCGCCCCGCTCATATCCAAGCGCTCAGCGATGCCATCAATGCAAAACACTGCAAAGAGCAGGGTGTCTCCGTCCATTATTTGTGGCTGATTATTCATTGCACATACCTCGCTTTGCCATCCGCCGAACCCCATCAATTAATAATAAAACGGTTCACGTCGATGAGCGTTATGTAGCCCATCAGCGCGAAGAGCGCCAGTATGCCTACCGTGTGGATGCGGGCTTCCAGCGCGTCGCTCACGCGTTTGCCGGTGAACAGCCTTATTATCAGAAAGAGTATGCGGCCGCCGTCGAGCGCGGGGAGCGGCAGCAGGTTCACTATGCCCAGGTTCAGGCTGATGAGCGCGGCCAGCTCTATTACATAATTGCCGCCGACCTTCGCCGTGTCGCCGACGGCCTTGACTATCCCGACCGGCCCTGTCAGCTGGTCGATGCCCGCTTTGCCTGTGAACAGGTCGCCTATCGCGCTGTACATCATCTTGGTCATGTTCCACGTACCCTCGCCGCCGAGCGCGAACGAGCGGAAGAAATACCCTGCGCCGCGGTGCATGATGGGCGTAATCCCGACGCGGTAGCTGCCGTCCGGCTCCGCGTACATGCCCGTCTCGATTTCCTGCTCCGAGCCGTCCGCGTGTCGCACGAGCAGGCTGACGCTCGGGCCTTTAGCAGGATCCGCCGCGCCGCCCGAACCGGCAGATTCCGCGCCCATGGCAGTATCCGCCGCGCCGCCCGAACCGGTCTCGCCGCCCGCCGCCGCATCCGACACCGCGCTGAGCTTATCGCTGATTTCCGCCCATGTGGACACCGGCTCGCCGTTCACGGCCAAGACCTCATCGCCGACTTTCAGTCCGGACAGCGCCGCGGGGCTTCCCTCCATGACCGTATCGACGCGCACCGTCGGCTCGCCCTGCGCGAATATGAGCAGCGAAAGCATGAGCACGGCCAGCAGGATGTTCATGCCCGAGCCCGCGACCAGCACCAAGGCGCGCGCCGGCGCCGGCCTGTTGTTGAACGCGCGGGGATCGTCGGATTCCTCGTCCTCGCCTTCCATCGCGCAGAACCCGCCTATCGGAATCGGTCGCACCGAGTACCGCGTCTCGCCGCGCGTGACCGACCAGAGCCGCGGCCCCATGCCGACGGCGAACTCCTTGACCTTGATTCCCGTGCCCTTCGCCGTGAGCAGGTGTCCCAGCTCATGCACGAATATGAGAAACGCGAATATGAGAATGGCGTATACGATGAACAATGTTCCATCCTTTCGCGCGGCGGGCTGCGCGCCTGCCGCCAATTGATTACTGAATAATTTTTATATAATAATTATAACAGAGTTTTGATTCCGGCCAGCCTTTCGGCGTCTTTTCTGGCTTTCGCGTCTATTTCGAGAATGTCGCCGATGCTCATCGCGCGCGCGGGTTCGTGTATGGCGATTAGCTTTTCCAGCGTATCGACGATATCGACGAAACGTATCCGGCCTTCGAGGAATAGCGCGACCAGGGCTTCGTTCGCGCCGTTCAGCGCGATGGCGGGGCTGTCCTTGCTCGTATCGGCTATCTCCTGCAGGACGGCGTAGGCGAGGTTCAGCGCGCGGCAGGCTTCTGCGGACGGCTCCTCAAAATCCAGGCGGCAGAGATCTTTGACGCTGAGCCTGCGCGCGCCGGAGCTGTGCCTTTCGGGATAGGTGAGCGCGTAGGCTATGGGAAGCCGCATATCGGGCGTGCCGAGCTGCGCCATCATCGCGCCGTCATCGTATTCCACCATCGAATGGACGATGCTCTGGGGATGCACCAGCACGTCGATTTTTTGTGGTGCCAGCGAATAGAGCCATTTGGCTTCTATTATCTCGAGTGCCTTGTTCATCATGGTGGCGGAGTCGACGGAAATTTTTTTGCCCATTGCCCAGTTCGGATGGGCAAGCGCTTCTTTAACGCTTACCCCTTCGAGCCTCTCCCTCGTGTAGCCCCGAAACGGCCCGCCCGATGCTGTTAAAATTATTCTTTTTATACGATTTTTCTCATTGCCCCTGAAGGCTTGAAGCACTGCGCTGTGTTCGCTGTCCACGGGCAGGATGGAGACGCCCGCTTCCTTGGCGGCGCTCATCACGATGCGGCCGCCCGCGACCAGCGTTTCCTTGTTCGCAAGAGCTATCCTGACACCGCCCTTCTCGATGAGCTTCATGGTGGGCGCCATGCCGGATATTCCAACGAGGGCGTTGACCGCCATGTCAAATTCCGTTTCCTCTATAGCCTGGAGCAGCCCGCTTTCGCCGCAGTAGACATCTATGTCGGGGCGCTCGCGCCTGATCGCTTCCGCGTCCTCGCGCCGCAGCACCGCGACGGCCTCGGGCCTGAACCTTTTTATCTGCTCCATCAGCAGCCCGATATTCCTGCCGCAAGCCAGCAGCGGCGCGTAATACCCCCAGCCGCCGCCTTCTATGACCTCCAGCGTCTGTACGCCTATGCTGCCTGTGCTTCCGAGTACCGCTACGCGCTTCATGCCGTCAATTCATCCTCCCGAGTATGTCCGACACCGACGAATCTACCGTGCCGTTCATCGCTTCCCACAGATACCCGAACACGGGCGTCTGCATGTCGCCGTTCAGCGTCCACCCGCTGACCAGGCTCAGGTAAATATAGACGAGCGGAGCGGTGAACAGAATGCTGTCCACACGGTCGAGCAACCCTCCATGCCCTGGGATAAGATTTCCGAAATCCTTCATGCCGAGCCTGCGCTTGATGGCTGACGCCGTGAGGTCGCCAATCTGCGATACCACGCCGCCCAGAGCGCCTATTACTATACAGTGAACCAAAAATTCAGGCATAGCGATGTATCCGAAAATGCCGCATGCGGCGACGCTGCCGAATATGCCGCCGACGCTGCCCTCGACCGTCTTGTTCGGGCTGACGGACGGCGCGAGCTTCCGCCGCCCCCATTTGCTGCCGATAAAATACGCGAAGATGTCCGTGGCGAGAGCCGAGAGAACCACCAGCCACACGAAATTGTATCTGAATCCGTGGATATATAACATGCTCTGCGACCCTGCACCGGCGCCTACGGCTTCATCGCTCAGGCCCAGGAGAAAACTCAAAGGCTCGAACTCGGAATCTATGTTATAGATGAAGCTGATGAACAGCACGACGTAGAACAGGCCGGCCATCGTGACAAGGCTATCCGTGACGCTGCGGCTGCCTTTCATCAGGAGCAGCGAGAGCGACATCGCCACGCAGATAAACATCCACGCCCTGCTGCCGATAAAGAGAAACTGAAAGACGTACAGTAAAACGATGCCGATCATCCCCACCCTGTACGAGGGCTTGATCGGCCGGTCGGAATCCACGGTCGCTGTTTCAAACGCCCGATAAAACTCGCGCAGGGCGAACACTGACAGCACGACGCACGCGGCGAGCAACACATAGCCGCCTACCCACACCACCGCGAGGAGCGGCACCATCAGAAGCCCTGATTTTATCCTTGTTTTCACAAAAACTACCTCTACCTTCCTCCGAAGCGCCTGCTGCGCTTGCCGTATTCCTCTACGCACCTGTCGAACTCGGCGGGCGTGAAGTCGGGCCATAGCACGTCCGTGAACACGAACTCGCTGTACGCGGACTCCCAGAGCAGAAAATTCGAAAGCCGTTTTTCGCCGCTCGTGCGAATGATGAGGTCGGGATCCGGTGCGCCCGCCGTACCCAGCTTCGCCGCGAATCGCGCTTCGTCAATCCCGTCAAGATACTCGCCTATGCATTCGTCTGCGCCGGTGCCACTCTTGACGCTGCCCGCTCCGCCGGCACCATTCGCGGAGCCTATGTCGCCGCCGGAGCCGCTTACACATTCGCGCACGGCTTCCGCCACCAGTTTCTTCGCGGCGTTCAGTATGTCTGCGCGGCCGCCGTAGCCGAGGGCGATGATGAACCTCATGCCCGTATTGCCCGACGTATCCCTGATGGTGCGTTCGAGCGCGGCTTTCGCGTCGGGCGGTATGCGCGAGTAATCGCCTATGACCGACACGATGACATTGTTCTCGACAAGCTCCCGCAGCTTCAGCTCCACGAATTTCACGAGAAGCCCGAAGATGCCGCTCACCTCGTCCGCGGAGCGTTTCCAGTTTTCTGTGGAAAAAGCGTAGACGGTCAGATACCCGACGCCGCGATCCGAAGCGTGGCGCACTATTTCCGTCATGGCATTCATGCCCGCGTTATGCCCGAACAGGCGCGGCCTACCGTTCCGTTTCGCCCAGCGCCCGTTGCCATCCATCACGATGGCGACATGGCGCGGCACGGCGGCACGGCCAGATGCGGACGCCATGCCGACTACGCCCGCCGAAGCTGATTTGCCTTGGACTCCGCCCTTCTGGGCCATCAGACCTCGAGTATCTCCTTCTCCTTTTCCGCTATTACCTCGTCAATCTTCTTGACGCAGTCGTCGGTCTTTTTCTGGACGTCCTTCTCCTCGGATTTCAAATCGTCCTCGGTAAGCTCGCCGTCCTTCTCCTGTTTTTTCAGCTTGTCGTTCGCGTCCCTGCGCTCGTTGCGTATGGCCACTTTCGCGTCCTCGCCGAATTTGTGTACAAGCTTCGTCAGCTCCTTGCGGCGCTCCTCGGTAAGCTGCGGTATCTGGAGCCGCAGGGATTTCCCGTCGTTCGACGGATTGATCCCGATATTCGCCGCGCCTATGGCCTTTTCGATGTCGTGCAGCGACTTCGGGTCAAACGGCGCGACCAGGAGCGACCTCGGGTCCGGAACGGAAATATTGGCTATCTGTTTCAGCGGCGTCGGCGTGCCGTAATACTCCACGACCACCTTGTCCAGCAGCGCGGGGTTCGCCCTGCCCGCCCTGACGGTGTTCAGGTTTTCCTTCAGAATAGAAATGGTTTTCTCCATCTTGTGTTCGAGAGTGGCTTGGATATCAGTCTCCATATTATTTACCTCCAATTATAATAATTATAATATCGCTCTATACGATCCTTGTTCCTATCGGCTCTCCGCATACCGCCCGCAACACATTGCCCTTTTCGCTGATCGCGAATACGTGTATCGGAATATTGTTGTCCCTGCACATGGCCGCCGCCGTGCTGTCCATGACGCCGAGCCCTTTTTCGAGTATCTCCTGGTGTGTGAGCGTGTCGTAACGCACGGCATTCGGGTCGATGTTCGGATCGGCCGAATACACGGCGTCCACCTTCTTCGCGAGCAGTATGACGTCGGCGTCGATTTCCGCCGCGCGGAGCGCCGCCGTCGTATCGGTCGAGAAAAACGGGTTGCCCGTGCCCGCGCCGAAGATGACCACGCAGTTCCTTCCCAGATGCGCCATGGCGCGCCGCCTGATATAAGGCTCTGCTATCTCGCGCATCTCTATCGCCGTCTGCACCCTCGTTTCCACGCCTGTGGACTCTATCGCCGACTGGAGCGCGAGCGAGTTGATGACGGTAGCGAGCATACCCATGTAGTCGGCGGTGGCGCGATCCATGTTCTCCGATGTGCGGCCGCGCCAGAAATTGCCGCCGCCAACGACGAGCGCGACCTGTACGCCAAGCTCCGTCACCTCTTTGATCTCGGAAGCGACAGATGCCAGCATTCCGTCGTCAAGGCCGAACCTGCCCTCGCCGGCCAATGCCTCGCCGCTGATTTTAAGTATCACGCGCTTGTATTTTGGTGTCATCGACACATACCTCCATCGCAAAAGGGAGTGCTGACCGCACTCCCCTTTGTTCAGCCTTCCATCTGCTTCGCGACTTCCTCCGCGAAATTTTCTTGCTTCTTCTCTATGCCCTCGCCAACCTCGTAGCGTACCATGGTCACGACTTTTATGTCCTTGCCGATTTCCTTTGCGGAATCCGACAGGTACTGTCCGACCGAGAGGTCGCCGTTCTTGACGAATTTCTGCTCCAGCAGGCAGGTCTCCTTCAGCTCTTTCTTCAGGCGGCCCTGAACCATCTTCTCCACGATGTCCTTCGGCTTGCCCTCGTTCAGCGCCTGCTGCACGAGAATCTCTTTTTCCTTCTCTATATATTCGGGATCCACCTGGCTCTCGTCGATGAAACGCGGGTTCATGGACGCGACCTGCATGGCGATGTCCTTGCCGAGCGTCGTTACCTCGTCCACGCCCGCTTCCGTCTGAAGCCCTATGATGACGCCGATCTTGCCGCCGCCGTGCAGATAGCCTACATAGGCCACGCCCGCCGCGTCATGCTTCTCGAACCTTCTCACGTGGATGTTCTCGCCGATGGTCGCGATGAAGTTCGTCAGCTTCTCGCCTACGGTCTGGCTATCGTCGTATTTCAGCGCGCTGAACCCTTCCGCGTCGGTCTTGTCCGCCGACAGGCTGATGTCGGACAGCTTCTCCACGAAATCTATGAAGTCCTGGTTTTTCGCCACGAAGTCCGTCTCGCTGTTGACCTCGATGATCGCCGCCTGCTTGCCGTCGTCCGTCAGCTTGATGCGAACCAACCCTTCCGCCGCGATGCGGCCGGCTTTTTTCGCGGCTTTCGCCAGCCCTTTTTCGCGCAGCACGTCGATGGCCTTGTCGATATCGCCGGACGTTTCGGTCAGCACGTTCTTGCAGTCGAGCATGCCCGCGCCAGTGCGCTCCCTCAGCTCTTTAACCTTTGTGGCTGTTATTTCACTCATTTAATATACCTCACAATCGATACCTGTTCTCTTGTTATATCATCCTACCAGTTTTCCACCGGCGCTTCCTGCTCCGCGGGGGCTTCGGCGTCGCCTTCCGCAGGCACGGCGTCCGCCAAATAAGTATCTTCCACGGCCGGCGCTTCCTCAAAGACCTCGCCGCCGTCCACAGGCGCTGCTTCCGCGTATCCCGCATCGACGCCGGCCTCGCCCTCGGCCACCGCGACATAGCCGTCCGCGGCCGCAACATCCACGCCCGCTTCGTCATACACAGGCTCCGCGCCCGCTTCGAAGCTCTCGTCAAAGCTCTCGCCCTGGTTCGCTTCGAGTATGGCGTCCGTCACCGCCGTGGTGATGAGCTTGATGGACCTGATCGCGTCATCATTGGCGGGGATGACATAATCCACATCGTCGGGGTCACAGTTCGTGTCCACGATGCCGATAATAGGTATCCCCAAAATCCTCGCTTCCTTGATCGCGATCCTCTCTTTCTTCGGATCGACTACAAACAGCGCTCCCGGCATGCCGCGCATCTCCTTGATGCCGCCCAGGAATTTGTCGAGCTTCTCGTGTTCGAGCCTGAGCTTGCTGACTTCCTTCTTGGTCAGCTGGTCGAACACGCCGTCCTCCTCCATCTTTTCGATTTCGTAGAGCCTGTCGATGCGCTCCTTGATGGTCTTGTAATTGGTCAGCATGCCGCCGAGCCAGCGCTCGTTGACGTAATAATGACCCGAGCGTACGGCTTCGTCCTTGATGACCTGCTGCGCCTGCTTCTTCGTGCCGACGAACAGTATCGGCTTGCCCGTCGCGCCGACCTCGCGCATGAACCCATACGCATCGTCAATCAGGCCGACGGTTTTCTGCAAGTCGATAATGTGGATACCGTTGCGCTCCATGAAAATATAAGGAGCCATCTTTGGATTCCAGCGCCTTGTCTGGTGCCCAAAATGCACTCCCGCTTCGAGTAACTGCTTAACTGAAACAACTGACATAATTTACCTCCGGTTTTTCCTCCACCGAGCGGTTTCGACAGGGGCTTCGCTTTGGCTATGCCTTGCCGCGGCGCCACCGACCCCATCGCCGTCCGGTGTGCGTAGTTTTTGCTTCACGCGCCCGCACGAAAACCGTGCTAAGACACGCTTTTATATCATACACCGCCACGGCTCAAGAATCAACAGTTATTATTATTAATTATTGGAATAATTTTCATGGTTGCGTGAGTTTGTGCGGTTTCGGGTTCTGAAAATGCACATGCCTGCGTAATTTGGCGTGGTTTCGCTCAATCTATGTCCTTCACGAGATCGCGCACCCATTTGCCGGACTTGTATCTTCGCAGCAGAATCAGGAATTTTATCACTTCCTCGAACTGCAGTATGAGGATGACGAAGTGGATGGGCAGAGGGACGTATAGCGAAAAGATGAAGGCGCACGGCACGCCGTACAGCCATACGGTGCAGATTTCGGTAATCATCGCGAAGCGCGTATCGCCGCCCGCCCGAAGCACGCCCACGATGAACGCGCCGCTGAGCGCTTTCATGACGAGGAATCCGCTGTATACGCCGAGTATCCGCAGCGCGTAGAAGGTGCCGAGCGAGGTCAGCGGGAACAGCGACGCGATGAGCGGGGAGATGAGGAAGAGCAGGCCGCCCGCGCATAGCCCGACTATCGCGACGATGACGAGTATTTTCGACGCGGCGCGCTTGGCTCCCGCGAGGTCGTCGGCCCCGAGCCGTTCCCCGACCAATATGAGCATGGTTTCGCCGATGCTGAAGCAGGCAACCGCGAAAATATTCATTATCGTATAACCTGCCTGGCACGCGGCGAACACGGTGTCGCTGACCCTGCCGAACGCGGCGTTGTACATGGCCATGCCGAGCCCCCACATGGTCTCGTTCGCCGTGGTAGGAAGCGCGTTATTGATGACACGCAGGAACAGCCCCCTGTCCCACGAGAAGAACTCCCGCAGCGGAGCGGCGAGGACATTTTTTCTCGCGAAGATGACTATGATGTAGAGCGCCAGCTCCAGCGCGCGCGATATGACGATGCCGACGGCGACGCCCATGACGCCCAGCTTCGGCATGCCGAGAAAGCCGTAGATGAGTATGAGCGTCAGGAAGGTGCTGAAGGAAAGCGCGACCAGGCTGATTTTCATGGGGATGCTCGTCTGCTGCGTCGATTTAAGCGCGGCGGTCAGCGGCACGGTAATGCTCCATGTAAGGAAAACGAAGGAACCGTATTTGACGACGGGGGTGCCGAGCTGCATGACCTCGGGGAGGTTCGTGAAAATCGAGAGAATTTTGTCCGGAAAAAGGAAGCACGCGAGAAAGAACGCGATACCGACGAGGAAGCACACGGTAATGGAGATGCCTGACACGCGGCGCAGGTTCGCCATGTCGCCTTTGCCGAAAAACTGCGCCATATAAGTGATGGTGCCGCCGGTGAACCCGAACAGAACCATCCAGAACACGATATATATCTGCGTGGACAGCCCGATGGCGGACAGCGCGGTCTCGGCGATATGCCCTTTGCCGATGTTCACGACGAGCAGGTTGTCAACAAGGCTAAGCGATGTAGAGATAAGGCTCTGCGCGGCAATAGGCAAAGCGACCCTGAATACCTTGCGGTACAGGGCCTTGTCGTCGGGAGTAATTCTGTCTGTCAGCGTTTTCATACAATAATTTTTCTAATTTTAAATATGGCGAGCCCACAGGGATTCGAACCCCGGACCCACGGTTTAGAAGACCGTTGCTCTATCCAGCTGAGCTATGGGCCCGCAATATTGTGGGAGTGATGCCGTATGGCATCACTCCCTTTGATGGTGGGCCTTCAGGGACTTGAACCCGGGACCTGCCGGTTATGAGCCGGATGCTCTGACCAACTGAGCTAAAGGCCCTAATAAGTGGTCGGGATGACTGGATTTGAACCAGCGGCCCTCTGCTCCCAAAGCAGATACGCTACCAAGCTGCGCTACATCCCGTGAGCTGATGCCGTCCGCAACGAAAGCAAATCGCCGCGAATCATCCAATGTCCTGTATCGGACTGGCAGGGGTAGAAGGATTTGAACCCTCGACGCGTGGTTTTGGAGACCACCGCTCTGCCAACTGAGCTATACCCCTTTGCTTGTCTTTTTTACGTTTGGCGCGCCTAGCCAAACGTAAAAAATCCTGCGCAATATTTCGGGTTCGAATCCCTGCTTTCGCGTTCCTGCTCTTTTGCTCTGCGGGGATTCTCGCCCTCAATCTTAACGTTCTGGCGGAGAAGCAGGGATTCGAACCCTGGCGCCGGTTATTTCCGACCTAATGGTTTAGCAAACCACCCTCTTCGGCCTCTTGAGTACTTCTCCTTGCTCGCCTTCATACCTCTGCCTTTGGCGGAGGAGATGGGATTCGAACCCATGTGGGCTTTCACCCAAACGGTTTTCAAGACCGCCGCGTTATGACCGCTTCGCTACTCCTCCACGTCTTGCTTGTCTTTTTTCCGTTTGGCGCACCTAGCCAAACGGAAAAAATCCTTCGCAATGCTTTCTTGCATTCTTGCGTTCAGCAAGACCTTTGGTGACCCATCGGAGTTTCGAACTCCGGACACCTTGATTAAAAGTCAAGTGCTCTACCAGCTGAGCTAATGGGTCATACTGGCTGGGGTAGCAGGACTCGAACCTACGATGACGGAGTCAAAGTCCGTTGCCTTACCGCTTGGCTATACCCCATCACTCATGGGCCCTCGCCCATAGCCGGCAAATCCCGCTTCCGGTCAGCTTTATTATTCTATCCGAACACCTTGCCCATGTCAAGGAATTAGGCAAAAAAAAATAGCCCTACTCCGGCCGTTATGTATACAATTCCGCTGGATTCTAATATAATTAACGTAGCAGGGGCTGTCTCTTTGATTTGAGACAGCCCCTTTGCTTTGCCGGTTTGTTAGCCGTTTGAAATTTGTTTGTTCAGGCTTGATGCCGGTTTTTGGCTTATTTTACCGTGAAGCTCTTTTCCATCTTCTTTTTGCCTACTTTGATGGTGAGCTTTACTTTGCCCTTTTTCAGTACGGTCACTTTGCCGGCCGCGTCCACTGTCGCTACGGACTCATTGGAGGACTTGAATATGACCGAGTTGATGTTGGACGCGTTCTTCGTGAGCCCTGAAATCTTGATCTGGTAGCTCTTGCCCTTCACGAGCTTCTTCGGCAGCTTGGCCTTGAATTTCGCGAGCTTGACCTGCTTCTTCTGCACCGTCACTTTGATTTTCAGGGTCTTGCCGTTCTGCGCCTTCAGCGTGATGGTGGACGTGCCTACTCTGTGTGCCCTTATCTTGAAGGCTTTGCTGCTGGTGCTCCAGACAGACACGATGGGCTTTTTGGCCTTGGGAGCCGTCACCGTGAACTGCGGGTCGTCGATGGCCGTGCCGTCCGCCGCGTCAAGCACGTAGTTGATCCTGTAGGTCTTGCCCTTCGTCAGCGTGATTTTCGTCAGCGGTGTGCGAATCTTCGCCACGTCCGGAATGGCTTTGGCCGTGGCAGCAGCCGGTGTGGTCTGAACCGCGGCATTAGTCGTTTGATCCGATGTGGACTTCACGGGAATCCCGGGCGCCTTGTCGAACGCAACCTTCGCTGTTTCAAGCGCCGTCATGCGGCCTTCCACGTCTGCCTTCGCCGCCGCCACATTCAGTGTAGCAGTTTTAATATCGTCAGCAGAAGCGGTGGGATCGGCGTACACGCCCTCGGCAGCGGCAATGGCTGTCGTCAGCGCATCATTCGCGGCTTCCAAATCCGCCAATGCCGTCTCATAAGTTTCAAGCGCAGCCTTCTGTTCTTCGGAAAGAGTACCCTTGGCTTTCAGTCCCGCGATAAGGTCTTTGATGGCAGTGCTTACAGCTTCAACCGCTGCGGCGGGAACCGGTGTGGCTTTATCTATGGCCTTGTACAGGTCGTTCTTGCTGACTGCGTATTCTATCTCTGCCTTTAGCTGGCCAGCGTCACCAGTGGTGCTGAATGCTTCGTCAGCGTCCTTCGCAGGGCCATCAATGGTTATATCGAGGGCATCAGCGATTTCGTCTATCTTGCTATCCACATCAGCAACATTGTTTACGCCTACGGCTGTCATCAGGACAGCCATTTCGCTCACAACGTCCGCGGCCAGCTGTTTTGTGGCGGTGGTGTCGTATTTGGCTTTGAGTATCAGATGTTCATCAATATGAATCGTATATCTAACATCACTTCCGCTATTGGGATCAACAGGTAAGCTGACATCAGTATAGATATGGATATCCTTGAGGTTTGAAAGATCACCTGATGCCGCACCGACAGCTTCGGCTATCTTATATATGTTGTCATCAATCTGCGTATACAATTCGCTTTGAATACCCTCGAGCAGGGCCACCAGAGCGCCTCGTGACGAGGTAAAATCAATGGCTGTGGCGGGGTCATATGTAAGGTACGGCGAAAGTGCCGCGTACGCCACCATGAATTTCCCGTAAACAGGGCCTTTAGCTGCGTCGTTCACCTTATCGACGGTGGTATCATCACCGTCAATTTTCACATTTAGCCAGGAGGATGATCCATCGACATGATTGGGCGACGATGCATTAAAATCAGAGAAAGGCTGCGGGCTTGTCGTAGCCTCGATATCTGCCTTCAGCGCTTCCGCAAAATTCTTGACCGCCACATCATACTCCGCCTTTGCTGCCAGGCAAGCGATGTTCGTCTCCACCGCAGTGTAGAAATTCTTGTAGGTCGCGAACAACTCTTTGATTTTCACCATCGGGTCCGGTTCCCAGACGTAGGCTGCGGGAACAGACTCGTAGTCTGAAATCATCTCGCAGAGCTTCTTGTTCATGTTGTCGTCGCTGTTGGCATCTTCGAAATATGTGGAAATAATGGTTTCGCAATCTGTTACTGCCGAAGGTGTCGTCATTGATTCATCAGCATAGATTTGCTTCACTGCTGCGATACTTGTAAGCAAATCATCGGCATTCCCTATGTCAGCCACCGTCAGCGCATCTGTTGGAGCAGGGTCTGCCGGCGGAGTGGCGAACGCCATGCTCGGCATGAACGTTACCGCCATGGCTATGGTCAGCAGTGCCGCCATCAGCCTCTTCCTAAGTGCATTCCGATTTTTGCCCGAGTTCCACGGGCTTCTCTTTTTTGTCATACCATCCTCTTTTTCTCCAAACTCCCAATACCAGCTATGTTGATATCCCCTATGCCGTATATATTATAAAACAAAATCGCGCATCGCGATAGCCCCTTCTGCAGCAGAGATTAAAGAAGCCGCGCTTTGCGCGAATTTCGTATTATTGTTGTAACGCGATACCATCCATTCTCATTTCCATTCCCCGCGCCAGTTGTTCACCCAGTTATTTTTCACTATACAATCAAATCAAATCCCTGTCAACCGTTATTTTTTTTTTTGTAATTTATGGAGTTTTATGGAAACGACGGCCGCGGTGGTTTTTTGAGCTGGCGAAACGCGGCTCACGCAATCCATTCCCTCATAGAATAATTATTATGATAGAATAATCCGGAACGATTTTTGTGTGATATGGACAGGAGCAATGAGGTGAACTAATGTTGGATACGATAAGACTTGACGATGCCGCTAGCGAGGCCGTCATCATAGACCAGACCCTGCTGCCCGCAGAGGTGCGTGAGCTGCGGCTGCGGACGCCCGAGGACTTTTACGACGCCATACTGAGGCTCGCCGTGCGCGGCGCACCGGCCATCGGCATCGCCGCCGCCTACGGCATCTACCTGTCCGTCAAAGACCTGGACACGGAGGACTTCGGCGAATTCAGGAAAGCTTTAATGCGAAACCACGAATACCTGAACTCGTCGCGCCCGACGGCGGTCAACCTGAGATGGGCGCTCGACCGCATGAAAGATGTGCTAGACCAGAGCAGCGGCCTGCCCGTCGGCAAGGTCAAGGAGCTTCTGAAAAGCGAGAGCGAGAGCATAGCGCGCGAGGACGCGGAGATGTGCGAGTCCATCGGAAAGCACGCGCTCGGCCTGCTTCACCCTGGCATGGGCGTGCTCACCCACTGCAACGCGGGGCGGCTCGCCACGGGCGGCATAGGCACCGCGACGGCGGGCGTCTACCTGGCGGAGCGCGAGGGCTACGGCCTGCGCGTATACTGCGACGAAACGCGCCCCCTGCTCCAAGGCGCCAGGCTCACGGCGTTCGAGCTGTCCGCGTCAGGCGTGGACACGACGCTCATCTGCGACAACATGGCTTCATATATTATGTCCGAGGGGCTTATCGACATAGTGTTCACAGGCTGCGACCGCGTGGCCGCGAACGGCGATGCCGCGAACAAGATAGGGACGCTGAGCGTGGCGGTGAACGCGCGGCACTACGGCATACCGTTCTATATCTGCGCCCCCAGCTCCACCATAGACCTGGCCTGCCCCACAGGAAAAAACATACCGATAGAAGAACGTGACGCCGCCGAGGTCACCACAATGTGGTACAAGGATTCGATGGCGCCTGACAATATTAAGGTAAGAAACCCAGCGTTCGACGTCACCCCCGCCGAGCTGATAACAGGAATAATTACTGAAAAAGGCATCCTGCACCCGCCGTACCAGGAGACCCTTTTGCTGTAATCTTGACTGAATTGGTACAGTTACTAAAATATTTTTATTGCTTAACCTTCTCGACATATAGAGGTTTTTTCGCTGTTTTTCAGCATTCCGGCACAACATAAGCGAAATTATTCCATAAATCTTCATAAAATATGTCGCTTTTTTCCTTGAAATGCCGTCCGCGATGTGGTACATTATAAGATAATGCGTTCAAGGCCGTGTTACTTTACCTTTGGTTTAGGCATCGGGGCGTATTAAATAGAAGGATAAAAAGATAGAATCAGGAGGTTATTAGGAGGTAATCATGGCAACCATTAAAGACAAGGCTGCGGCAATAGCCAAGAAGGAGGCGCTCGGCCTGCTGATAAAGTACCTTTCGGGGGATCCCATCAAGAAGCTGCCCGCTATGTTCGACTTGGCGGAGAAGCTAGACAAGGACGGGCTTCACCAGGGGCAGATAAATATCATGCGCGAGAAGATTCTGACCGAGGGCGGTCCGTGGCACGAGTTCGTCAAGAGCCTGTTCGCGGATGTGGACAGCAAGCTCGTCCGCAAGTTCGTGGAGTGCTTCCTCATCTCGGCCACCATCGACAAGGAGAACACGGGTGTCGCGCTCGAAGAAAAATACAACTGCAATATCCCGTGGGCGATTCTCATGGATCCCACGAGCGCGTGCAATCTCGAATGCACGGGTTGCTGGGCGGCGCAGTACGGGCACAAGAGCAATCTCACGAACGAAATGCTCGACTCCATTATCAGCCAGGGCAAGGAGCTGGGCATCCGCTTCTTCATCTACTCGGGCGGCGAGCCGCTTGTCCGCAAGAAGGATTTGATTCGCATTGCCGAGCAAAACCAGGATTGTTATTTCCTCTCGTTCACGAACGGTACGCTCGTTGACGAGGAGTTCTGCAAGGATCTGCTCCGCGTGGCGAACTTCGCGCTCGCGTTCTCCATCGAGGGCACGGAGGAAGCTACCGACATGCGCCGCGGCAAGGGCACTTACCAGAAGGTCATCGACGCGATGCACCTCATGAAGAAGTACAGGCTCGTCTACGGCATATCGACCTGCTACCACAAATACAACACCGACGTCATTGGTTCGGACGAGTTCATCGACCACATGATTTCGCTCGGTAACCGCTTCGCGTGGAATTTCACCTACATGCCCGTCGGCAAGGACGCGGTCACCGACCTGCTTGCCACACCGGAGCAGCGCGAGCATATGTACCGCAGGATTCGCGAGATTCGCGACACGAAGCCCATCTTCGCGCTCGACTTCTGGAACGACGGCGAGTACACGGGTGGCTGCATCGCGGGCGGGCGCCGTTACCTGCACATCAACTCGAACGGCGATGTCGAGCCTTGCGCGTTCTGCCATTACTCGAACGTGAACATCCACGATGTCACGCTGCTCGAAGCGCTCCAGTCGCCGATATTCATGGAGTACAGGAAGAACGTGCCGTTCAGCAAGAACATGCTGCGCCCCTGCCCCATGCTCGACAACCCCGAGTCCATCGAGAGGATCGTCAACAACGCGGGCGCCAAGTCCACGGACATGATAGCGCCGGAGCCGGTAGAGGATCTGACTGCAAGAACGAGGACGGTATCCGACGACTGGAAAGAAAAAGCCGACATGCTGGAAGCCGAACGCCGAATAAACAAAGGTCTGGAGCCAATGGAAGAAGCGTAAACGCAGAGGCTAGGCCGGAAAACAAAAACAAGCAGTACGCCCCGCAAGCTTGCGGGGCGTGTTTTTTCGTAAATAATGTTTCTGTGTTACGCGTGAGTGTCTATGTATTCGTCGATGCTATCAATAATATAGAGTGGACCTGTCATGTGCAGGCCATCCCAACAGCGCACGATAAAATCCGCAGCGCCTGTCCGTTGCAGATAATTCCATGCTTCCTGCCCGCTCATGCCTTTTTCGCTTTTGTATAGCTCTACACATGATGCGAGAAACCATATTTCGCCTTGTGGTTTTTTCATCGTTTTCTACAATCCAATGCTCTGCTATGCGCGGATTATTGTTGAAAGGTTAACTGTTATTATTTTTATCATGATTGTTCCTCCGGAAAAGTTATTTTTCCTGTGGCAAGCTCTTCTTCCAGCAAATCATAGAGAAGCGGATACCCGAGCCGCCACATTTTTGTTCCTTCATCTTCAAGTGACTTGTATAGCTGTGAGTTGTAAAGAATATCTGACGCTTCGCCTACGCCAAGTCTGCGGTTCTCCATCAGCAATCGTATTATTCCAGGAGTTATCATCGCAAGAACGGAAGAAATATCCCTGCACATCTCAGATGCCCCCTTTCGTTTCATAAGCCCGAACGAAGCCCAGCATCGCGATAGCCTTGGCGGTTTTCAGGCAAATTTGGTCAACGAGGTAGAACCCCGACCCGAAATCAAGCCCGCGCGTCTGTGTGATCAGGCGCGGCACTCTCACTTCCGTATTGCTTCCATGGTATAGGTACATTTATCACTCTCTCTGTATATTGCCGTTTCAATAATTATAATGCGCTCGTGGAAAATTCGCAACCGGCTGTAGCACGGGGGACGGTATCAAGTTGTTCTGGGGTTTTGGCGACAGTGTAACGCAGCAGGGGCCGCCCTGTTTTTCTGTCGCTACACCGTGATATAGTCCCGTAGCTTCTCGAAGGTTTTTTCACCTATTCCGCTTACGTTTTTTATGTCTTCGATTTTTGCGAAGTTTCCGTGTTGGGCGCGGTAGTCCATTATCTTCTGGGCTGTCGCGGGGCCGACTCCGTTCAGCGTCTGGAGCGCGGCGGAGTCAGCTGTGTTGATGTTCACCTTTGAATCCGCTGCCGCGTTGTTTGCCGTTCCTGACGCGCCCGCGTTGTTTGCCGTTCCGGAGCCGTTTGCCGCGGTCGGTGAGCCCTGCGCGCCCGCGTCCATACCCGCGGACGCGGGAATCGGCTCGCCCGACTCCACCTCTTTTTTCGTAGGCACATATATCCTGTCGCCGTCGTTCAATGCGACGGCGCGGTTCAGATACCTCGTATCGGCCGCCTCCGTCAGCCCGCCGGCCGCGGCGATGGCTTCGTTCACCCTGCTGCCCGCGCCTAGCTCGTAGACATCGGGCAATTTGACCGCGCCCGCCACATCGACGAAAATCGGTCCCTGTGCATCTACGGCCGCTCCGCTTGCGGCAGCAGGCATCGCCGCATCTGGGATTTGCCCCGCGCTTGGCTTTGGCTCCGTCTGGGTACCGGCGACGCCTGGCGCTGCGGGAATTTCCGTGCCGCCCGCGCCGGAGATGACATCGCCCGCCCCGCCCGCATCAGATTTTTCGCCGAAATAATTCACGGCCATCAGCGCGGCAATACCGCACACCGCGATAAGTATGATGACAGCCTTGATATGTTTCGGATTCCTGAAATCAACCGCCCTGCCATAAGTATTCTGCATGTTCGTCCCCTTTCTAAAAATAGGCAACAACGCCACGCCATGCTACCCAAGCCGCAGCAAGTTACCGCCACCACGACCAACTTATTCCAAATAGCCGCATTTAACAGCATAATTCCAACTACAAGGTATTATACAATAGATTTATTTTATTGTCAATATATAGAAATAATGAATTTGCGTTTTCATTGCGCCTGTGGATGCGGCGGGGAGAGAGAAATCGTATAATGCACACACCGCCACGCGACACGTGCGGATAAACCGCTACAACGTGATTTTGGAGATGATGTATTGATTCAAGGAAATGCCCGCTTCGGCTGACAAAATCGCAAGCCGGCGGTGTATATCAGGCGAGACGCGCAACGAGATATTGCCCCTATATTTCTTCGCGCCAATCGGTTCTGGCACTTGCTCGCCCGATTCGTCCATCCATTTGACAGCCGCCGCCACTACCGTCTGTATCTCCGAGAGGGCCTTTTCGGGAGCAGAACCATGCGCCGCAAGGGACGGAAATTCAAGGCAGTACGCGATATGTGCGCCATCCTCCTCCGACCACTCCACCCGATAAGTGTATTTTTCAATCCGCTTCATCTTTATAACCCTGTTTCCCGCCATCCGATAGTTGCATATCGAGCCTGGCTACCGCTTTGATTACAGCCTTTACCTGATACGGTTTAGCCATATTCCCGTCTTTTTGCAGATTGATTCGAGGATCGCCCTGCCACGGAGTTTT
>JAIRPQ010000084.1 GCA_031256875.1 Eubacteriales Family XIII. Incertae Sedis bacterium | reverse complement strand
CCGCCCGCGCTGACGCGCGCCATGATGGACAATGCCGAGAACTACAAGGATGTCGTGATACACCACATGGTCAGGCTTGGCCCATTGGACTTCGCCACACCGGGCATGGAGGAGCATTTCCGCATTGAGCCGTGGTTTTCCGCGGGCAACGCGAGAGCGGCGATATCGGAGGGGCGCGGCGATTTTGCTCCCGTGTTCTTCCATGAGGTGCCGATCCTCATCAGAAACCGCCGCCTTGGCTGTGACGTGGCCCTCGTGGATGTCAGCCCGCCGGACGCGAACGGGTTCGTCAGCACGGGCACCTCGGTGGACTACACCCACCAGGCGATAAAGACCGCGAAATACGTCATTGCCCAGGTCAACTCCCGCATGCCGCGCACGTATGGCGAGAGCTTCCTGCACGTATCGGAGTTCGACGCTTTTGTGGAGGAGGATTCCGAGCTGTTTGAGGTCGCGCCGCCGACCATCACCGATGTCGAAAAGGCCATAGGCGAGCATTGCGCCTCGCTCGTGGAAAACGGCTCGACATTGCAGCTGGGCATAGGCGCCATTCCCGACGCCGTAATGCTTTTCCTAAAAGACAAAAAGGATCTGGGCATCCATTCCGAGATGATTGCCGATGGCACGCTCGAACTATACAACAGCGGTGTCATCAACAACTCCATGAAGTCCGAGAACAAGGGCAAGATGACAGTCACCTTCCTCATGGGGACGCGCGCCCTTTATGACTTCGCGCACGAGAACCCCGCCGTGGAAGTCAAGCCTGTTGACTACGTGAACCACCCGATGACCGTGGCAAGGCAGCACAAGATGGTCTGCATCAATTCGGCCATCCAGGTGGACATCATGGGACAGGTCAACGCGGAGGCGATAGGCTTCAAGCAGTTCTCAGGCGTAGGCGGGCAGGTTGACTTCGTTCGCGGTTCGGCAATGGCTGAGGGCGGCAAGTCGGTTATCGCCATGCCGTCCGTGACCGTGAAAAAGGACGGCTCGACAATATCGAAGATCGTTTCGTTCCTCGACACGGGTGCGCCAGTCACGACCTCGCGCTGCGACACGGACTATGTGGTGACGGAATACGGCATTGCGGAAATCAAGGGCAAGTCGCTCAGACAGCGCGCGAAGAACCTCATAGCCATCGCCCACCCGGATTCGCGCGACGCGCTGAAAGAGGAATTTGAAAAACGCTTCGGCGAAAAGCTCTGATAAGCGAAGCGCAGACTGGCGGAAAATTCAAAAGCATATAGCTTGTTTAAGCAGAAAGAAGGTAGATATTATGTTAGCATTGAGAGTAGTACCAAAGGTTTATTACTATGAAACGGTCGCGGCGTTCAACGACGAATTCAAGATCGGCGAGCGCGACCTGCTCGTCACGAACGAGTGGATATACACGCCGTATGTGGCTCCGCTCGGCGTGAAAACGAACGTCGTGTACCAGGAGAAATTCGGCATGGGCGAACCGTCGGACGAGATGATCGACGCGCTCGTGGCGGAAGCGGGGAAATACGAGTATGACAGGATTATCGCGCTCGGCGGCGGCACGATCGTGGACATCTGCAAGATCCTCGCGCTCGACGTGCCAGAAAAATCGGTTGATCTCTTCACGGGGGCTGTGCCGCCCAAAAAGGTGAAAGAGCTGGTCGTTATCCCGACCACTTGCGGCACGGGCAGCGAGGTCACAAACGTGGCGATAGCCGAGCTGAAAAGCCTGCACGTGAAAAAGGGCATCGCGGTCGAGGAAACCTATGCTGACCAGGCCGTGCTGATCCCCGAGACCATGAAAGGGCTGCCGTACAAGGTCTTTGTCACCTCGTCCGTTGACGCGCTGATCCACGCCGTCGAGAGCTTCCTCTCGCCAAAGGCTTCGCCGTTCACGGAGATGTATTCCAAGCAGGCCATAGAGATGATCATGCGCGCCTACAAGGAGATCGCGGGCAAGGATGAGGACGCGTTCAAGGATCACCTGAAAGAATTCGTGCTGTCATCCAACTACGCGGGCATAGCGTTCGGCAACGCGGGCTGTGCCGCCGTCCACGCGCTCTCATACTCGATAGGCGGGGCGTTCCACGTGCCGCACGGCGAGGCGAACTATCAGTTCTTCACAGAGGTGATGAAGAAATATATCGCGAAGCAGCCGAGCGGTAAGATAGAACAGCTGACAAAACTGCTTGCGGAGGTCATAGATGTCCCGGCGGACGACAACGTGTATGATGCGCTTGACGCGCTGCTCGGCAAGCTGCTCCCGAAGAAGCCGCTGAAAGAATACGGCATGACGGAAGCGCAGATAGACGAGTTCACAAAGTCCACGGTGGACAACCAGCAGCGTCTGCTCGGCAACAACTACGTATTCCTCTCCGACGAGGAGATACGCGAGATATTCGCGGCTCTCTATTAACAGGAGCTGTCGCCGCGCCTTCAGGCTGTTTCATAACACGCATGGGGCAGGGCGGACACGCCCAGGGCAGGGCGCGAAGCCCCGTGCGAGCGAACCATCTATAGCGAACCACACACACAAAAGGGCCACCCCGACGGGTGGTTCTTTTCTATATTCCGGCCTGCATTCCAGCCAGTCTGCATAAGCCTCAGCACGATTGGAATATACCTCAATAAAAGAAAATTAAATTATTTTATAATAATACTTGACAATAAGTAAATTTATGGTATAATAACCTTAATAAGAAAAGGAGAGCGGACGCAGAATACGACAATTGCCAACGCTCGCAAATGTTCGCAATAATAATGAGGAGAAATGCTTATGAACAACATCAATCTAATAGGACGTCTCACGAAGGATCCGGATGTTCGCAGGACCGACGAAGGCAGGACGATATGCACGTTCACGCTCGCCATCGACGACACGTATTCAAAGGAAGACAGGGCTGATTTCATGCGCGTAACCGTATTCGGAAACCAAGGTGATATCTGCGAAAGATATCTTAGGAAGGGATTTCTGGCCGGCGTCAGCGGGCGCATCCGCACGGATCAGTATACGGATTCCGAGGGAATCAAGCGATACCCCGTAGAGGTCACGGCAGACCGTGTGCAGTTCCTGCAATGGCCCGACAGGGACGCTGCCTGAAAACATAGCAATAACGACTTTTGGGCATCCGGCTTAACGGAAGCCCGCATATATCATTTTCTCTTTACCACCCTACAGGTACGGCGGACAAAATGCCCGCCGTACCTTCTCCTATATAGCCTGTATATCGCAGTATATAGCTGTATATCGCCGTCAAAATATATGTCAGATGCCGGCTTCCTTTTTGAATTTCTCGACACTGTTGATTTTTATTCCGAGTATGTCGGCGATGCGGAATTTCGTCTGTATGCCGAGTCCGGCGTCAGGGCGCGACTGCGTAGTGCCGATATTCAGATCTTCTCTGAGGTCTTTCATAACAGCACAGTCCGCGAGGTCGGAAACCTTGGCTCCCAGCTTGTCGGCTACGTATTTTTTCGCTTCGTTTATCTTCATCTTCTGCAGTTCCATCCTGAACACCAGATCTCCGGCACCTCTTATGCCACCGATCCCAGCCGTGCTCTCATGGGTTACCGCCATGCCGAAGGTATCTCCGGCGCCCACCTACAACCCGTCTATCTTGGCGATTTCAATGAGCGCTTTGTCAACGCGCGAAACCGCGTCAGCGGACGGTATTACAGACAGCGGTATGCCGCAGACGCCCATGCCCACATTGGCGTGTACGGGTATATTCGACACGGCTGTAGCCGCCTTAGCGAAGGTGATGACGCGCGCCAGGTTCCACGCCAGCGATTTGCTGCTGTTCGTGTTGACCGCCATACCGAATATGCCGATGCCGGCGGCTTCCGCCTGTTTCACTTGGTCGTGGGGATAAAGTCCGGCGATGCGCTCCCCGTCGAACTCAAGCTTCCCGTGCATGCCGAGATTGAACTCGCCGGCCATGCCCATCTCGAAACCCGTACCCGGGTATTTTTCCGACAGGATTCGCACTGCCTCAAGGCTGGCTTTCACGTCCGCGTCGCCGGAAGCCCCCACCGTGTCCAGGTTTATCCCGTCCGCGCCGCTTTCGATCATATTAGACGCCACGAATACGATATCGCGCACCGCATGCTCGATGGCTTCCTCCTGGGCGGCCCTGGCTTCGTCGATTTTGCCCAGCGGGAGAAGCTCTGACCAGTTGTCGCAGGGGCCGTCGGGCTTTGTGTACAGGCCGAGGTTCGGCATCGCGCCGTACAGCAGCGGCAGCGTAGCCAGCAGCTGCGCCTGCTCCATAGCCTGGCGCTCCTCTGAAATGATTGGCTTGACCGGCTTGTAGCTGTAGTCGACATGGCATAGCTCGATGCTGTCCGAAGCGAGCGCGCGCTCCTGCGTCAGGATAGCCTGAAGGCGGTCCATGGGTATGCCGTTTCTCACGCAGAGCTTCAATGTGCCCGCGTCGAAGGATACGACCACCTCATTCCCAGGCTCTACCGAAACTATGCGCTCAGGCGATGCGATAATCTCATAGAGATGCTTCATTTCATCGTCGGTCATAGGCGGTATCTTGCCCCGTTTCGCCGCATCGCTCGTGCCGTCCTCAATGTCCTGCTTGATTTCGGCTTCTGTCGTCCATGCGGCGTAGTTGTCGCCGTATCGAGTCAAATACTTTTCACTCATAAAAACCTACCTCCTTTTGTCATTGCCATTATGCCATTATGATTGATACAAACCGTGCGTTGTACGTGCTTGAATAATAATAGAAGCAAATGTCATGCCTAACGATAGGCCGCATAATTACAGGAAAAAAGAGCCCCGCCAAGGAAAATACACATTATCAATGCATATATGCATTGCTTTGGCCATATTTTTTTAGCGTTGAATCAGTCCTGTTTTTGGCGCTTCAGTATGCGCGCTACGGTGGATTGGTCGATGTTCAGGAGGCTTGCCGCCTTGTATGTCGAGCCCGCCATTTCATATGCTTCGTTGACGAGCCTGTTCTCAAACTCCGTGCGCGCTTCCTTGAACGATGCGCCCGAAGGCACGGGCTGGCTGATGGAATTTAGCGCCGCCTCGGGATTCGCGAACGCCATGTTGTCGTTCAGCACGTCGCGCACCGCTTCCTGCTCAATGCTCGCCCCCTGGGACATGATGTATATGCGCTCCAGCGTGTTTTCAAGCTCGCGCACATTCCCCGGCCATGGATGCGTCAACAGCAAATGCATGGCCGGCGCGCTGATGGCTTTGTGGCCGCGGTATTTTTTGTTGAGGTTTGTTATGAAATATTTCGTGAGCGTAATAACGTCGCCGCTGCGTTCGCGCAGGGGCGGTATGTAAAGCGGGATGACATTCAGCCTGAAATACAGATCCTTGCGGAACATGCCTGAATTGCAGAGCGACTTCAGATCGGCATTCGTGGCGGCAATGATGCGCACGTCCACCGAGATGATGTCCGTGCCGCCAACGCGCGAGAAAACGCCGTCCTGTATAAATTCGAGCAACTTCGTCTGTGAGGAAAGCGGCATCTCGGCGATTTCGTCGAGGAACAGCGTGCCGCCGTCCGCCATCTCGAGCTTTCCGTGCTTGCCGCCTTTTTCCGCGCCCGTGAAAGCGCCGGAGTCGTATCCGAACAGGATGGACTCGACGAGGTTTTCGGGTATGGTGCCGCAGTTTATCTTTACGAAAGGCTTGTCCTTGCGGTTGCTGAATTTGTGTATGGATTTGGCGGCCACGTCTTTGCCGACGCCCGTCTCGCCCTCGATCAGCACCGTCACGTCCAGCGGCGCGATGCGAACCAGCGTATCCTTGATGTTCTCCATAAGGCTGTCATGTGTAATGAAGCCTATGTTTTCGAACATGTCGTCCTGAAGCCCCTTGATGGTCTCGTCGCGCAGCTTCAGCTCCTGTTTCTGGTCTTCAATCATGGAAATCATGTTGTTGATTTCCTCTATATCCTTCGAGGTGGTGATGACCATATTGATTTTCTCGTGTTCGTCGTCGAAGATGGGGACGCTCGTCGCTAGCACGGTCTTGCCTGTGTGGAGCTTTTGCAGAATGGACGTGGTGCAACGCTTCTCAAGGGCTTTCTCGGAAACGCTGGTGTCAACGTAGCCCTCGGTCATCAGATCCTTCGTGTTTTTTCCGATAAGCTTGTTGATGGGGATGCCTATGATGGCGGCGGCTGTCGGATTCGCGTAAATCACGATCCCGTTGCTGTCGGTAACAAGAATCTCGTCGCCGAGGTACTCCACCATCAGCTTGTAGAACTTGTTTTGATACCGGATACTGGCGTCTTCCGGAAAAATATCGTTGAACCATCTCCTCATAGAAATATTATAGCATATATTTTGGGAATATTCTCATTTTTGCCGAAAAACAATGCATATCTGCATTGTTTTATTTATTATCCGATAATTATCGCCGCAATTCAGTGAATATTTTGCTGGCATTGAATTTGCTTATTCATAATTCACATACGGTTAGACAGCGCCGCGTTCCCGCGGCAAATCGGTAACGCATCATAGTAACGCATCAATTGGGCGCGGCAAATCGGTAACACATCATAGCAACGCATCAACTGGGCGTATCAAATCGGTAACGGAGTGGAACTTAAAATAGAGAGGAGACGGCTATGGAAGAACTGGACACAGGCATCGTCGGCAGCAAGCTGCGAATCGACAAGCTGGCAGTAATTATTGCAATAGTCCTGCTGGGACTGCTCGTAGCTCTCACTATAGGTTTTCCGCAGCAGGTACCCGAGGCATTGGACAGCGCGCGAGCGAGCGTTCTGCGGGTCGTAGGCTTTTATCTGATGCTTATAGTTATCGTAGCACTGATATTCAACATTTACCTGGCATTTTCAAAATACGGCGCTATCAAAATGAGCAAGGAGAAACCCGAGTATTCCGTGTTCAGCTGGATTGCTATGATATTCTGCGCGGCGATGGGCACGAGCATCCTCTACTGGTCCGCGATAGAGTGGGTCATGTATGCCATCTGGACGCCGTTCACCATGGAAGCGGCAGCGCCCGAAGGTATGGCGGAGGCGGCCATGCGCACCACCGCCGGATATGATATCACGGAAATGGCGGTAGGCTACAGCTTTTTCCACTGGGGCATACCCGCGTGGAGCATCTATGCGGTAGGGGTCGTGCCTCTGGCATATAGGTACTACGTGCGCAAGAAAGAAGATCTGTCCTTGCAGGTAGGGTGCGAAGGCGTGCTCGGCGACCGCGTTAACGGATGGCTCGGCCGCGTCATCAACATCATATTCATATTCGGCATACTCGGCGGACTGGTCATCTCATACGGCACGGGAGTGCCCATGCTGGCCAACAACCTGAGGAATATATTCGGAGGCCCCGAAGCCATGGAAGGGTTCATGGCATACGCCATCCTCGTCGGCGTGATAACGGTCACGTTCGCGACCTCTACATATATGGGCCTGAAGAAGGGCATGCAGCAGGTTTCCCGTTTTACGACGTGGGGTTCGATACTGCTGTGTGTGCTGTTCCTCGTCCTGGTATCGCCGCTTTTCATCGTAAACAATTTCGTGCAGTCGATAGGCGTGATGATCAGCCAGTTCGTGCCGATGAGCTTCTATCTGGATCCGATTCATTCCACGGGATTTCCGCAGGACTGGACCTGCTTCTACTGGGCATGGTGGATTGGGCTCGCGCCCTGGATGTGGATATTCATTGCGAAGATATCAAGAGGAAGGACGATACGTTCCATCATACTGACCACTACGCTCGCGGGCACGGCAGGCTCGCTGGTTTTCTTCGGCACGATATCGAACTACGGTCTGGGCCAGTATGTCCAGGGCGGCTTCAATGCGGTGCAATCATATATTGACGGCGGGTATGTCGTGAACCCCGTTATTTCCGATTTGGTGCTGTCTCTCCCCGGCGGGAACATCATTTTAATAATATGGTTCCTCGTAGCGTTTTTCCTGCTGGTGACCACCATGGACTCCGCGTCCTATACCCTTGCCGCCGCATCCACGCTGGGCATGAAGGCGTCGGATGACCCGTCGAAGAACACGCGCCTGTTCTGGGCCGTCATGCTCTGCGTCGCGCCGCTTTCGCTCATGTATTCGGGCAGCAAGATTGCCGAGGCGAGCGGCGGCATCATACCGAGCATTCAGCTGGGCGGGCTTCAGGCAATGCTTATTTTCACAGCGCTGCCTGTATCTGTCTTGATGTTCTTCGTAATGAAGTCCGGCATGAAGTGGCTGAAGGAGGACTACGGCTTCAAGACGAAGGACGAAATAATCCGCGAATATATGGACGACGAAGATCTGGCAAAATACAAGGCGCAGCGCGAAGGCGCGGGCCTTGTCGCCTGAGAATAGGAGCAATATTATGAAGTTTTATGAATATCTCAGCAAGAATGAGCTCGGGCAGATGCACGAAGCGACACTGCAGCTGCTTGAAAACACAGGCATATACGCGACATCGGAGCGCTTTCTCGGAAAATGCGCCGAGCTTGGTCTGAAGGTGGACGGCCACCGCGTATATTTCCCGCGCGCGCTGGTGGAAAAGGGCCTGTCCACAGCACCGTCGCATTTCTCCACCTGGGGGCGCGACAAAAAATATGAAATCAAATGGGGCGAGAAGAAAGCGTACAACCACACCTGCGTGGGTACACCATTCATACTGGACGTGGAGACAGGCCGGAAGCGGGATGTGCTCATGAAGGATCTTGAGGATTTCGTGAGGGTCGCGGACGCCTTGCCCAATACCGATATCGTATCCTGCATTTTTCCGCAGGATGTCCCAACGCACGCGGTAGTCACCATGCAGACGGCCGCCATGGTCAAAAACACCACAAAGCCGCTCCGCATCTGCATTGAGTCCGCGCACGAGACGAATTTCATCATAGACGTGCTTGCGGCTGCCGTGGGCGGAATGGACGAGCTTCGCGCTAACCCGATAGCATATCTCGAAATATCGTCGGTAAGCCCGCTCAGCTATGCCGAGGGCCCGGGCAACGGGCTGATTGACGTCGTTGAAGCAGGGCTGCCGCTCGGGGTTATCCCGTGCCCGATGATGGGGGCTACGGGGCCCATGACGCTCATAGGCTGCGTCACTATGCACAACGCGGAGATAGTTGCGGGCATAGTCATAGCGCAGCTGCTGAGGCAGGGCGCGCCCGTCATCATGTCGCCGCGCGTGACCTTCATGGAAATGTCGTCGGGGCTCGGCCTGTGGGCGGCTCCGGAGATGGGGCTTGCCGCCATCGCTTCGGCTCAGATGGCTCTGTATTACGATATCCCCTGTACGGTCACAGGGTTTTCATGTGCTTCCAAAATCAACGACGAGCAGGCCGCATTCGAGACATTCTACAACAGCTTCCTGCCGGCGGTCGGCGGCGTAGACGTGCTGGGCGCGTCGGGTTCGCTGGACAACGCGCTGATATCGTCCTACGAAAAGCTGATAATGGACGATGAAATCACGTCGATGATACAGCGTACGCTGCGGGGCGACGCGGTCAACGCGGATACGCTTGCCGTAGAGGTCGTCGACGCCGTATGCAAGGCCGGCGCGGGAAGCAATTTCCTCTCGCAGAAGCACACGCTCCGGCATGTACGCACAGAGCTTTGGCAGCCGCTTGTGAGCGATCGCCAGTCGTATGGCGCATGGGAGGCCGAAGCAAAGAGCTATCCGGACAGGGCGAGGGAGCTGGCCAAAAAACTGCTTGCGGAGCACAGGACCGATCCGCTGTCTCCGGACGCGCTCGCAAAGGTGGAAGCGGCGGTTCAGGCGGCAATAGACGCGGGGGAATAATTTCCCCGTTGCATGCGCCTAAACAGGCACCGCGGGCGCACATCACAAAGGTTGGGTGGCTGGCAATATGAGAATATCGCCGGTCTGGAACGATAGGAGGAATGCTAATTGACAAATAAGAGCAGTAAAAGAAAGACACAAATTGGCGGTAACTATGCAAAAAACGAAAGGAGGGCATAAGATATGGGCAGACGGGATAGAAGGCAGAAATTTGTTCTGGACGAATTGCGATACGCCTATGGCAGATCCAACGTTCTTTCCAGGGACGATCTCGATAAGATTCATGGAGCGACGATGGAAGTGCTTGCGACGGTCGGAATCAAAATGGAAAGCCCGAGAGCGCGCAGTTATTTTGAAAAGGCCGGCGCCACCGTGGAAGGGGAGATTGTAAAGATACCTGAATACGTGGTATTGGACGCGATAAAGACTGCGCCCCGCAGCATATTCTTGGCGGGAAGGGACGAGAAGAACGACTATTCGGTGCGACCCGGCTCGATAGCGTTCGTCAATTTCGGAGAAGGAATCGACGTAATCGACCCGTACACGAAGGAACACAGAAGATCCACCACAAAGGATCTGGAGAAAATAACGAGGGTGGCGGACGCGATAGACGTGCTGCCCGTAGGCTTCCGCGCCGTAGCAGCCGCAGACAAGCCGCCGCATATGCAGGCGCTCTACAACGCCCAGGTGATGTTCAACAACACGAGCAAGCATTGGTTCATGGGACCGGACGGCGGCGAGAACGCTGAGCTGATTATCGACATGGCCGCCAAGATTGTCGGCGACAGGAAAAAGCTGCGCGAGCGTCCCATCCTTACGTTCAACGTATGCCCGACCAGCCCCTTGCAGCTGAATCCGACGACGACGGACGGCATTATCGCGGGCGCAGAGAACGGGATACCCGTCAATATTATTTCGATGGCTCTTTCCGGCGCCACGGCACCTGTCACGATAGCGGGGACGCTCGTCACGCACAACGCCGAAGTCCTCGCGGCGCTGACGCTGGATCAGCTGGCGGGGAAGGGCGCTCCCGTGATTTACGGCAGCTCCACCACCATGATGGACATGGTGCATCTTACGACGCCTGTCGGATCGCCGGAGCTTGCGATGATAAACAACTCCGTAGCGCAGCTCGCGAGGTATTATTTACTGCCCAGCTTTGTGGCAGGTGGATAGGCGGACAGCAAGGTTCCCGACGCGCAGGCCGCACACGAGAAAACCATAACTTCCATGTTGACTGCCCAGGGTGGCGCCAACATCATTTATGGGGCAGGAATGCTGGATCTAGGAATGACGTTCGACTTCGCGCAGCTTCTGATAGATGCCGAAATATTCAAGATGGTGCTGCACACCGTCAACTGGTTCGATGTGAACGAAAAGACACTCTGCGTTGACCTGATCAAGGAGATTGGCGTCGGCGGAGAATTTGTCTCTCACGCACATACGACCTCCAACTATAAATCCATCCAATCCAATTCCAATCTGATTGACCGCAGGGCGAGAGACGCATGGGCGGCTGACGGCGGCAAGGACATGACGACCGCTGCCTACGAAAAAGCGCTCAACATTCTCGAGACGCACGAGCCTACGCCGCTAGACGCGGACGCGGCAAAATTCATAGATGACACAGTGTCAAAAGCGGCGGCAAAATGACACAGCGGATATTTGACTATAAGGAGTGAAGCAAATGAGCAGGATATTGAGAGAAATCGCAGATGCCGTTGAAGCAGGCGAAGTGGATGATGCAAGAGAACTGGCGCAGGAAGCGCTGGATGACGGCGAATCGCCGCAGGACATCATCAACGGCGGCCTACTCGCGGGCATGGAAGTAGTCGGCAAGTATTTCAAAAACGGCGAGATGTTCGTACCAGAGGTACTACAGTCGGCCCAGGCGCTGGACGCGGGCATGCAGGTGGTCAAGCCGCTGCTGGCCCAAGGCGATGTGACGAACAAAGGCAAAGTGGTGTTCTGCACGGTCAACGGGGATCTGCATGACATCGGCAAGAAGCTCTGCATCATGCTGCTGGAGGGCAGCGGCTATGAAGTAGTGGACATCGGCATCAATGTACCCACCGCGGACGTCGTGGCAGGGGTCAAGGAGCACCAGCCTGACATACTTGCGATGTCGGCGATGCTCACGACCACGATGGGCGCGATGGACGATGTGGCAAAGGCTTTGAAGGACGCGGGATTGGACGAGTCCGTCAAGGTGATGATCGGCGGTGCGCCGCTAAACCAGGACTACGCCGACAGGTTCGCCGCGTACTATTCCGACGATGCGGTATCGTGCGTGAACCTAGCGGACAGTTTGATGAGCGCCTAAGCTAGGCGCGAGTGGTTGGAACGGCATTCCGAAGCTGTGAATGCCGAATCGTTTTTTCAGGCAGGGCGTGTCATACACAGGATATGCCCGATATGCCCTGCCCGTTGTTGTTTTCTTTCTTGAAAGGAGGTGTAGTTGTTATGGGAGAAATTATTATGGCATTAGTGACCGGCTTGCTCGTTACATTCGTAGGGATACTGGCTTTGTACAGGCTGAACAAAGACAAGAAAGACGATGCTGCCCGCGATGGCGATGGCAGTGAATAGTTTTGTTTTAGCCGTGAGCAATGCCCGAAGTTCACTAAGGCATAACTGATTGCTATATCTTGGAAGGAGAGGAAAGGATGAATATACAAATCACTATCATCATCTTGAGCATCGCTGCCTACGTGATTGTCGGCTTTGTAGTAGGCAACAAGATCAAAAATACGGAAGATTACTATGTAAGCGGGCGCAACATGCCGACGTTCCTGATCGTAGGATCGCTCGTTGCGTCCATGCTGAGCACGAACGGTTTCATGGGAGAAACCGGCTGGTCATACAGCGGCAATTTTATTAACGAGATGGTGATTAACACTTTCACGGCGGCAGGACTCACCTTTGGCGTTATATTTTTCGGACGCTATCTAAGGCGCGCGGAAACATTGACGATGCCGGAGTATTTCGGAAAAAGGTTCAACAGCAAAAGGCTTCAGCGGCTATCCGGCGTCATTACGGTATTGTCCATTACATGCTACCTGCTCGCTGTAACCACAGGCACTGGCGTACTGCTTTCCGAGCTAACCGGACTTGATTTGATTTGGTGTTTTCTGATATCTTTTGGTTGCTTTGTTTCGTTCACATTCTATTCGGGGTCAAACGGTGTTATCATTACCGACACCATGATGTTCCTCGTGTTCTTGGCCGGAACGGTCATAGCCATGCCGTATCTGCTCAACCACGGCGGCGGCCTTGGGGAGCTTATCTCGAACCTCATGAACAATCCGGAAGCACCGGAAGGGCTTCTGGCCTACCATGGCAATATCGCGGGAACGGGATCCACTGACCCGTTTGGTGCGGTAATTTACACGGTCATCTACGGCTGCGTCTGGTTCATCGTCACAGGCATCAGTCCTTGGCAGGCCGGCCGTCATATGATGGCGAGGTCGGAGAACGTAGCCATCCGCGCCGGCGTAATAGGGTCGGTGGTAACGGCTATATTCTTACTTATTCTACATCTGATGGCGATTTCCATCATCAACGTTGACGCGGGGCTGGAGCCGGAACGCGCGTTGGTGTGGGGATTCTACAATCTCGCGCCCGCCATCGCGGGGTCCATCGCTCTCGCGGGCATCATGGCGGCGGGGCTGTCCTCGGCGGCGACATTCCTGTCCATCGTCGGGTTCAGCATCACGAACGACATCTTCGACTTCAAATTTAAGGACGATGCCCACAAGCTCCGCGTCAGCCGCCTTATAATGCTGCTGTTCGGGGTGATAGCATTCGCGCTGGCCTGCGCCAACCTGGGCGGCATCCGCGTGGTCGCGTGGCTGGCAAGCACGCTCATAGCCTCGTCGTGGTGCGTGGTGGCCTTCGCGGGTGTGTGGAGCAAGAAGCTGACCGCGCGCGGGGCATTCTACTCCATGCTGGCGGGCTTTATCGGGTTCCTAGTCACGAAGCTGCTGTACGGATTCGGCATCGTGACCATATTCTATAATTTCCTCGACCCGTTCTTCATCGGCATCTACCTGAGCGTGGCGTTCGCAATCCTCGGATCCATGGGCCAGAAGCGCAGCGAGCTCGAGACCGAGTATTTCGAAAAAATGCACATCACGCCGAAGAAGGAGCTTGACCCAAAAGAACTCAGGCGGACGAAGCTGTATTGCTGGATTGCCGTCATAGCGGGCGTTGTCATAGCCCTGTTCCTGATATTCTACTGGGCAGTACCATATAACGGATGGATGTAATCATCTGCTGACGATAGAGCCGCCCTTTGGCAAGTACGCCAGGCGGCGGCTCTTTCGTATAATAATAGGGCAATAATAGGCCTTTGATTCAGATAATTGATTTTTTTTGCTGTGTTTCCTTGACATGATGAGTGGTAGCATAGTACAATCTCTATTGCGGCGCTTTTGGGGCGCGGCAGGTACGGCGGTGTAGCTTAGTTGGTTAGAGCGTTCGGTTCATACCCGAAAGGTCGGTGGTTCGACTCCACTCGCCGCTACCATATGGCCCGGTAGTTCAGTTGGTTAGAATGCCAGCC
>JAIRPQ010000067.1 GCA_031256875.1 Eubacteriales Family XIII. Incertae Sedis bacterium | reverse complement strand
ACAGGCGGCGGTGCTGATAACGGATTACAGCGGCGTGCAGTTCGACTTCGCCTATATGGAGAAGCCCGTGATCTATTACCAGCCGCCGTCCCTGCCGCCTGACCGCTACGGCGCGTTCGGCGGAGCCGGCGGGTTCGACTACGAGGCCTGCGGGTTCGGCGCGGTCGCGGCGGACGCGGATGCCCTGGTGTCAGAGCTGGCGAGGGCGATCGACGAAAACGTCCGTTGGAGCGGGGGCGCGGAGCCGTTGGACATCCTGCCCGACGAGGTATACCTGGAACGCATGCGCGGATTCTTTGTCCATCATGATAGAGAGAACCGAGTGCGGATATACGATGTGATTAAATCGGAATACGGCTCATGATTCTGCACTGCGCTGAATCGCTATGCGGCGGCATCCGAGACAGCGCCTGAAAACGGCTAAATTTCAACGAAAACAGGACATTTGATTCATGCCTACAGAGAGGCGATGACGGTGCAGGGCGGCTGCATCAGGGAAGTTCGATGCAGCCGCTATGGTGGTAATTGGTTGTGAATAGTGGTGTCAAAGTGGCTACCCAAGTGGCCACCCTGAGCGAATGGGAACCACACAACAAGAACGCCGCCCAACATCAAAGGATGCATGATGGAGTTCAAATATCACTTGACACATACGCCAGCAAAAAGAGAATAGATAAATCACGCAAAGCGTGATATACTATGAGGACATATGTGGAGCACAATGGTTTTAATTCAAAAAAAACAGGTATATATGTAATCCATACATGGTCGTTAACTTGATGCTTGTTATAAATATTAAATATTATTTTTGTGACGTTATCTGGGAAGGATAGGTGATTATGGATATTCGTATTGAGTGGAGCGTGTTTTTGATTTTTTATATTCAAGTAGCTATTGTTATTGCGATATTGCTATTGATTGAATACAATTTGTTTTATAAAAAAATCATAAGGCGTATCGAACAAATATCAAAGGACATAGTTGAGCTGAAGGAAAATCCGAACCGAAAAACGCAAATGCCACAATAGTATCTTTGGCAACGCGTTGCTTGCAGCTTGCATTATAGCACTGTGATTAAAAAGTATGAGTCGGCTTTATGACATAACCTCAGTTTGATAGTATAAAATGCCCGTAGCTGTTGAAATTTCACCAGCTACGGGCATTCCCACGAGTTTAACAGCAAAAAACGGCGCAATCTGTTTTAACAAACGCTGAAATTTCAACGTAAGTCGCTTATGGGTATAACCGCCGCGTGCGCGTCTACAATGCGATCGAATCAGAATATGGTGTATGATTCAAGGATTGTTTAAGGAATAACAACTAGTATATGGGTATAAACGAACTGACGGCGAGGGTCAGCGGGGACGTTCCCAAGGGCTCTCATACTTGGAGGGAAATATGGAATACAAAGATTTTTTTAATGAAGATCAGGATAAGGCACAAGGCGAAGGGCTGCCATCGGAGCGTCCGCGCATATACGGCCAGGTGAGCGGCTCTTTTGGCGACACGCCGAACGGAGTACATCAAGCGGCCCAAGCGCCGCAAGGATCCCAAGCGCCGCAAGCAGCTCAAGGACTTCACGCGGCTCAAACGCCAGGCGCACCACACGCGACCCAAGGACCAGGCGCACCGCAAACGCCAGGCGCACCTCATGCGACCCAGGCACCCCGCGCAACCCACGCGACCCAGGGACCTCGGGCACCTCAATGGCAGGGCGCGAACCCTTCGTTCCCACCTCCACGCCGGCATGCTGCGGCTGCCGTCGCGGGCGTGAACGGCACGAAAACGCCGCTCGTTGACAGGGGAAGGTTCGGGCTTCTCATTGTTATCATTATAGTAGCGATGATAGCGTCCGGCGTTGCGGGCGGGTTCATCGGCGCAAATCTGGTCGGCAGCGGCGGTGCGCCCGTGACTGCAAGCGGCCCGAACGTTACGATTAAGCCCAGCTCAGACGCCACCATTTCGGAAGCCGTCGCGCAGAAGGTTCTCGACTCGGTGGTCGGGATTACCACCACGGTCACGACTCAGGGCGGCAATTATTTCGGATTTAATTTCGGTGCGCAGGAGAGCGGCGGCGTCGGCACCGGCATCATCGTGGACGAGAGCGGCTATATACTGACGAACAGCCACGTCGTGCTGGACGGTACGCTCGACAAGATAGAAGTGCTGCTTTCGGACGGCTCGACCGTGGCAGGCCAGCTGCTCTGGAACGACAGCTCGATAGACCTCGCTATCGTCAAGGTGGACGCTACGGGCAAGGCGTTCAAGCCCGCAGAGCTTGGCGATTCGGACAATGCCAAAATAGGCCAGTACGTGGCGGCGATAGGCAACCCGCTGGGGCTTGATTTCAACGGCAGCATGACTCAGGGCATCATCTCCGGACTGGGGCGCTCCATCACAGCATCCGACGGAAACAAGGCCACGACTATGGAAGGGCTGATTCAGGTGGATGCCGCCATCAACAGCGGCAACAGCGGCGGGCCACTCCTCGACAAAGAGGGCAAGGTCATAGGCGTGAACACGGCCAAGGCGCAGGCAGAGGGCATGGGGTTCGCCATCCCCATCAACACGGCAAAGCCAATAATAGAGAAGGTCATCAAAACGGGCAGCTTTGAGCGCGTTTACATGGGCGTCAGCGCGGCGGACGCGGGGACGATAGCCGAACAGTACCCGAACCTGAAAATTGCCAGCGGCACGAAGGGCGCTTTCATCACCGCCGTGAGCGGCAGCTCCCCCGCCGACGAAGCGGGGCTGAAGATGAAGGACATCATCACCAAGGTCGGCGACAAGGAAATAACGAGCAGCACGGATTTGATAAAGACGCTGCTGAATTATTCGGCGGGAGACGTGGTGAAGGTGACGTATATACGTGACGGCGGCACGGCGACAGTAGATGTCAAGCTCGCCACGCAAGCCGACGTATACGGCGAATGGAACCAGGGCAGCAGCGGCAGCAGCGGCTCAGGCGGTTCAGGATCTGACGGCGGCAGCCAAACGCCAAGCGACCCATACGGAAGCCAAACGCCAAGCGACCCGTTCGAAAATCCCTTCGGGGACTGGTAGTCGCGGCAGCCAGCTCACCGAAGCCAATTTCAATGCACAAATAGGGCGGCCACGCGGCCGCCCTTCGGTTTCTATATTAAGCAGGTTTGCCCGTACACTCTTTACTCATGTCCGGCTACGCTAGAATGCTCTGCTCCGAATCGGAATAGAGCTTACCCAGTAGAGCGCCGCTGACACGGCCAGACAGAACAGTATCTGCACGGCGGCCATGCTGTGGAATATCGCCATATACCAGAACCATACCATCGCGTCAAGCAAAGGCTTGACAGGCGCGAACATGCAGATGAAGGCTACCAGCATGGCATCGCAGACCCAGCCATACCAACGCCCCTGAATCAGAGTCAATGTGTGCGCGGCGCAGCTCGCGAAGATGAGGAACGCCGTCATTTGCAGGAACGCGATGACCGCCCCGTGTTCCATGAACTCGAACGCGTTCAGCAGGTCGAGCGCTGCGTCAATTTCGCCGCTGGCTACCATCCACCTGTCCACCGTCAGGTTCGCCACGACGCTCAGCAGGCTAACAACCGCGCAGACGGGAACATAGGTGAGCAGACTGCTTTTGAAGAAGTCCAGCCGCTTGCCTCCGAGATGCATGAGCTTATGGAAATTCTGCGCCGGTACGAAAATGCCGAGGCACACAGGCAGCAGATACAGATAGTTGCACATCGCCACAAGGGACGTATCGTCAAAATCGAGTATAAGCCACACGATGTAATTCGCCGGACCCGCCACCAGGAAAACGATGCCCGCGATCAGCCACGCCGTCCTGCAGTGCCGCCAATTTATTTTTGCCATGCCAAGTATAGTATCCATTATTACATTACCTCCTTTTCGCCGCCCACAAGACCGATGAAGAAATCCTGCAAGCTAAGCGCGGACACGGAATATTTGTCGCTCGTTTCTACGCGTCTGTCATAGATATACCGCGACAGGAAACCGCCCGCTTTCGTTTCGCCGATGACGCGCAGGCCCTCGGTCGCCGCCGCAACATGCTCCGCGAGCCCCGTTACGCTGTACGCTTTTTCGTCCACCTCATTCATGTCACAGAACAGTTTCAGCTGCCCCTTCTCGATAATGATGAGCTGTTCCGCGACCTTCGCGATTTCGTCTATGATATGTGTGGATACGATAACCGTTGTCGGCTTCTGTGCGCAGCTCTCGTGCAAGAGGTCGTAAAACACCTTTCGCATAACGGGGTCAAAGCCGAGCACCGGCTCGTCGAGCAGCAGTATTTCCCTGCCGGACGACAGTGCGATGAGCGTGCTGGCCATCGCCTTCATGCCGAACGATAATTGTTTGAAGCGCTTCGTCAGATCCAGCTCGAAGCGCCGCGCCATTTCGAATGCGAAGTCCATGTCGAACGCGGGGTTGATGCGGGCGGCGGCGGCGAACAGGCTGGTCAGCCGAATATTGAACTGCGCCGCCCCCGTTTCGACGAAGAACACCTCCTCTGGCATGGCCATCATTCCTACAGGTTTGTCGTTCACCGTCACCGCGCCCGATGTGGCGGGGATATGCCCCGCGAGCGTTTTCAGCAGAGTGGTCTTACCCGCGCCGTTGCGCCCAAGCAGGCAGTAGATGCCAGGCCGGTCGATATTGAGGGAAAAATCGCGCAGCGCGGTTATCTTCCCGTAGTCCTTGGTAATGCTCTGAAAACTGATCATTTCAAGTTCTCCTTTACAATTTTTATGAGTTCTTCGTCGGTAACTCCGATTTTTCGCGCGCCGCTGATGAAATCCTGCACCTCGCGCTCGAAAAACGCCTTTTTCCTCTGCTCCAAAATCATCCCTTTCGCCTCCTCTGTAACTGCCATGCCCACGCCGCGCTTCTTGAATACGATGCCGCGGTCGTTCAGGATGCCGACGGCCCGCTGCGCCGTAGTCGGGTTCACCGAAAGCAGTTTGGATATCTGCGGTGTCGAGATAATCAAATCGCCCGCCGCGTAAGTCCCTGATAGAATGTCATCTTCAATCATTTCAATAATTTGCATGAAAATCGGTTTTTCGTCGTTCACCGCCGCTGCCCTTTCCGTCGCGCGCGTCCGCGCAACTGTTATATGGTTAGTGAGTTAACTCGTTAACCATATAATAATGGTGCCTAAGGGCTTTGTCAAGGCTTTTTTCGAAATTCCACAAAAATTTTTTGCTTGGACAAACTTGCTAACCGCGGCTAAAGTTTTCTCGCTTGCACAGTTTATATGAATGAGTTATAATATCAAGTATACTGAGAGAAATGGTTAGTCGCTTTGCTGTCGAAGCAATAAGGAGACTGACTTGTTTTATAATGTTGACAATCCTTATGATGAATATGAGGTGGGGCCGCTTGGGGTTCTGACCGGCAGCGTGCAGGCCGCTGATGTGTGGAGCCTGCTCAGCCTTTTGCTTTCGCTTTTCGCTTTCATCTGCGCCGCGCTCATCCTCACAGCGGCCGTGGTGAGAAGGGAATGGGGCGAGGATATGTGGAGTGCGGACATGGAGAGGGAACACGGGCGCAGAAGGACGCGCCGACTGTTCCGCACGTTCGGCATCGCGTCTGCTTTCGGCGTCGGCGCGGTGTGGCTGGCCTCAGACGACATCGGTGAGCCAATGGCATGGATAAGCGCGAGCACGGTCTACACGGTGATAGCGTTCGCCGTATTCATCTCCTGCCTTGCCGTATTCGCGTCCGCGCAGCAGGGATTTTATTCCGCTGGCGAGGTCGACCGGCGCGGCAAAACGCACAAGGCGGTATTCGATATGATATACGAACAGACGGGCTGGCTCGCCGACCGTTCATGCCGGCGCGTGAACGCGGGCAACGAAAAATTCGGCACGATGGCGCTCATCACCCTCGTGTTCGCCGCCCTCGGCGCGATACTCTGGTTCGTCATGTCCCGCGTCGGCATCACGAGCGCGCGGCTGGGCGGCGAAATATTCCTGACGCTGGCGGGGGTACCCGCGACCATAACGGCGGCGTTCGACAGGGATTGGGTGTTCCTCGGCGACGACGACGATGTGGAATGGATACCGTTTGCCGACGATGGTTTTGGCAGGGAGATGGTGTTCGGGGATGAAATCAGTGAAGAATAGCGATTTTATAACTCTAAATTCTATATGCAAAATTTGCATTTTAATAATTTATTAAATACACTACTATCATTGTTCCCGCATATAAGCATGAATAGGTTTAGGCGAAATTTTTCATGATATTTCGCTTTATTATGTTTATAATCTCATTTTTGTGGTATTAATTATATATATAAAATTCAGTGTTATATTTCGCGACAGATAATTGTAACGGAATTGCAGAGAAAGAAGGATATTTGAAAATGGTGCAAATTATAAATAGCAATAGATGGAGAAAGAGCCTTGCGCTCCTGCTTGTCCTCGCGATGGCGTTCGCGCTCGCGCCGACTTTCGCGCATGCGGCAAGGCAGGCGGGCGCACCCAAAGCGGCCGGCCGAACCCATTACACAGGCGGGCGCTTTTACTATGAAGCGCTTGCGAAAAAGCCATACGGCGCGAAGCTGCAAGCGTTCTACGACATGCTCGTGCCGGAAGCGGAAGCGCTCCATCAGGATTTTACGACCGATTTCCCCGAAACAGTGGGCGAAACTTATTCGATATACAAGACCATAGATATCAGCTCATTGCAGATCCCGCGCGATTATCTCACCGATGTCGACGGCAAGGGCCACTCCTGGTCGGACATGCTGGACATCGCGGCGAACGCGTTTTTCCACGACAATATGCAGTATCTGTTTCTGCAGCCGAACGTCCTTGTCGAAGGGCCATATCAAGGAAATTTCGAAACGGCGACGCTGTTATTGGACAACGATGTCACGGCTCACACCTATGATTACCGGTTCGCTGCGGACAGGCGTGCGCATATGGACATGGTGGATGCGGTGTTCGCGAAATACCAGGCGCTGACCGGCGGTGCGACCTCAAACTACGAGAAGGCGCGGCTTGTCCACGACCAGATCGTGTCGGACTGGGACTATGCGGGCAACACGGGAAGCCCCTACGCCGGCCTGATGATAGGCGCGATGGGGCTCTC
>JAIRPQ010000026.1 GCA_031256875.1 Eubacteriales Family XIII. Incertae Sedis bacterium | reverse complement strand
AAAATATTCCCGCAATGGTTGCACTTATAGAATTTCTTGTCTGACATTTTACACCTCTCCATTTCATTGCAATAGCTACTCCACATTTAAAATAAAGCAATAATTATTATTAACTTATTGCAAAATTTTCCGGATAATATTATCCCAGCACACCCGCCAGACAGCCTGCTACCACTATCGCTCCTACCGCCCAGGTGTATATCGAGAACACGAACAGTTTCTTGCCCGTTACCAGGCGAATCATCGCCTTTATCGCGAAATACCCGCTTACGGCAGCGGCTATGACGCCCAGCGCCGTGGGTAGGAGCAGGTCGCCTGTCAGCCCCGCTTTCATCGCGGCAGGCACTTCCAGCACCGTCGCGCCGAGCACGCTCGGAATCGAGATGAGGAACGCGAAGCGCACGGCCAGCTCGCGCGTGAAGCCAAGGAACAGCCCGCCGACGATGGTAGATCCGCTGCGCGAGATGCCCGGCAGCAGCGCGACCGCCTGAAACAGCCCGACCACGAAAGCGTTCCTGAAATTGGTGCGCTCCATGCCCTTCTCCGCGCCGCTGATGCGTTCCGCTATGAACAAAATCGTCCCCGTCACGATAAGGCACGCGCCCACCACGATGATGGACGTGAATACGCGCTCTATCCATTTGTCGAACAACACGCCGACAACGCCCGCGGGGATGGTAGCGACTATTATCATGAACAGCAGCTTGCGCGTGTCGTTCTTGCGCACCTGTACGCCTTTCCACGTGAATATGTCCGCTATCAGCGCGAAAAACTCCTTGATGAGCGACCAGATGTCGCTCCAAAAGCACACGAACACGGCGATGAGCGTACCAAAATGCAGCAGAACTGTAAATGTTAGAACATTGCTGCCGTCTATCCCGAAGAAATGCTGCAACAGCGCGAGATGCCCGCTGCTGCTGATGGGCAGGAACTCCGCCAGCCCCTGCACGATTCCCAATATTAACGCTTCAAAAATACTCATAACTGTCTCCTTTATGGAAATATGATACCATAAATAATTATTCCATCTGTTTCTATTGTATTAAGGTAAGGATAATTCCACGCGCCGCGGTTCACTCACCAATATTGAGGGAACGATAATTCCACGCGCCGCGGTTCACTCACCTTCGATATACCGCAGGATGGCGTTCGCGGGCACGGCCGCGTCCGCTGCTTCGAAATATTCGTTCGGCGTGCCTCTGTCGTATACGGTGATGCCGATGGACTTGACCGCCCTGCCCTCCGCGAGCTTCCCGAGCGGGCTGAGCTCCAGCGACGCTTCGGAGCGCGGCTTGCTGCCGAAAGCTTTCGCGTACGCCGCCGAGAACCTTTCGGACAGTCTGTCCACGTCCTCCGTACCGAAATTGCTGAACCCCGCTATCTCGCCGAATTGCTGCGAGGGGATCCCACTCAGATATTCTATCGCCACCTGGTCGGAAACAATCTTCGCGACGGTATCCGCTTTGGAATACATCCCTGTTACCGCTATGCTGCAATCGAAGCCGGTAGCGTCGAACCGCAGCTTGCCGACGTTCATGGCGGCTTCGCCGCCCGAACCCGCTATGTTCAGGTTCATCATGCCGTACAGATATGTCAGCGCCTTCGAAACGCTTTCCTCTCCGATGGCATAGGCAGGCCGCTCCGTTTCTATCATGCTGATGTCCGCGCCGCTCTCATCCCCGCCGAGGGTAGCCATGGCCTCGTCTACGGCCGATGCCACCACCCTCTTGAACTGCCGCTCCTCATAATCTCCGAGTATGACCGTGGCCTGTGCCGAGGTGGGGTAGGTACACGCGTCATCACCCCCAGAAAAGCTGCAGAGCTTGTACACGCATCCCGCGTTTCTGGCCTCGGACAGAATTTTCGATATGACCGCTATCGGGCTGATGTATCCATCTTCTGGTTTCGTAGCGGCTACGCCGGCGGGGAATCCCGACGCGCCGATGACATACGCCCTGCCCGCTCCGGTTTCCACCGCCGAAGCAGTGGTGGTGGCGTTGATGAGCGCGGCCACCGGAGACTCGTCCACGATGCGCCCCGTGTCTGTGCCGCCGATGTTGATGAGCAGCGCGCCCTCGGGTATTTTGTAGGGCGGCTTGGCTGCGGTCGCGGCTATGGCAGTTTCTGTAGCGGCGGTCGGCTCTGTGGCGGCTGCTGATTCTGCTGCTGCTGGGGCGGTCGCGTCGGCCGAGCTGACATCGCCAGTCCCCGCCGCGAATATCGCCGTGATTTCACCGTGCGGCATGCCCACTGCAGCTTTCATGACCGCGAGCATCGTGGCCGCGCCGAGCGCACCGTCCGCACCCATCGACGTGCCGTCGGAATGAACCTTATTGCCCTGCGGCGCCAACTCCACGCCGTCCTTGTAAGGGTCGAACGCCTTGAACGGGTCGCTCACGATATCCGCGCCCGTATATGTGAGCAGCGCGATTGGCTGCACATTCTCTTTGCCGTCCGTCGCGGGAATGCGCATGGTCACGTTACCCGCCTTGTCCTTTTTCGCATCCACTCCGATGGCTTCCGCCTGTTCGAGCAGATACGCGCCAAGGTCATTCGGATACGACGGCCCCGAGCGCGGGAACGCCGCAATCTGCCCGAAATAATCGAGGATTTCCGAGGTGAGCACCGGCGCACCATCATCAGCCGGCGGTCTCTGCGCTTCAGCTTCTTCGCAACCGCTGCCAAACGCGCACACGCCGAGAAGCAGAATCACAAAACAAAGAAACAAGGCGATGCCCCTGGCTCGCCCGCGCACAATATTTATAAAGCCTGTATGCAAAATCATTCTTCCGTTCTTAATTACCACCTTATTATTATACTATATTGCTCCTGTAAGTAAAACTTTGAGTGGTTATGGCGGTTTTGCGCGATATATATAGTGTAAGGTGATCACTCAATAATTTTTGCTATGTGGCATAATAGTAGGAGTATTGCCGCGGCAGCCGGCATATCGGCGCGACGGCGCTGTGACCGCGAGGTTAGCTGGCGGGGCAATAGGTTAAAGGAGATAATTTTGAGCAGTAATTTTGGAAAACGCGGCGAAGTTCCACGGAGCGGCGGCGCGGGCGCGGGTTCGACCGGCGCGGCATCGGATGCGCTAAAGAGCTATATCTGCGGCATAGCGCGACACAAGGCTATCGACAGATACCGTAAGCTCACGGCCCGCCCAGCCACGATACCCATTTCGGACGTGCATGACGGCGGCGCGGCGCTTGGCGAAACCCTGTCCGAGCCTGACGTAGCGGAGATGTTCGCGCGCGGTCATGACGAGGCCGTGATAGCGAAAGCCGTGGACGGTCTGCCGCCCGCGGACGGCAAAGTGTTGCGGTTCACGCGCGCTGGCAGGGGCGTGGAAAAAACGGCGGCGCGGAGCTTGCAATAGCGCAGGGCATAGGCACGGCGATAAACAAATCCGTGACCGAGGACGGCATCACGGTTACCGCCAAGGAAGCCATCGGCGACAGGAACAATGTCTATGTGCTGTTCGACGTGACAGCCGAAAACGGGAAATTCGAAAAGGGCAACGGTCTGTATTATTTCGGGAAATCCGATCTTGATATAGATGGCGCGAACGGCGGTGCCATAGGCGGCAGTCTGACCGGCAGCGAACCCGACGAGAACGGCGTCATGCATTTTGTCAAGGCCGTGAACATTGCCTCGGGCGCACGGATACAGGGCAAGACTGTTACGCTCAAGCTCGGCAAGCTGTACCGCGAGCCCGCGAACCTTGACGAGACGATAGCAAGCGCGACTGCCGAAAAAGATACATCGGAGAACGTGGCAGATGGAAACGGTGTAACAAGAAACGCGGCCACGGGAAACGAAATAACAGGAAGCGTGGCGGCCGGAAATGGAATAATTAAAAGCGTAACCGCCGGAAACGGAACCATGGATGACGCTAATACCGGAAACGCGGAAAGCGGCATTGCCCCCGAAAGCTATTACACCACCATCTCCGACGCGGAATGGGATCTGTCGTTCAAGCTGGACTACAAGGACAGCACCGTGAACCTCGGAATCGAAAAGGATATCGTGGTGGACGGGGATTCGTACAGGCTGAGCGATGTGCTGATATCTCCGCTGGGGCTCTCGTTCAGGATTGGCGGCGAGAAGATCGCCGAGTTCCGCGAAAAGGCGAACCAGGGCTTGCCGGCAAATCCCGACGGCAATAATGATGTCGAAACCAAATTCATCAGACTGCCTATTATAATAACGATGGAGGACGGCAGCAAGCTGGACAGCAGCGCCGACGAAAACCTGCTGAACGAGATAGTGGTGTCACTGGATATCGACAAACCCAATCCGAGCTTAGAGATGTACTACAAGCACAACAGCATCTTAGACCCGTCGCGCATACAGAGCATAGCCATAGGAGACAATGTGCTGAAAATAAAATAGACCGTAGCCAGATATGAAGCGATGTGGTTCTACTCATATCCGGCTGAGCGGTCTAGAAGATCAGCATGGCGTCCCCGCATACGAAGAAGCGGTAGCGTTCGCGCACCGCTTTTTCGTATGCGGCCAGGAGCGAATGCTCACCGCGACTTATAAAAGAAAAATACCATAGTAGCTCCGATAGCGCTTACTATGCCCAAAGAGTAAAACATAATCGTAAACCCTCCTGATATGGCATCGACAATTAGCCCTGACATGATTGGCCCCACCGTCATTCCGATACTGTATACACTCTGAAATATTCCCATTGAAAAAATCTGTTGAGCAGATGAGAGCTCGCGGCCTGCATTTGCAAACAAACGCACATTAGGCACAGAAATCGCAGCGCCGCCAAGTAATTGAAGGATTACGAGATATGTCGCGTCAGGGCAATGCGGAGACAGAACACAGTAAATGCCCAATAAAACGAATGCACCTATGAGCAATGCCCTCTCTGGAAGCTTGCGCCCTTTTAAGCGCCCGAACACAATGGATATGAAAACCGAAGCTATCTGGCACACAAAAGCTATAAGCCCGACTTGCACCGATGTTGCTCCAAGCTTTTCAGAAGCAAAAACTCCGGTGAATCCCCAATTGCTTGAAAACATAGCCCACCAACCAATAGACATGATGATTGAACACATCCAAAGATGTCTGTTTTTTATTGCACCAACCCAAAGGCTCCAATCAAATTGTTTTTTATTTTCCTTTTTTTCAAATCTAGGATTGAAAGGTGTAAGAAGAATGAGTATAGTTCCTAGCGCCGCTGCAACAGCACCAATAAAAAACAATCCATTGATTCCAATATTATCGTAAATGGCTGTGCCAATTATCTGTGACAGGGATATACCACCCATGTTACATGCCATGACGAGTCCCATACGCGAGTTTGCTGTATCGGCTGCGCCTTCAAGCTGATATGCCGTATATGATATCCATGTTGACGATGATACGCCGGCTAGCGCTCTCATCATAAAAAAAGCTATCCATGAATGTGAAAACACTGGCAGCAAACAGGAGATAATCACGGCAAGCAACCCACCTACAATAATGGGTTTGTGGCTCGATACAAGGCTCGCCCCTATACTCAACGGTATGCGCAAAACCATCTGTGTTATACCATAAACACCGCCGATGGCACCTATAATCGTAGACGTTATACCTACACCGCTCATGAATGGGTTTAAAAACGGCATGTAAATATATTGCGCAAACCAAAATAGCAGTATTGATACATAAAATAGATTATCCCTTTTCACATCAACTTTTTCCCCTCCCATCATCGTTGCACTATTCTAACCTTTATTTTGAAAAACTCCATTATAATAATATACAAATACTTACTATTAGCTAACCAGCCTCGATTTTGGTTCACCGCAATGACTGAGCGGTAAGCTGTCTAGACGATTAGCATGGCGTCCCCGTAGCTGAAGAAGCGGTAGCGTTCGCGCACCGCTTTTTCGTATGCGACCAGGACGCGCTCCCTGCCCGCGAACGCGCTCACCAGCATGAGCAGCGTAGACTTCGGCAGATGGAAGTTCGTTATTATCGCGTCCGCAATCTTGAACTCGTAGCCTGGGTAGATGAATATATCCGTATCGCCCTGCCCCGCGCCCACGCGGTATCCGCCGCCATGCCCCGCATCCGGCGCAAAGCCGCTCCCGCCGCCGCACCCAGGCTCGCGCGGCTTCGCCGCGCTCTCAAGCGTCCGCACGGATGTCGTGCCTACGCATATCACCCTGCGCCCCTCGGCTTTCGCGCGGTTGATCGCGTCCGCCGCCTGCGCGGGGATATGGTATTCCTCCGTGTGCATGCGGTGCTCCTCGACCCTCTCCGTCTTGACGGGCTTGAACGTGCCAAGCCCGACGTGCAGCGTAACGAAGACGGTTTCCGCGCCACGCGCCCTTATCCCGTCCAGAAGCCCGTCCGTAAAATGCAGCCCCGCCGTGGGCGCGGCCACCGAGCCAAGGTTCTTCGAGTACACCGTCTGGTAACGCTCGTCGTC
>JAIRPQ010000013.1 GCA_031256875.1 Eubacteriales Family XIII. Incertae Sedis bacterium | reverse complement strand
GAGCTGGGCGGCGTGTTCACCCCTCCCGAGGGAAACCATCTGGTGCCCGTCGGCTGGTATATCGACTACGACGGCGGAAACCACATCCGATCGAACGGCGGCGCGGGCGGCGCATGCGGGCCCGGCGTTTCCACCTACCGTGCCCTGACGGACTTCTCGAAGATGGACGCGAATTTTGACGGCCTGCTCCAGTCCTTTGCCGACCATGACGAAGACTCCTCCGAGTTTCCTGAGGTGCAGAACGTATATATCGTATATGAGCAGCAGAACCGCGTGACGGTGCGCCACTATCTCTACGACCCGTCCCTCGGCGCGGGCGCCGCCACCACGACAAAGGTATCGGCCGACACCTCGGCCGTGATCGTGGACGGCGCCGCGTATAACGGCATGCCGCTGGGTCTGGCGGGCATGGTGGCGGTGGGCGCGACCAGCACGGACAGCACCACCGTTTTCCGGAACAATCCTACCGCCTCGGGGATCATGGCTGGCGGCAGCCTTGGCGACGGCAGCGGCGGCGCGGTGTCACAGATAACGGGACATGGCTCTTCAAAATTCGAGTTCGTCGGCGCGCCGACGGCATCGCAGGCGCAGTTCTTCACGGTGGGAATAGGCTCGGTGAACAGCGACGCGACGATCAGCTACTACTACGAGATGGCGGGCGCGGGCGGTATCCCGAACTCGGATTCGATAACCGTTACGGCCAGGTTCGTGGACAGAAGCGGCGCGGCGGTGGCAACGGCGCACGTGCTTGGTGCGCGCAAGGGGCAGCCCCTGACCGTGACCAACGACGGCTCGGCCGGCGGCAACGCGGCGCACAGCATAGTGCCAACCCCCGCTGACGCGGCGAAGCCGAACGCGAAATGGCTGTTCAGCGGCGAGCCGACCGCGGACGCGAACCCGCCGCGCTTCGGCGACAGCGACCCGAACCCGAACTCGCATCCCGAAAAATGGGTCGTGAACAGCACGGTGGACGAGCAGATATTATTCTATTACGACTATGCGACGGACGGCAGCACGCCGGACCGCGACCAGTGGGTGAGGGTGTACTACACGGCGTTCGACGGGCTTTCGGGCGCGGCCAACGTGAAGCTGAAAGACGCGGACACGGTCATCGCGCTGGTCGGCAACGCCTTTGAAAAGGACGCGCCGAGCTTCGCCGGCTATGTGTACGCGGGGCTGTTCCACGGCGCATACGCGGAGGGCGATACAGGCGACAAACCGGACGGGCTGGATCCGGACGATAAAAGGCTCACGCTGACGCTCGCCGACAGAGCGGGTGCGCCTACCGACACATGGACCTTCGTGTATGAATACGGCGCGGCGTTCAGCGCGAGCGTGGACGGCGTAAAAGACAGGATAACGTCGCAGACCCTGACGCTGGAATTTTCCGCGCCGGTCAAGGGGCTTCTGGCTTCGGAGCTGGCGCTTGAAGGTCTGGGCGAAAACCCCGGCGCGGTGTCGTTTGGAACTCCAGTAGGCTATAACGGGAATCCCGCGGACGGCTACGCTACATGGACCGTGCCGCTTTCGGGTGTGGTGCAGGGGAACGCGAGAGTGGCCATATCGCGTACCGCGTTCAGCTTCGCGCCGGAAACGAGCGGCGCGGACGGTATATCGCTCTGCAGGGGGCCTGCTCTCCTGAGCGCGGCGTTCGACGGTGAGGAGGACAGGGAAACCTCCGGCACGCTGACTCTCTCGTTCGACAAGACCGTCGCGGATTTGAACACGCTTGCCACCGCCTCGATTTCCGCGTCAGGCGAGGGCAGGGCGGACATAGCCGGACTGTCCGCCGCGGTTCCGTCGATAGCGGACACGGATGACCCAGACTATGGTAAAATATGGAAGCTAACGGTAGGCGGCGTTTCGCGCCAGGGCACCGTGTCTGTCAGGGTGTCGCTCCCCGCCGCGCTATATACGCTCGAGCCGGACACGGCGAGCGGTCCTGCCTGGGCGGAGCGGCGCTACCTGGTCTACCACAGGGGAAGCGCGGACTTCGTGTCGGGTGCGCCGCCGCTGGCTGTCGGCAGCGCCGGCTTCGGATATATCTTTGCTTCGAATTTCACGCAGACGGTGGCGGACGCGGGCACGCTGTCAAAGCCAGGCTATACGCTCTACGGATGGAGCGAGTCGGACCCCTGGGCGGCCGGTAGCTCTGATGCGCCGTTCCGCACGTATTTCAGGGGTGAGCGAATCACGCTGGATACGCCGTGGACTAGGAAGGCCGACCCGAACGCGCAGGGCGGCGCGGCTCCGCCCGAGGGGGCCACTGAGCTGTACCCAGTCTGGCTCGCGCCGCCGCAGCCCAGGCTGAACGCGCCCGTGGTACTGGCGGGCGGCAGCGCCATGCTGACGGGGCGGGTGCTGCGCGTGACGCACGATTTTACGGTAAGGCTCGAATACCGCGCGGTGGGCGCATCCGGCTGGACTGTGCTGTTCGACGAAAGCGAGTACGGCGCACTCGGCGGCGGCGGAGCGCAGCCGGTCTGGAGATTCTTCGACGGTGACACGGACGCGCCCGCCTGGTATATATCCGCGTCCGCGCTGGCGCCGGGCAGGGACTACGAGGTCCGCCTGACGGCGACCGACGCGGAGGTCGCGAGAAACGCGCCGAGCGCCTTCGACACGGCCGTGTTCCGCGTTCCGGATTCTTCCGGCTACGGCGGCGGCGGCGCGGAAATCCCCGGTATCGTCGACAACCAGTCAGGCGACAGCCGTAAAGCCATCGTTACGCTGCAGGAGGGCAACGTCGTGGTGGCCGCGCCGGTCGTGGTGTCGGTAGGCGATGGCGAAAGCGCGCGCTTCGTGTTCTCGCACGTGGCCGACGGATACTACAACGTGGTCGCGGATTTCGACGGCGAGCGCGTGACGCGCGGTGTGCGTGTCGCGGGCGGGAACGTATACGAAGTGATATCGGGAAGCCGCATAGACGACAGCAACCTGCTGACGCTCGTGCTCGGCCGCACGCAGAGCGTTGTGAAGATCCTCGAAGGCGCGCCGCCCGCGTCGGTGGACGGCCTGCCCGAGCTGTTCGGCGTGAGGAATATCTTCGACGCCATCGGCAACGCGCTGGACGGGCTCGTGAACTCTGGCGGAATCGTCGAGCTGAAGCTGCTGGTGGACTATCTTGGCGGCGGCGCTCAGGGCGCGGGCGCGGGCATCCCAACGGGGGACAGGACGGCCATCGAATCCGCCGCTTCCGCGAAGGGGCACACTGCCGTGGAGTATTACGACTTCTCGCTCGTCAAGACTTGCTACGACCGCTTCGGTATCCCCGCCGGAGACCCTCAGCCCATAGATGACGTCGGCGCGGGGCGCAGCCTTGTCATCGCGTTCCGCCTGCCAAATACGGTTTCGGCGGGGGCGTTGGCGGCGGTCTACCGCGTACACGGCACGGACCAAGGCGGCAATCCCGCGGTGCAGACGCTGGGGTCAGGAGAGGCAAACAAGAACGCCGCCGGCGAGTATTTCGAGGTGGACGGACAGTATGTGCTGATTCACGCGGGCAAGTTCTCGACCTACGCGCTCGCGACCGCGCCTCCCCAAAGCGACGACGGCACGTCGGACTACGACAAAGGCGACGGCTCGGGCGGTACTGACAGCGGCGCGGACCAGGGCGGCAACAAAGGCAAGGGCAGCGGCAAGGGCAAGAATAGCGGGAACGGCAAAGGCGTCACGTCAGGCGGCGGAACTGCGGGCGAAGGCGGGTACAGCCCGTACACGGGCGACAGCGCGATGCCGGCTCTGTGGGCGCTGCTCGCGGCTGCCTGCGTACTGATAGCCGTGCTTGTAGCGAGACGGGGCAGGCGGCAATAGCCGCTCTGTCTACTTGACGATTCTGACTTACCCGATTATTTCACTCGCGAAGGCTTCGGCTTTCGCGAGGTCGTCCGCGTTCGGCCGACCCTTGTTCGAGAGCAGGAACGAACCTTTACAGAGAAAATATTTTTCCGAAACGGTGATACCGTTCGGCGCGAGTATTTCCGCAATCTCGTCGCGCGCGGATTTTTCGCCCGCCGCCGAACCGAACACCACGGCCTGCTTCACCTCGCCCGCGCCTATGCCTTCGAGAAATTCACGCAGCTTCGGATTGATTTTGCCCGCGTAGACCGACGCGCCGATAAAAAGCGTGTCCACGCCGCGCACCTCGCCCGCCTCGCTGATGTCCTGCGGCCTTTCACCGATGGCGCCGGCGACCGCGGCCGCAAGCCTGCGCGTATTGCCTTTACGTGTCTTGGAACAGTAGATGACCTGGTTCATATTCATATCCCTTTCCTCTATCGCGACTACTCCCAACGCTAGAATTATACCACAGTTCGCCACGTTTCCGGCCAGTCATTTGGACTCGCTGCCATTTGGACTTGCCATGAGTGTCAGCCAATTTACTTGACATCCATCGGCCGGACATGCTATTATAATAACTGGATTTTGTTGATGATTATTTCAGCTGCCTGGCGGCTAGGAGGTTTTTCTTGGAAGGAAGGCGTGGGCGAAAATCCGCGATGGAAGCGGGCACTGACGCAAAAGCGCATATGAGCCTGCTATACGACTATTACGGCGGGCTGCTTTCGGATCAGCGGAGCAAGGTTTTTTCGCTCTACCACGAGGAGGACCTGTCGCTTGCGGAAATCGCCGAGCTGCTTGGCATCAGCAGGCAGGGCGTGCACGGTGCGCTGAAAAGAGCCGAAGCGCAGCTCGAGAAGTTTGAGGACAAGCTCGGGCTTATCGCGAGACACGAAGCGTGGCTTGACGCGGTCGGCGAAATCAGCCCAATGGTACGCAGCAAAATCGAGGAAATAGTTGATATTTAACAATTATTAATAATTATCAATTAATAATTAACGGTTAACAATAATAGGCGATAATAGGAATTGGCGGATAAAATGGCGTTTGAAGGATTGTCTGAAAAGCTCCAAGGAGTTTTCAAAAAACTGAAGGGCAAGGGTGTTCTAACCGAAGCCGACATCGACGAAGCAATGCGCGAGGTCAAGCTCGCCTTGCTCGAGGCCGATGTCAATTTCAAGGTCGTGAAGGACTTCGTGCGGACTGTCAGCGAAAAGGCGAAGGGCTCGGAGATTCACGCGGGACTGAACCCCGCGCAGCAGGTCATCAAAATCGTGCAGGACGAGCTGGTCGGGCTGATGGGCGGCACGAACAGCAAGCTGACGTTCTCGCCGAGCGGATTCACGGCGATAATGCTCGTGGGACTGCAAGGCACGGGCAAGACCACGACGGCGGGCAAGCTCGCGAAATGGCTCAGGTCCGAGGGCAAGCAGCCCATGCTCTGCGCCTGCGACATCTACCGTCCGGCGGCCATCGACCAGCTGGAAGTGGTGGGGCGGCAGACGGAAACCCCCGTGTTCACGGACAGGGAGAGCCGCGACCCATCGGATATCGCGCGCCGCGCCATCAAGGACGCGCAGGTGCGCGGCTACAATATTTTGATTATCGACACGGCGGGTCGTCTCCAGATAGACGAAGCGCTGATGGGCGAGCTGAAGGATTTGAAAAAGCAGATACGCCCGCACGAGATATTGCTCGTCGTGGACGCGATGACGGGGCAGGACGCGGTGAACGCGGCGGAAGGCTTCAACGACGCGCTCGGCGTGGACGGCATTATCATGACGAAGCTCGACGGCGATTCGCGCGGCGGCGCGGCTCTGTCCACAAAGTCGGTCACGGGCAAGCCTATCAAATTCATCGGCGTGGGCGAAAAGCTCGACGCGCTCGAACCGTTCCATCCAGACCGCATGGCATCACGCATACTCGGTATGGGAGACGTGCTCTCGCTGATTGAGAAGGTGGAGCGCGAGTACGACGACGAACAGGCCGAAGCGCTCGAGCGCAAGATGCGCAAGAACGAATTTACGCTCGAAGATTTTCTGGATCAGATGGGGCAGATAAAAAAAATGGGCGGGCTCGCGAGCCTTATCGGGATGATCCCCGGCGCGGGCAAGGTCAAGGACGATGAGCTGGAGCAGGGCGAAAAAGACCTCGTCCGAATGGAAGCGGTCATGCGCTCGATGACGAAGGCGGAACGCCGCGACCCCGCGATACTGAACGCGAGTCGCCGCAAGCGGATTGCTGCGGGCTCGGGCCAGCCGGTGTCGATGGTGAACACGCTCGTAAAGAGATATGAGGAATCGCGCAAGCTCATGCGGCAGTACATGGGAGGTGGCGGCAAGCGCGGCAAGCGCCTGCCGAACATCCCTGGGCTGTTCTCGTGATTTGTATAAATTAATTTGAAAGTTATAGTAGTGTTTGTTTAAGGAGAAATTATGGCAGTTAAAATCAGACTCAAGAGGATGGGCGCAAAGAAGAAGCCTTTTTACAGGGTAGTGGTGGCGGACTCGCGCAGCCCGCGCGACGGCAGGTTCATCGAGGAGCTCGGCTGGTGCGACCCGCTGAAGGATCCCGCCGAAATCAAAATCGATGTCGAGGCGGCGCGGAAATGGATTGGCAACGGCGCACAGCCGACAGACACGGCCAGGGCTTTGCTGAAAAAAGCCGGAGTGTACGACGCACCGTCGGACGAGGAATCGGCCGAGGGCGGCGAGGTTGCACCTGCCGAAGTCGTGGATGCCACCGCAGCTGCACCCGCCGCGACAGAGGAAGCCGTGCAGCCTGAAGCGCCGGCCGAAACAATCGCCGTCGAAGCGGCATCTGACAGCGCGGACGCGTCGGGCGAAGTTGGCGCCCCCGCGAACGCCGAAGATGAATAGAGGTAATTTACGATGGAGGAATTGGTAAAAATCATAGCAACGTCCCTGGTGGACGAGCCTGATTCCGTTGACGTGCGGACAGCCGTCAGCGGGGATGAGGTCACGATAGAGCTTCGCGTTGCGGAAGACGATATGGGCAAGATTATCGGCAAGCAGGGTCGCATCGCAAAGGCGATTCGCACTGTGGTCAAGGCTGTCGCGACGAGAGAGAACAAGCGCGTATCCGTAGAGATATTGCAGTAGTAGGCGAGTGCGTCCTGACTTAATAAAGATAGGAAAAATCTCCGGTGCCAGCGGCATCAGGGGCGAAATAAAGCTCTTTCACGATTCCGGCGAGCGTGAGCGCATCGCCGGAATTGATGAGCTTTTTTTGTCGCGGAATGGGCGCGGCGCGGAGGGCGGAGTGCCGCAGCGCGTGAAGATTTTGTCCATGAGGTACGCGGGCAAGACACCGATACTGAGCGTCCGCGGCATAGAAACCCGCGAGGGCGCGGAGTCGCTGATAGGCGCGGTGGTGTATGTGCGCAAGGATGCGCTCGCGCCGCTTGACGAGGACAGCTACTATGTCGAGGATTTGGCGGGGCTGGCCGTGGTGGACGAGGGCGGCGGACTTATCGGAGAGGTGGCGGGAACAATAGACAACCCCGCACACGATATCCTGCGCATCGTGCCGGACGGCGGCGATGAAGAAATCCTGCTGCCGATGGTGGACGAGTTCGTGCTGTCGGCCTCTATAGGCGAGGGCAGGATAGTGGTACGGCTGCCCGACGGCATAGCGGAAACCGCGACGCGGCGGCGCACCTCTGCCCCTGCGACGCGTAGGCGCGAGCCTGGTGGCGTAGAATGAAGATTGACGTACTTACGATTTTTCCCGAGATGTTCGATGCGTTCATGGGCGCGGGCATCGTCGGCAGGGCGATGGACAGCGGTATCGTCGAGATGGCGGCCCACGATATCAGGGCGTACAGCGAGGACAGGCACAGGAGGACGGACGACGCTCCATTCGGTGGCGGCGCGGGCATGGTCATGACCGTGCAGCCGATAGCGTCGGCACTGGAAAGCATAGCGCCGGGCGGCGGGCGCTTTATCTATATGTCGCCGCGCGGCAGGCTGCTGGGCAGGGAGCTTGCGGAGGAGCTTGCCGGCGAAGAACGCATGGTGCTGCTCTGTGGGCGCTATGAGGGCGTGGATCAGCGCGCGCTCGACGCGTATGGGTTTGAGGAAGTCTCGATAGGCGACTATATCCTGACCGGCGGCGAGCTGCCCGCGATGGTGCTGGTGGACGCGGTGTGCCGGCTGCTGCCGGGGGCGCTCGGCTCGGACGAGTCGCACGACGTGGAGTCCGTGTATTCGGGTCTGCTCGAATACCCGCAGTACACGCGCCCCGCCGAAGCGGTTATCGCGGGGGAGAGCATGAGCGTGCCGCCCGTTCTGATTTCGGGCCATCATAGGAATATTCAGATTTGGCAGTATGAGAAATCCTTGGAGCTGACGATGGAAAGGCGCCCCGATCTTTTCGAGAAATATTTGCGCGAATTTGGCGAAGGCGGTACGCGCGAGGGCGAGCTGGCGAAAGAGGAACGCGCTCTGCTGGCGGCGGCATCGAAGCGGCGCTGACGGGCGGCTTCGCCGTGACACGGCCATCCGGCACACCGAATTTCTTGACCCTGTCTTGACGCGGCCATTCTGCACACCGAATTTAGCACGCCGAATTTAGCACGCCGAATTTCTTGACCGAACACCGCTTATATGCTAATATTTTGTTAGGTTGCCAGACCGATGTGCTCCGGCTCATGTCTGGCAGAGAACAATCTGACCCCACGAAGGGGAGTCACGGAAAAGGAACTCGTGAATTTTGGTTGCCGCCGGCAATGGGCTTGCGGTAATTTTTGCGGCGTAGCTGCGCAGCGCAATATACGGCTGCTTGGGCGATAGCGCCGCCGACGGAAGTTGCAAGGAGATAATATGAAGAAAACAAAAACATTCGCACACAGACCCAATCGTGCCGGCGCGCTCGCGTTAGCGCTCGTACTCTCGCTAGCGCTGGTCATGTCAGCCTGCGTAACCAAGAACGGCGGGAAGTCCGCGTCCGGCCAGGAAAAACCCGCGAACGGAGAGAATCAAACCGCTTCGTCAGGGGCTGCCGCGGGCACTGCCAAAGGTGCCGCTACAGAGGCTTGGCGCGAGGAAGATAACGCGTTTACGGCTTGGTACAGCGAGGATGAACCGGAGGATAGAGGTGGCATCGACATTGACTCCGAGACGATGCGCGTCGGCAAGACGAAAGACGGGAAAGATATTTTCGCGATGCTGCGCCTGCCGCTCGCGGGCACGTGGCTCGCGTCCGAGGTAAACGAAGCGAAGCTGATGCTGAAGGTCAAAGAGGGCGAACCCCCCGCCGCACTGCGGGCTTGTTTCGTGTCAAAGCCCTGGAGCTTTTCCACTACGACGCGCAAGGAAGCGCGAGCCATGGTGGAGGACAAAACAATGAAGTCGGTTCCAGTAAAAAAGGAAGAAGGCGGATGGGTGAGCGTCCAGGTCACGGATTTTGTGAAAGCCATGCTGGGCAGCGAGCACGCGAACTACGGGCTCGCGCTCTTTGGCGAGAGCGATGGCGAGACCGCCGTTTTCGTGTCGGGCTGGACGGAGAACGCAGACGATTCACCATACCTGCGCGTCAGCGGCGAGATCCTAGACAGGAAACTGGATTACGGGAAATTCGGCTACACGGAGAGCCCGCTGTCCGGCGCTGATATAGAAGATGGCGGCAACTGCATGTCTTACGCGCTGCGCGACCTCGATATGATATTGATCGACGACCTCGCAGCGGATTTCAAAAAAATTAACAGCGCTTATGAGAAGGGCGGCGCGGACGAGGTGGCCGAGTATATGGCGGAGCAGGTCCGGAGCTATATAGACGCGCACAAGGAAGATCTGAAAATTTCAGGCTTCCGCAGGATAGATGATTTCGACTCGGAGATAGACGCCGCGAATGAGTACCGAATCGCGCTGCGCGTAGGATGCAAGGTGTGGGACGGCGAGACCGACCTCGGCGGGGACGGCAATTTCGACTTTCATTTCAGAGCGCAGCTGAACGACGGGCAGTGGGCGCAGAAATTCCCGCTCGACCCGTCCGAGATAGTACCGAACTCCGGCCCCGGCATTTCGCCCGCCACATACCCCTGGGATTCGGCGCGCATGTGGAGCGACAAGGCGCAGGATTATTACGACAGCAAAGTCATATACTTCGCCGTTCAAAAGGATACGGACGAATTTACCAAGCACAAGGAGAAACGCCCCTACAAGCGGGAAATTCTTTGATGCCGAAAATGCCCTGAGCGGGCAGATTCTGCGCAGCAGAAAAAAATATTGCCAAACCCCTTGCAATTGCGCAGGGGGTTTGCTATTATGGAATCAGTTAGTTGCAGCTAACCAAAAGATCATACGGCGAAAGACGCACTTCGTCGCTGTCAGTGCAGTACGATAGCGGCAGTATGAAAAGCCATCCACATATTTTTTTGAGTGTCAGTTAGCTGCAACTAACTGTGTGAATAGCGACAGAATTGAAAGTGGCGACTAGGGAGGTGAATAATTGGAAATCATCGAGTCGATGTTTTTGGATTTTGCGGCACCCGTGCTGCAAGGAGCGCGTCCGGCGGCGCTCATGCCGGTGAAGCAGCCGCATATGCGCACGTGGTCAAAGCGGCAGCGCACACTGCGGCGGGCAACAGGACTGTTGACGCTTCAGATAAAAAAACGCGACGGAGGGCTTCTCGTTCTGATATACGACGGCGATAAGCTCGGCTCGCTGCTGATGGACGCTGAAACCGCGGAGCTGCTCGCGCGGTACGGATACCCCCTTAGCCTCGGCCGCACGGCCGTACTCAAGCATCTGAGGTCGCGCTTTTCGGACGGCGGCGCGGGATTCCCACACGAGATAGGCGCCTTCCTGGGCTACCCCATGGACGACGTGCGCGGGTTCATCGAAAACAACGGAAGGAACTGTATCTGTTGTCGTTACTGGAAGGTCTATCACGATGTGGAGAGGGCGCAGGAGATATTCAAGAAAATCGACGAAGCCAGGCAGTACGCAAGGAATCTGCTTCGCGAGTCCATGCCGATAAGCACCGCAGCGGGCCTGCTGAAAGAATGCCTGAATCCCAGTTGCAATGATATTCACGCGATGTCGAAAAAGGATTTCGGCAGGGTCAGTATGTCATGGAGATCACCTTTGCTAAGGCGTCCTGCATTCTCTGATCAGCAATAAAGTCCAAAGCCGTGCCATACGCACTGGACGATGATGAGGGCGACGTATCCGGCTACGGAGCATTTTGCCAGAGTGATGCTGCCGCTTGCGAACAAGTCGGAGCTGTGCCTAGTGGCAAGGAGCCATGCCAACGCGGATATCGCGATGGAGAGCATCAGTGTGAAATGAACTCCTGAAAGCGCCATCTCGACACATCCCAAAGCCCCGCTATGGAAAGCACGCAGACGGTATAGACCACAAACAAATATTCCGCGACGTATCTAGGAACGCTTCTCGCCGAACGTTTACACAGACCTACTAGGCCGCAAAGGAATCTGCTCAGCGTGATGCGTCATAAAAAAACAACGTTGCCCCTATGGACAGGGGTGGCGTTAGGCTATATAATACAGTCATGGAGAGTGGAGCTAACATTATCGGTCATAATATGTACACAGGCGGCAATGCCAGGCAAGGCGTTTTGGCGCATTCTGCCGACCCTGCCCACCGCCGCATTGGAGCAGGGGCTTCCATAAAATGTAAGCGGGGGGGGGGGCATACTTTTCCTGTGTACGTAAGTTTTTCCAGAGAGGACATCGCCCGCCACTTCGGATAGCTTCGCAGCATTGCCTCACCAGACGCGCAGGCTTGGAGAGGGCTTGCCGTGGGCATCGCTCCCGATGCAGAGATTTAAGCCGAATAATCGTTGTTAATAATGGTCGTGTCCGCGGGATTTCCGTGGGGGCGGCTTTGTTTTATTGTAGGCGCTGTTATAGCAGGCATTATTATGGCACAGGGAGGGAAGAATGGCGAGAACGGACAGCAACGCCGGACACGGCATAGCGGACATCATCAAGTACGAGGGCGACAACAAGACCTTCATATGGAAAAGCCCCCGCGAGGATTTCAACACCACGACCCAGCTAATAGTCCACGAGTCGCAGGAAGCGATTTTCTTCGCGAACGGGCAGGCGCTGGATCTGTTCGGGGCGGGCAGGCACACGCTCGAAACGCAGAACATCCCATTGATAAGGAACGTGTTCAACCTTGCCACGGGCGGGCGGACCCCGTTCCATTGCGAAGTGTATTTCATCAACAAGACGGAGCAGCTGGCCATAAAATGGGGGACGGACAGCAAGGTGCAGTACCTCGACCCCGTGTACAATTTCCCGCTTTCCATAGGCGCGTCGGGCGAGCTGGCGCTGCGCGTCGAGGACTCGCGGAAGCTTCTCGTGAAAATCGTCGGCACGGAGACAGCCATGGGGCAGGAGCAGCTCATAGGGTATTTCAGGGCCTTCCTGATGGCGCATATCAAGCCGTATATCGCGCAGATCATGGTGGACGAAAAGATAAGCATATTCGAGGCGGATGCCCGAATCCAGCAGTTTTCAAGCGAACTGAAAGAACGGCTTAGACCTGATTTTGCGGAGTACGGCCTGGACATGACACAGTTCTTCGCCACGAATATAGTGAAGCCCGATGGCGACAGGCAGTATGAATATTTTAAGGAGCTGCATTTCAGGCAGTTTGCGGACATCAAGGACGCGGAAATAAAACAGCAGGTCGGCGTGATAGAGCAGCAGACGGATGCGAAAAGAATGATCATCGAGGCTGAGGCCATGGCCGGCAAAAGGCGAATCGAGGGCTACGACTACAAGACCGAAAGAGCCTATGACGTGGCGGAAAAGGTCGCGCAGAACGAGGGCACGGGCGAGTTCGCCAGCGCGGGCATGGGTCTGGGAATGATGGGCGGCATGGGCTTCGGTGTCGGCGCGGTAGTGGCTGACGTTACGAAAGACGCGCTTGGCCCTGTTATGGGAGGCGCTTCACCCGCCACCGCGCCAGCGCCCGTCGGCACGCCCTCACCGCCGCCGTTCGTTGACCTGAAGCAGGAATCGCGAGCGGAAAACCACGGCGGCACAGCCGCAGCGTTCACTTGCGCCAGCTGCGGCTGTGCCCTGCCCACGGACGCGGCTTTCTGCATCAAATGCGGCAGCAGTGTGGAAGCGCGGCAGGAGAGCTATTGCGCGGGCTGCGGCGCGCCCTTGCCAACGGGCAGCAATTTCTGCCCGAAATGCGGCATGCCGTCCAGCCAGGATATGCAAGGAGGAGAAACAGAATGACCGGCAACAAAAACCACATGCTCAATATTCTCATATTCGCCATCGTCGGCGGGATATACAATGTTATCGCGTTCTTTCTAATTGACAGCCACGACAGGGTGTTCTGGATTTCGTATGCGTTCACCATGATAGCTATAGTCATGCCCATCATCATACAGCTCAGGCTGTTCACCACAGGCGCGTATCCCAAAAAAGTATTCCTGGGGCTGCCCATTGTCATCGCCGCGTTCATTTACTTGGTCGTTCAAATGGCTGCGGGGTTTGCGCTCATGCTGCTCCCTGATGGGCTGTACAAGGTCTCAGTTATTGTTCAGCTGATAGTGTTGGCGGTATTTCTGGTGTTCGCGCTATCGGCGCTGATGGTGAAGAACAATGCCGAAGCGGTGGAAGCGAAAATTTCCGAAAAGAGGTTTTTCGTCAGCTCGCTCGTGGTGGAGCTGCAGGGGCTTGCCGACAGAGCGGATGACCCCTTACAGAGGAAGAAGCTAAAGGCTCTGGCGGAAGCGGTGCGCTTCAGCGACCCGATGAGCCACCCCTCGCTAGCGCCGCAGGAAGTGAAGCTGGAAGCCCTGGCAGCCGAGCTGGAAGCAGCGGCAGGCAAAGGCAGCGCCGACCAGGTAATGAAAGAGTTTGAAGCCACGCTGACAGAGCGCAATCGGAAAGCGAAGCTGCTGAAGTGAGCGTGAGATAAAATGGTCGGATAATTTTATAGTAGTGGTATTTGTTTTATAAGGAGGAATGACATGGCATTGGTGGCAGCGAAGTGTACGGAGTGTGGCGGCACGGTACAGATTGATTCAGAGAAGAAAGCGGCGGTATGCGAGCATTGCGGCAACGCTTTTATCGTGGAGGATGCGATCAACAATTTCAATACGAATTATTTCAATACGATGAACATCTCGGATTCAGCGGTAAATATTATTTATAATAAAGCTGATAGCGGATTTGAAATTGTAGCGGGAGTGTTGAAGAAATACATCGGAGCAGATACGGATATAGCTATACCCGACACTGTAAAAATCATAGACCGTCACACGTTTGAGGGCTACGCGACTCTGACAACAGTCACGATGCCTGACAGCGTGACATCTATTGGCAATTACGCGTTCAATCGTTGCACTAATCTGACGTCAGTCAGCATGTCAAATAGCGTCAAGGAAATTGGTCAGGGAGCATTTTGTAACTGCGCAAGTCTTAAATCAATTAATATGCCAGAAGGCATTGAATTAATTGGTGATGAGGCATTCAGCGGATGCACTAGCTTGGAATCAGTCAATCTGCCCAACAGCGTGCATACGATTTATAGTAATGCATTCTCTGGTTGCACAGGCCTGGTATCAATTAATATGCCAGAAGGCATTGAAGTAATTAGCGCTAGTACATTCAGAGGATGCACTAGCTTGGAATCAGTCAATCTGCCCAACAGCGTGCATACGATTTATAGTAATGCATTCTCTGGTTGCACAAGCCTAGCAACAATTGATCTGTCTGACCATGTGGAACATCTCTGCATTGAGGAAAGTGCGTTTGATGGTTGTACAGGGTTGAAATCAGTCAATCTGCCCAACAGCGCGCATACGATTGAGAAGTATGCATTTTCTAATTGCACTGGCTTGACATCAATTAGCCTAAATGCGAGCTCCGATTATAGCGGGAATGGAATATTCGCTAATTGTACAGGACTTACATCATTAAATATACCTGCGGGCAAATGCAACGGTTTTCGGATTGGCGATAGCATGTTCTCGGGATGTACAGGGCTGAAATCAGTCAGTATACCCGACAAGACGGATATTGGGAACCACGCATTTTCTTATTGCACTGGCTTGACATCAATAGACATTCATAATGACGTTAGAATGGGGTACTACGCATTTTCATATTGTACAGGATTAAAATCAGTCAGCATACCTGACAAGACTTACATTGACAATTGCGCATTTCATGGTTGTACACAGTTAGCAAATGTAAATGTGTCAAGGAATTTTTTTTCAGAAGGGGATCAGACACCACTACGTGCTTTTGGATCTACTCCTTTCAAGGAGGCATGGTGTGAACGGTATAGATTGTGCAGTAATTGTGGACGGAAGCTTTCCTTTGGCGGAAAATGTAAATGTCGGGTAAAAAGATGACATAAATTAATATAAGTAATATATTGACATAACTGAATATATGTGATAACATCTGCTCATAGGGGCTTTGCCGGGGAAGCGGCAACGCAACCCAAGGCGGTTACTCCACCGATATTACCTTGAGGTAAAGGTATACACGCAGGAAAGGGCGTGATACGAGCTTGCCGGAAGGGAGGTGTGAAGCGTGACGCTGATGGAAATGCTGACAGTGGTGCTGGTCGCTTTGGCGGCAGGAACGCTAGTCGCAACCGTAGTCATTGCAAGAAAGAAAAAGTAGCCGCTGACGTAGCTGTCAGACGGCTATCCCATTATACGGAGTAGCCGCCACGCGAAAGGCAACGCTCCTTGTTACTCTTATTATCCTTGTTACCCAAGTATATGTCAAGATTTTTTTCAGGAATTCATGTCAACATGCGCAAAGCGAAAAGCGCAGGAGCATGGTTTTTTGAAACTGTGGAAAGGAAGAAGCTATGTGCGAGTTTGATGACGGGGCGTTGCCGAACGATGAGGGTTACGTGCAAGGGAACAACGAGGAGGGGCTTGATGGCACTTGCGGGATTGCCACGGTCGCGGGCAACCTGAACGAGGTTACTGGCTCGGAGCTGAGCGAGAATGATGTGCTGGAGTTTGCGATGGAGAACGATATCACCGAGGACGGCGCGACAACACAAGCGGACGCGCTGGAGCTATATGATGTTCTGTCCGAACAGACTCCGGAAGCGGGGAACGTGGATGTCGAGGTGGTGTCCTTGGACGAAAGCAATATTGACGATATCAACGCCGCGCTGCAGGATGGCGGGACATTGGATGCGTCCATAGACTCCGACGTGCTGTGGGGCGAAGCCGAAGAATTCGAGGGCATCGACCACGCGATAGGAATCGACGAGCCTGTATTCGGCGAAAGCGGCGAGGTGGTGGGGTACAATATCCGCGACACGGGGAGCGGAAAGGACTTCGCCACGGTAGAGGAGCTGGCGGACGCGGGTCTGTTCGACTCGGAGCAGATGCTGATCACGAAGAAGTGAGAGCATGCGGACTGCTGCATTAATGGAAGCTGGCTGCGGAAATGAGCGGGTGGAAACAGAGATGAGGATTCATGAACTGAGCGACGGGCGGTTTGTGGGATATGACTGCATTGAGATAGCGTCTATTCCCGCCACCGACGAATACGGCAATAACGAGAGCGAAAACGTCAGCCGCGTATCCAAGGCGTTCTTCGGTATCGTTCAGGAGTTCCACCGCATAGGCTGCGACTGGAATACCGCGCTGGAGCTTCTTTGGGTGACGGAGCGGGCAAAGAATCAGGTGTTCAATTCCAGGGTGCGCCTTTTTGTCGTGATAAGGCGCATCGACCCATCGCGGGATTCCCTATGCGCGGTTATCGGCAGCATCAAAGTTAGCATCGCCACGGCTGTCGCGGCGCAGCGCTATGAAGCCGACCAAAAAAATGCCGTGGAGAATATCGAGCGCCTTGCTGCGGCGGTCGACGATTCGTGCCTGTTCTCCGTATCGAAAAACGAAAAGGTCGCGGGCAACACAAATTCGCCGTACCTCTACTATTACTGTGAAATAGTGCCCGAAGAAAACCTGGACAATTTCGAGGCCATAGTGACATCCCTGAGCCAGTATGAAAATTGCTGCATGTCTTTTCAGCTTTTCCCTGCGGCTTTCACACGCGACGAAATCATGATCATCAACGAGGCCTGTTCCGAAATGGGAAACCTGGCTTACGGTATGCAGCTTGGCAGACAGTTTTACAGGGACACATCGGCGGTCGAGCCGTACAGGTCGCTGGAGTATTACCTGTCCCACGCCAATTCACAGATGTTCCTGTACAACATATTGGTTTTTGGCCCAAGGCCGACGTGCGCGAGTCTATCGGCAAGGGTCATCAGCCTGCTTCAGTACGGTGGCAAAAAGATAGTCAACGCCGATTTCAAATGCATGGATCTGTCTCAAGAGGGTGTCAGGCTTTCGGACCAGTTCGCTTCATACCCGTGGAACATCAACACGAAGCAGTTATATTATTTCCGCAATTCCTCCTTGACGAACTCGCACCGAATGGCAAAGGCGCTGTTCAGGCTGCCGTATATGATGACGGCGGAGGAGGTGGTCGCGTTCTTCCGGCTGCCGCTGTGGGAGCAAAGCACGTCGGCTATCAGGGGCAATTCGCGCGTACAGCGCCACGAACAGCTTGATGAGGAAGTGGTCAACAGCGAGAACATCGTACTCGGCACGGCCATGTCGGAGCAAGGGCGCGATATCCCGATCGCGTGCCCCGATGATTCTTTCACGAAGCACGCGCTCATAGCGGGCACGCCTGGTTCGGGCAAGACCACGTTCTCCATCAACCTGCTTTTGCAGTTCGCAAGGCGCGGCATACCGTTTCTAGCGATAGAGCCGACCAAGACCGAGTACAGGGCGATGATAGACGCGCTGCCCGAGATGCGGATATTCACCCCTGGGAACAACGCCGTCGCACCATTCATCATCAATCCGTTCATACCGCCGAGGGGCGTGCGCATTGAGCAGTACATACCGAGCCTTGCGAGCGCGTTCAACGCGGCGTTCTCCATGCCCGCGCCGCTTGACGTGCTTTTCCTAAAGGCAGTGCGCACATGCTACAGCGAGAATGGATGGAGGGATTACAGCACGGCGGATGACGATGCGGTGCGGCATTTCGGGCTGTACGAATTCATCCTGACGTTCAAGTCGCTCGTGAACAGCTCCAGCTACAGCAAAGAAGTCAAGGGCAACCTGCAGAGCGGCGGGGTGTTCAGGCTGATGAATCTGATAGAGCAGAACAGCAATATATACGATACGGTGAACACCGTTCCGATAGAGGACCTGGTGGACGCCCCGACGGTGATAGAGCTGAACGCGATTGACAACTCGGAACAGAAATCGCTGCTGATGGCTTTGCTTCTCATCAACATCTGCGTATACACGAAGCACAACCGCAAAGGGGACGGCAGGCTGAAAAACATCATGCTTATAGACGAGGCACACGCCGTTCTCGGCGGGAAAAGACATTCGCAGGACGGGATGGCGGCTACGGTGGAATCCACGTCAAAGGCTTTGCAGGACATGGTGGCGGAAATACGCTCATTCGGCACGGGCATTATCATAGCGGACCAGGCACCGTCTAAGGTAGGCAGAGAAATCGTTGCGAACACGGACATCAAGGTGGCGTTTCGCTTGGTGGAATCAAACGAAAAAGGCATAATAGCCGATTCGACCAACATGGACGACAAAGCGGAGCGGCAGCTATCCTTGCTGAAAACGGGCGAGGCATATGTGTATTACGGCCGGCTTGAAACGCCGCAGCTCGTGCGAACCGAGGATATGCGGGGGCATGGCGGCGTTCGGCTGGTCGTGGGAAACGACGAAATAACGGAGAGGATGACATATTGGGACAGCCGCATGGAACGGCTGCGCCCGTTCGCTGAATGTGGCATGTTTGGTACGTGCGAGAGCGGCTGTGACTTCATAGTGCGCGCCGACGCGGAGCATTACGCGGGACGGCTTTACGATAGATGCCGCGGCAAGCTCATTGACATAAAATCTGCGGCGGCATACGTGAAAGGGACAGAAAAGCTCTTGCCACAAATAAATCCGGAAATAGAAATTGATAACAAGCGCCTTGTCAACTGCACGAAGCTGCGTTTCCTGCGCCGTATTCAGCTTGAAACGGGTATAAGGTTTGGCGTGGATGCTAAGAGGGCGGTGCTTCACAGATATCTATAATAAACAGCGCAGATAAACAGCGCAGAACCCCTTGCAAAAACCCAGAGGGTATGCTATGATAAAAATTAGTTAGTCATAACTAACTTGTTGCGTGAGCAAGAACCGCCTGCGCACACCGGCAATGTCAGGATGACTCGGTGGTAGCAAAGAAGAAATATAGTAATTTTTTTTGCAAGCAAGTTAGCCAAGACTAACCGTGAGCAATTAATTCCAAACAGGCATAGTGGCCACCCAAGTGGCTACCAATTTGTAGAAGCATTGAGGCTTAAACGCAGAAAGGAAAATCACATGAAAATCA
>JAIRPQ010000064.1 GCA_031256875.1 Eubacteriales Family XIII. Incertae Sedis bacterium | reverse complement strand
CCCACGAGGACGTCGAACACGTCCGTCCGCAGGTCGCGTATTATCTCCATGCGCTCGAAGGTCTGTATGTCGGAGTGCAGGTAGCGCACGCGCACCCCTGCCTTGGTGAGATAGTCGCTGAGGCTCTCCGCCATCTTTTTGGTCAGCGTCGTGACGAGCGCTTTCTCGCCCTTCGCCGTCACCTTGTTTATTTCGCTGATGAGATCGTCTATCTGCCCCTGCGTCGGCCGCACGTCTATCGGCGGGTCGACCAGCCCCGTCGGGCGTATGACCTGCTCCGCGCTGACTCCGCCCGAAAGCCCGCGCTCGTATTCGGCGGGCGTCGCGCTGACGAACACAGTCTGCCCCGTGAGGTCCAGGTATTCCTCGAAGCGCAGCGGCCTGTTGTCGAGCGCCGACGGCAGGCGAAAGCCGTATTCCACGAGCGAGTCCTTGCGCGCCCTGTCGCCGTTGAACATCGCCCGAAGCTGCGGCAGCATGACATGGCTCTCGTCGATGATGGTCAGAAAATCGTCGGGGAAATAGTCGATGAGCGTGTAGGGCTTCGTGCCCGGCGGCAGCCCCGTCAGGTGGCGCGAATAATTTTCGATGCCCTTGCACGTGCCGATCTCCCGAAGCATCTCGATATCGTAGCGCGTACGCTGCTCGATGCGCTGCAGCTCTATGAGCCTGTCGCGCTCCTTGTAGTACGCGAGGCGTTCGTCAAGCTCGCTCTCGATCGTGCGGCACGCCGTCTCTATCTTGTCGCGCGACGTGACGTAGTGCGACGCGGGGAATATAGCCACATGGTTTCGCGTCGCGATAATCTCGCCCGTCAGCGGGTTGATTTCCTTTATAGACTCCACCTCGTCGCCGAAGAGCTCCACGCGCACCGCGCTGTCCGCGCCGGCGGGATAGATGTCGAGCACATCGCCGCGCAGACGGAAATTGCCGCGGTCGAACGCAACGTCGTTGCGCGTATACTGGATGTCCACGAGCCGCGTGAGGATGTCGCGCAGGCTGCGTTCCATGCCAGGCCGCAGCGAAAGCGTCTGCGTCTCGTAGTCTATGGGGCTACCCAGCCCGTAGATGCAGCTCACGCTCGCGACCACTATGACATCCGGCCGCTCCCCGAGCGCCGCCGTCGCGCTGTGGCGCAGCTTGTCGATCTCGTCGTTGATGTCCGAGTCCTTTTCGATATAGGTGTCGGTCGACGGCACATAGGCCTCCGGTTGGTAATAATCATAGTAGCTGACGAAATACTCCACGGCGTTCTCGGGGAAAAATTCCTTGAACTCGCCGTAGAGCTGCGCCGCCAGCGTCTTGTTGTGCGATATGACGAGCGTCGGTTTCTGCACGCGCTCGATGACCCCAGCCATCGTGAACGTCTTGCCCGAGCCGGTCGCGCCGAGCAGCGTCTGATACTCCTTGCCCTGCTCGATGCCGCGCACCAAAGCGTCGACCGCCCGAGGCTGGTCGCCCGTCAGCTCATATTCCGATACCAGTTTGAAGCCGCTCATAGGGGTATTATATCATGCGGGTTCGCGAAAAAATTATCAATTGTTCCATCCCAGTGCATCCCAAGTGCGCCAAAAAACATACAAAAAAGTAATAAAAATTTTTTATTGCTAATATTGATATATCGCTTGACAGGGGTGTATAATAATCGCGGGTAGAGCGGACGCGACTTTTTCGCGGGGTTAATCGTTTCATACATTTTCAAAATGGTGTATGGACAGAGGAGTAAAAAATATGAAAGGGAAATTCAGGCAGAGACTATTCGTTATTTCTATGGCGGCGATTTTGGCATTGGCTATGTCGCCGTTTTATGCGTTTGCGGGAAATCCCGCGGGCGCGGGATCAGGAGGCGCGGCGGGCAAGGGCTCTGTAGGCATCGCTGCGAACAATGTTCAATACATTGACGCGGACGGGAGCAGCAAGAGCAGAGACGGCGTAACCTACATATCTGATGCCGTGTCTGGCGGCGGCACCCTGACAAGCGGCTGGTATCTGGTTAATGGCGATACGCCGCTCCATAACAAGCTCATTATCAGCGGCGAGGTGCATATCATCCTATCGAATAATGTTAAACTCACCGCAGACGAAGGCGTGGTCGTAACACCGCCGAACAAGCTGACTGTCTACGCGGAGTCCAAGGGGACCGAAATGGGAGCGCTGGTTGCTACTGGCTCATCTTTCTATGCGGGAATCGGAAGCGGCAAAGACACTGTATCCGGCGATATCACCATCAACGGCGGAAAAATAAATGCGCAGGGCGGATATCTAAGCGCGGGAATCGGCGGCGGCAACACCCAGGCGGGCGGCAACATCACGATTAACGGCGGCATAGTCACGGCTACCGCAGGCGACGGCGGCGCGGCCGGAATCGGCGGCGGCGTAGGAGGCGCAGCAGGCAATATCACGATTAACGGCGGCAAGGTGACAGCTAACGGAAGCCTTGCAAAAGTCGCTGGCGATGACGTAATCGGTGGCGGCGCCGGAATCGGTGGCGGCATGAGCGGCGGCGGCGGCAACATCGCCATCAACGGCGGCCTAGTACACGCGAGCGGAATTGACGACGGCAAAGGCATCGGCAGCGGCAGCAAAGGCACTCCGTCAGGCACCTTCACCATGAACGGCAACGGCGTGGTGTACGCCACTAACAACATCAGCGACAGATCCCCAAAGGACAAGGGCATACTCTTTATCGACGGCGTAGGCAAGGTCTACGGCGATGTCACGCTCACGGACAATCTCACCGTAGACAAAGGCGAGACTCTCACAGTCGTCAAGCCTGACGCCAGCCTGAACATCCCCGACGGAATAACGCTCACGAACGACGGCACCATCGACAATTACGGCACTATCAACATTGACGGCGAGCTTGACAACAACGGCACGATAAACAACTATGGCACGATCAACAACAAGAAAGATGGCGTTCTCGACAACTCGGACGGCATCCTGAACAACGGCGGCAGCAATGGCGATGGCGACGGCACCATCAACAACGATGGCACGATTGACAACTCGGATGGCGGCCTCATCAATAACAACGAAAACGGCACCATCAACAACAACGATGGCGGCCTCATCGACAACGAGGACGGCACCATCAACAACGATGGCACCATCAACAACAACGGGGGCGGCACCATAGACAATTCGGACGGCGGCCTTATCGACAACGACGGCACGATCGACAACGACGGGACTATCGACAACTCGAACGGCGGGACCATTGACAACGACGGGATCATCAACAACAACGACGGCGGCACTATTGACAACGAGGGCGGCACTATCGACAACGGAGGAACCATTGACAACTCGAACGGCGGCGAAATCACTGGCGACGGCACCATCACCGGCAACCCGCCCATCTTGCCGCCCGTCATTCCAGACGACAATGGCAATGGCAACGGTAATGGCGACGGGGACGGCAAAGGTCCTGGCTCGAACGGAGATGGCGATAAGGTCGGCACACCCGACATCCCTGGCATCAACAACAACGGCGGCAGCAACAATCCAAACGGCAATCCGACGGTGGGCACGTTCACAGACGCGAACGGGAACGCTGTCATCGTTACGGTCGATGCCATTCCGGACAAAGCGTGGGGCAACAAGCAGATAAAACCGCTCCCGACAGTGCGGGCGGGCAGCGCTACCTTCGTTCTCGGCAGAGATTATTCGCTCTCATATGGCGCGAACAAAAAAATCGGCAAGGGTACGGTCATCGTTATCGGGATGGGCCAGTACAGCGGCTCCATCACCGTGCCGTTCAAAATCGTTCCGAAGAAACCCACGTCGCTGAAGCTGACCACAGGCAAGCGCACCTTGACCGTCTCGTTCAAGAAGGTCAGCAAATCGCAAAAGGTGATCAGGTACAAGGTGCAGTACCGCATCAAAGGCAGCGCCACCTGGAAAACCAAGGTGGTCAAAGTGAAGCTGACGGGCAAAACGGCAAAACAGAAGCGGGCAAAAATTACCCTGAAAAAACTGAAGGCCGGCCGAACCTACGAGGTGCGCGTCTACGCATACAAGGGCTCATACCCAGGCGCGCCGACAACCGTCAAGAGAAAATACGTGAAATAAAACACACGTAAAATAACAACTGCGCAAACGAGAGCAGGAATCCGCGTCGCGGCGGCTCCCTGCTCTCGCGCGTTATTCAATCATACATCACGATATCGACGGTTCTTTCCACGCAGTCAATCAGCGTCTGGAAGCCGTTATCATTTTCGTCCTGATCCCACACCTCGATGAATTTTGGGATGACCTCGACCAATATTTCCGAGTCGGGATGCGGTCGGGACGTATAGCTTTTGTCCCAGTGCTTTTCATACAGCTTCGCGAAAACCTGCCCTGGTTCTTCCGCGACCAGACCGTGGTTTTTCGCGGTGCCTTCTATCTGCACCCCCCAGTGGCAGAGCGCGACATTCGGGTTCGCTAGCAGCTGCTTGGTCTTTGGGAACTCCTTGTCCGTTTTGAAAAAGATACGGTTGTCCCTGAAAACGCAGCTGACACTGCGGACGGTCACATGGTCGTTCAGGCTGGAGCCCAGCGCCATTATCTTGCACTCGCCAAGGGACTGAAACACTTTAATTATCGCTTCTTCATATTTCATAATTATCACCTAGCGCCTTTTCATTACGCTCTGCAGCGCACGCATGACGCGCTTGTAAAGGAGCATGGAAATAATGACCGCAACACCGTTTTTAATGATATTGAACGGGGCAATCCCGAGGAGAACCAGCTTGGAAACGCTGTCCACGTATGGGTTGACTTCCCTGGTCATCCCTATTACCGCGTCCATGTCGAAGCCGAACAGTCTCGCGTATAGCGGGATGATGAGGTAGATATTCGCCACGCAAGCGACCGCTGTGGCGACAAGCATCCCGAGCACCATACCGCCGCGCGCGTGCGCCTTATCCTTCTTGATTTTGTAGACGAACCATGCGGGCAGCACGAGAGAGCAGCTGAGTATGAAGTTTATCAATTCGCCCGTGAACGCCGATCCGGTGCCCTGCGTGATGGTTTTCAACAACACCTTGATGGCGATAATAAGCACGCCCTCGACAGGACCGAGCAGAAATGTACCTATCAGTTCCGGCACCGCGGCCAAGTCGAAATCCATAAACGGCGGCATGAACGGCAGCGGAAACCGCCAGAGCATCAGCAGAAAAGCGATAACCCCAAACAGGGCTATCATGGTCAGCTTGTGCGGCGACAGAAGCTTTTCCTCGCGGATCCTGTTGTCCGACCCGCCGTAAGCCCCTGTCTCTCGGGTGACGTTCTGTGCATTATTATTCATTCTTTCCTCCATTCTGCCGCCCTGTGGCGGCGTGTCATCGACCCCGACATACACGCCGAGGCCACAAGCCGGTTCGGGCATAGAAAACGCCCCTTCTCGCGAAGGGGCGTAACATTCTTAGGCATAGCTACCTGATGAATGCTGTTTCTTTCATCCGGACTTTCGCCGTGTGCGCCGCACACGTACACCGTCGGTATCGGATTCTCGCTTGCGCGACGGCATACGCCGACCGATTCAACCTGCGTGAACTACCGCTTGTGGGCCCTACGCCCGCGCTTTCGCGCCGCGTCATGTTCACGTCCGGCTCGCGGACTTGTGGCTCCGGCATCCGCCGCGCTCTCGCGCAACCGTATGCCCTGCCCTTCACCGCCGGTGGGGAATCTCACCCCGCCCCGAAACATTATTTACACATATAATATATACGCTGCCATACCCGTTTGTCAAATTCGATTTTGAAAAAAATCCGGCGCACGCTACATTGCTACATCGCGCACGCGACAGCGTAGTGCCAAGCGACATCGCCGCCCTCGTTATTCGGGATGCCCGTCCGTGAATTTTCCGCTGTATTCTTTCCCGTCCGCTGTGCGGTATGTGCCGTAGCCGTCCCAGTGGCCGTCCTTCAGCGTACCGACGTATTCCGCGCCGTCGCTGTACTCTATCCTTACCTCGCCTACCCACGCGCCGCGCAGGATTTTGCCGCTGTATACATTGCCGTGCCCGTCGTTCCAGACCGTATAATGTGGCATGGCGATAACTCCAAGCGCGAACAGCGCGGCGCATATCGTTGCTGCGATGGCGATGATGAACGCCGCCTTTCGCACAGCCTTGCTACCGCCTTGCGCATTGCCGGTATCGCCTGTTTCGCCTGTGGTCGCGAATTTTTTTCTACGCTCTGTCACGCCCATCATCCGCGCCCTTCCAGATATTCATTCATGTCCATCACGTCGAGCGTCATGGCGCCGTATTTCAAATCGCTCTCTATGCCGGACATCAGCGGAGCTGTAGCGATGGCTCTCGCGGAGATAACGCAGAGGACGGCGATGGCGCAGATGGCTATAGCCGTTACGAAGCGGCGGCGATATGTGCGCCTCGCGACGGCGGGCTTGGCATTTGCCGCTTCCTCGCCGCGCAGCCCTGACGCCCCAGTCGTAAGCGCGGGCGTAGGGGATTTCAGCCGGAAGCGCTGCTCCACATGTCTGTACGAGAGCTCGGCCGCCGCGAAGGTGAGCGGTATCGCCGCCAACGAGCCGACGAGCTGCGCCGACGGCTGGGGTACGCCCAGCGCGGGCGCGATGTGTTGGCAGAGTATCATGAGCGGCCAGTGGAACAGGTATATGCTGTACGAGCGAAGCCCGATATAGTTCGTCAGCTTCCACTCGGCGCGCGCGCCGGATGCCGAGCCTGCGGCGGCGTCAGAATCGCGCGGCGGGATTTTCGTAGCCGAGACCGCGGTCTTTCCCTCTGCGAGTCCCTGCCACGCGCACGCGACCAGTATGATCGCGCCCGAGATGAGCGACACCGCGGCTATGCCCCACGCGTAAACTCGCCCGTCGCCGAACGAAAACCCTATGGACGCCCAGATGATAAACGCGAGACCCGCGGCCACGCATGCGAGCGACACGGGCTTGAAATATTTCAGCCCCGCCAGCCTTCCGACAAACGGCGCGGGTGAGAAGCCGCCGACGGACGCGAATGCCGAGCCTGCCATCAGCGGGAAGAAATGTGACGCGGTTGACATATACGCTGCCGAGGGATCGTCCGCGCCCTCCGCAAACAGACGCATCAACGCGGCGGACACGGCGAAAAAAACAGCGGCAGTTATTATTATTCCAAAACGAGCCCGCCCTGTGACCAAGAGCACGGCAACGACGGCCGCCCAGATGAGATAGTATTGCATCTCGACCGAGAGCGTCCACGTGTGTATGAACAGGTGCGGCAGGAGCTGCGCTTCGTAGGACTGGCCCGTAAGCAGCTCGTAGAAATTTGTCGTCCACGAGAGCGCGGCGGCCGACTGCCTTGCGGCGTCCACGCGGAAGTCAGGCGATATCAGGAGCGAGAGAGGCAGCGTGGCGAGCAGCATGGCGCAGATGGCGGGGAACAGCCTGCGCCATCGACGGCGCCAGAACGCGGGCAAATCGATGCGCCCCGCCGCGTCGTATTCGCGCAGCAGCAGCGAGGTGATGAGGTAGCCCGACACAACGAAAAAAATGTCCACGCCGATAAACCCGCCCGCCAGCAGCGACGGAAAGAAATGATATATAAGTACGAGCAGCACGCCGAGGGCGCGCAGGGTGTTCAACCATTTCAGATCGCCGTGGCGCACAGAGCCACCCGCCGGCAACCGACCCTGATATTTGCCGCTGCCCGCCGTCATTTGACCCTGACGCTCACTGACTTCGCGGCGTTCCCGAGCCTGACCGTGATAGTCGCCCTGCCCTTCTTTTTGCCGATTACGATGCCGGCGCGGTTGACCTTGGCGACCTTTGGGTTGGAGGACGTGAAGGACGGAATCCCTGTGGCGTTCCTCGGCACCGGCACGGCGGTGAGCTTCAGCGAGTAGCCACCTTTCTTTGATGCGCGCAGCTCCAATGTCTCCACTTCGGTGGCGACGCCTACCACGTTGACCGCCAGCCGCGTTTTCCGCGCGGGGCTGGCATTGTCGGTCACCGTGACTGTCGCGGGCCCGAGCGCTTCGCCCTTCATGATACCGCCGTCTAAGACGGACAGCACGGACGGGTCGGAGCTTTCCCACCGCAGCATACCGCCGCCGGAGTACGCTCCCCAATAACCGGCAGGAATCCGGACATATTCGCCCACGCAGATATTCGCGAGCTCCACAGCGGCAAGGCGCGACGCGGACTTCAGCTTAGCCCTGTGCCGCGCGACATGTGCGGCGCGGGCATCCTTTACGGCGTTCCTTACTATGCTCACAAACCAGCGGCCGCTCGTCGGTGTCAGATGGCAATAATCGTCGGACAGCTGTTTGTTCTTTTTGCTTCTGATGAGCTTGTTCCAGTCGGCTACGAACACGCGCTTCTGTTTGGACGCCAGTTTCCGTACGGCGGCGTTGCTCTTGTTCGGATAGCTGTGACCCTTGACATAGCCCGTGACGAAAATGACATACCTGTCCTTGCCCGCCGCCTTGAACGCAGCCTTTGCTTCCTTGTATCCGAAGCTTCCATTGGTCGTGAGAGAGTAGACGACTATTTTTCCGAGCTTCTTGTTTTTTTTCAGCTCCTTCACAAGCTTGACACCCGCCGCAAGCTGGCGGCTGCCCTTGGCGTCCACCCTGCACCACGAGATGCCACGCGTGCGCGATATGCGGCTGCCCATGCCCGCGAACAATTTGGCACCGAGCGTCACGGAGTCACCTATCACGGTAACGCTGTCTTTCGGCGGCGTGGATTTCGGAGCTGCCGCAAGCTCGTACCGTTCCGCTCCGTAAGCGAATGACGCGCCTGACGCGATGGATGCGCCCGCCGCGGAGAGCATCACGGCGGCGGCACAAAGCAGCGCAATGGCAGTTCGCATGACCGCCCTCATTTTGCTTTCCCCACAGCCTCATCGACCCCCGCCTTTATCACGGCGGCGTAGTAGGCCGCGCTCGATTCGGTCAGGTGACAATCATCCTCGGCGAGCTTGATGTCAGGGTGCGCCTTCACGTAGCCGTACCAATCCGCGACCGTGAAGCTGTCCGCGTGCGCCGCCGCCACCTCGTATATCGCCGCGTTCACTTTCTCGATGTAGGAAGCGCCGCCGCGATATGCGTTCACGAACACGCACTGCCTGTCAGCCCCAATGACGGCGAGCGCGTTTTCGATGTCCCGCGCAGTGAGGTTGCTCGTGCCGAGCGCAAGCACGACGATATCGCCGAGCTTCCCCGCCGCGTCCTCCTGTTTCAGAAGTTCGATGCCAGGGCCCGCGAGGTCGCGGTCCGTGCGCACGAGCATCTCCACGTCCGGCAAGGCTTCCTTGATCTGCATCACTGCGCCGAGCGGTACGGAATCACCGACAAGGCTCACCGACAGGCTTTCCGCCCCGCCGCCCTGCCCCTGCGCGTCATCGTTCGCGGCCGCGCCAGATGTGGCGCTGTCCGCCTCCGCATCCTGATCCATGCCGGCGCTCTCTGACGACACCGCGCTGCCGGAGGCCACGCTGTCCGCCTCCGCATTCTGCTCCGCGCCGGCGTTGTCCGGATTCGCGCACGACGGCAGCACCATCAACGCCGCGATAAAGACGCATACAAGCACAACCAGCGGCATGTTTGCCGATTTTATTACATTATTATTTTCCATGAACCTTTGCCCCTATCCGCTGTCGCGCTAAAAATTTACCGTTTTCTTCATCTTCTTTTTGACCGAAAGCGAAGATATGACCGTCTTTGTCTTGCTGCCGTTGTCGCACACGACCTTGTACGTGCCCTTCGGCAAACTGACGGACGTGAACACCACCTTTACGCTGTGATTCTTGAACCATGTCTTGGATTTCGTCCACGGGTCGAATTTTTTGCCGCCCGTATAGAATTTGTGTCCGTATGCTAGAGCCTTGTTGCTGCCGCCTTTGTAGAAGAAAAGCACGGGACAGTTGCTGCCGCTCTTGCCCATGTTTACGGTAATCGTAACCTTGCAGTCATCGGAGGCCGCGTACGCGCTGCCGCCCGCTACGCCGAAGTACACGGCAAGCGCCCCGAACAGGACGAGCGCCGCCACCGCCAATGGCAATAATCCTCTCCCCATAAAACGCCGCCAGGGTGCGCGGCTGTTGCTGAATGACATGAATACCTCCAATTACACCTCCGCGGCATAACGCCGCCGCACAATAATACTACGAGAAAATTATATCGCAACGGCATGTTATTGTAAATCGCGCGCGGGGGCGAAAATGCGCCAACGTCGCGCTGCGGCTCCGCGCCTGTGCGCGATGCCGCAGCAATAAGGTGGAGGAAGAAATGTGTTTGCTTATGTTATTTTATTTTCCCTGACGCCTTCACCGCGCTCCAGGGGGCGAAATATTTCGCGCCGCCTACCACCGCGTAAGAGCGTATGCGCACTTGGTAAATTTTACCTTTATTCAGGGATTTCAGCGTGAGCTTCGACTTAGCCGCTGACGCGGTTTTTGACTTCCAGCTTGCCGCGGCGCTGTTCGATTTGACGCGGTACTGTATCTGGTAGCCTTTTATCTTCTGTGCCTTCGCCGCCTTTTTCCACACGACATTCAGCGTGAGCTTCTTGCCCGTATTCAGCTTCGCGGCGGCGAGCTTTTTCGGTATGACCTTGAACTCTACGGTGCGCGCGCCTTTGTACTTGCCCTTGCCCTCTATCGTGACTGAGCCTTTTCCTATATTCTTGTTCGCGCCCGCGCCTATGACCGCGTAGTCCGTGCCAGCTTTCAGCGCGATGCCGCCCAGCGTAACGGTGAACCCTGTCTTGATCTGCTTGCCGGTCCACTCCCTGTCTGCTATTTTCACGGACAGGGTCTGCGCCGAAATATCAATAGCCGTATCCGCGGCGTTGATGGGAGTGGTGTCTGTCGGTGGAGTGTAAACATTGGTATCCGTGCCGTCCAGGACTCCGCTGCGCGTTGCGGCGGACAGGTCAGGGTATATCTCGTGCCCGCCGGATTTGGCCAGCATGACGTTTTCGAGAACGAGTGCCTGCGTGGTCTTGACATCCAGAAGCCCGCCCGCCGCGTAGCTGCCGTCCGTTTTCAAAACGACGTTCGTCTTGCCGTCCTTCACAAAGGTGTTCAGGATTTTCGCGCCCTGCTTTGCAGTCATCGCGGCAGCGTCGACCGTTCCCGAGAAAATCAGGTGGGCCGCGTTGATGCCTGACGCGTTCGCGCTCTGGATATCCGACAGCTCGGCCGTATAGCCGTTGTCGAGCTTGACCAGGCTGACTTCTTCCACCGCGCGGTGCTTGCTGCTCACCTGGCTCTGCGGCAGGAATATGTCGTGGTTGTCAGCCGTGCCGACCCATGCGGGGCAGGCTTCGATGTTCATAGCTTTCGCGAACAGAGCGGGCCAATCCTTCTGGCGCGCGTCCTCGTCGCTGCGGTCGCCGAGATCGCCGTTATCGCCGTTGTACTTGAAGCCCGACTTGATGATAGGCCCGCGTGAGTACATCATCATGTAATACTCGGACTCGCGCCAATTGCCGTGGCCTCTGCCATACCCGCCGTGGTCGTTGCCTATCATGAACACCGTGTCGTCCTTGATTCCTTCGTTGGAGTCGATGGTCTCTACCAATTTTTCTATCTTGCCGGCAAGCTTCCTGCCCTCTGTGTAGTATGTCTCGTTGTACCAGCCCGTGCCGTGCCCAACGCCATCCATGAGGTGGTCGGTATCTATGAACGTGAACGATGAATCCAGCAGCTTCCCGCCCTTTATCATATCAATAACCGTGTCTATGTTTTCCTCGCTGCCGTCACGCACCTGATACGCGCCTGTGTTATTGTCTACGATGCCGTTCTCCATAGAGCCCCATTCGATAAGCGTAGACTGCATGCGGTTTGGCTGGGCTTTTCTCAGCATATTGAATATGGATATGTAGGGGCTTGTTTTCGTGGGGTAATATTTGCTGTCCGCATCGTTGTTTGTAATCGTGAACTCCGCACTGTCGCTCGGTTCGTAGCCGTGGAACATCGCTGTCCAGTTCTGCCCCGAGATGGGCGGCAGCGAGGTCTGCGCATTCCACGTGTATGAGCCTGTTTCCGCCAGTCCGCCTGGGCCTTCAAACGCATCTATATGATAGAATGGTTCGTCGGCAGGCTTCTTTCCGTATTCGAAAATCGCATCGCTGATATTGCTGGTTTCTATGTACCCCTCAGGCGTCATGAAATTGCCGCCGCCGTCTATGCCAAGATAGATGACTCGCTTCACTGGGTAGAATCCGAATTTTGCGTCGGCTGAAATCGCCGCAGCGTTGGGGCTCTTTGCAACATCGCCTACCGACACGAGGCCATCTCCGTTCGCGTCATTGGCCGGATCAAAATACGTCTTGATATTCAGGTTGTTCTTGGTGATATCGTACAGGCTTTCCGCCACGCCTTCAGCGCTGACGGCGACAGATTTTACAGTCAGCACCGTCTGTGTCGTGCTTTTTGGCGCATCAGACTTCAGCTTGAAGCAGAACGTGCCAATACGTGTTGCGGTCGCAAGCTCACTAAACCCTGCGTTGACTTTGTTCCCAGTCCAGACCATTCTCAGCTCTCCGCTCTGCGGGCTGTCCGTGTACGTAGCCCCTGATGCGCGGTAGCTGTCATATTCAAGAACTGCCGAATCATATCCAATAACGGCCTCAATGCGCTGAATCGCCTGAGTTGCATCCTTTGTGTCGAAGTGGGCATTGACCAGGAATGGCGCTCCCACCGTCGCGGATTCCGCGCCTACAATGCGGAAATTGAACGGCACTCTCAGCGAGGATGGATCCACCACGGTAATCCTCACGTGGTCGACCAGATAGGTGAGACGGAAAGGCACTTGTGCGAAAACATCAGCCGAGCCGACGGATACAGCATGTATATTGCCGCTACCATCCACCGTAACCACTCCCTCGTCGGAGCTGCGCCAAATGGGTGTTGCTCCTGTTCCGTTCTGAAGCGAAACCACCTTGTTCTCGTCCGGCAAAATGACACTGCTCTCTATCGACCTGTCGATTGAGAATGCCACACCGGAGGGATCTGTTACATGCACCGTCAAGGTATCACCGGCTATTCCAGACGTCCTTGCGGTAATAACTGCCGTGCCCTGGGACACACCGACCATCTTCCCTTGAGAAAAGTCCACGGACACCACACTGGTGTCATGTACGTCCGGATCGGTGGGCGGCACCGGCGAGCTGACAACCGAATAGCTCACATCGTTATTGTTAATAAAATTCTCCCAAACGGGCAAATCGACTGTATCGCCCACCTGCACGCTGACCTCGGTTTGCTTCCTGAATATTCGCCCGTCATTGGGGTTGATGAGCTCCATGAGCGGCACCATCGCCGGAGTGTTCCAGTATTGTGAGTCATTATCCCATGTTATATAGTTATCTCTGTTTCCATCGCCTGTAGCATCGTTGTTAATGGAAAAATTTATTCTGATTTGTTTCCAGTTGGCGGGCTGCGCACCGGCAGGCCACGGAAAGGCTGCTTCGACTACATAACCGTCGTTATCTGAATTAACCTCTTTTACTACGCTTTCCCATGCGGTAATCGTCGGGAAGTTCGTGCCGACCACACCTCCCCTGTCGATGATGAAATGCGACGCGCAACTCCTGGACGACTGGGCATTATAGTAGCTGGCATCGTTGGTGCCGTTCCAGTTAATCCAAGCTTCAACGGAGTCGTCGTGTTCGCCGAGATGCTCATTGCCTATATTATCCGGCCCGCCCAGCGGGTTGAGCGCATACGGTGTATCATCTTCCACCTTGTAAAGCGCGTATAAATACTGCTCATCCCACAGTAGCTTTACATCGGCGCTGATGGATGAACCTCCGATATGGATGTTCTCGGTTTGAGCCCAAACGGAATCCTCGGCCGCGTCGATCACGGGAGTGCCGCGCACCGCGACAGGCACGGTCTCCGCCGCGCTCGCCGTCGCGCCAGACCCTACGCCCGCGAACGGCGCGGCGGCCATAGCGCACACCATGGCGGCTGACAAAACAGTCCTGCGTATATTGTGAAATCTTTTCATATAACCCTCCTAGCCACATACCAAATACATTTCCTATACATTGCTCCGATTAACGCAAGGATATATGGCTAGTGTTAAGGCTCTTTTCCACCGCAGTAAATTTCGGGTTAAAACCCACGGCAAGGTAAAGACGGGGTTAAATTCGCAGGGGAGCTGCGGCAGGGGAGCTGGGGCAGGGCTGGGGCTCTCGGGGATGCTATGTCAGGAGCTGCGGCAGGGCTGGGGATCTCGGGGATTTCCTCAGAATACCCCTGCCGCGCGCAGGATGATTACCACTATGGCGGCGGGCGCTACCGTCCTGACCGCTATCGGATACAGCGCCGACATGAATCGGCCGCCGCCGCCGGCTCCCTCGAGGAACTCCTTCCTGGATGCCGCGACGCCAAAGCTGAATATGATAAAGAGTATGCCCAGAAGCGCCGATATCGGCAGCAGGATATTGTTTGCGAAACGATCCAAAAACGTGAAATAATCCAAGCCCATGATGGAAAAATCCTTCAGCACGCCAAAGGCCATCACAGACGGCGCACCGAAACAGACGGCGACGGCGGCGATAATCGCAAGCCCCTTGCGGCGCGATATCCCGAAGCGATCCTCCAGCATCGCGAGCGGCACTTGCAGTATGCTGATGAGCGAGGTCAGCGCGGCGATGAACACGAGCAGGAAAAAGAGCGTGCAGAAAATTTGGCCGAACGGCATCTGTGTGAACGCCATAGGCAGTGTCACGAACACGAGCCCGGGGCCTTCGTCGGGACGCAGCCCCATCGCGAAAACGGCTGGGAAGATGGCAAGCCCCGCGAGCAGGGCTATGCCCGTGTCCATCGCGATGATGGAGGTCGTGGCGGCCGCGAGGTTCGCCGATTTTTTCATATAGCTCGCATATGTTATCATTACGCCCATGCCAAGGCTCAGCGAGTAAAACGAATGGCCAAGCGCGTCAAGGAACCCGCCGACGGTGAACTCCGAAAAATCAGGCATGAGCAGGAACGCCACGCCCGCGCCGGCACCGGGCAATGTGACCGAGCGTATGACGAGTATCACCATGATGCCGCCAAGCGCGGGCATGAGCATCTTGCTCCATTTCTCTATGCCGGCCGCGACTCCGCGAATCAGTATGGCCATCGCGAGGGCGAGCGCTGCCGCCGCGAATATATACGATTTGGGTCCGGCGGAAAACTCGCCGAACGCGGCGGCGGTATCAGCGGTCATGCCGCTCCAATTCGCGATGCTCTCGAAAACATAGCCGAGCGACCAGCCCGCGACCGCCGGATAGTAACATGCGATGGCCGTGGACGCAAGCACGCCTATGGCACCCGCAACCCACCAGAACGTGCCGGGCGCGAGCTCGCGGAACGCGCTGACCGTGGACAGCCCGCTGCGCCGCCCGATGGTCAGCTCCGCAATCAGCACGGGAAGCCCGATGAGCAACACGCACAGCAGATATACGACGAGGAACGCGCCGCCGCCGTTGACGCCCGCGATGTAGCTGAACCTCCAGATGTTCCCCAGACCGACGGCGCTCCCCACCGCAGCCATGATAAGCCCAAACTGTGAGCCAAATTGTTCTCTTTTTTTCAACATAAAATAAAAGACGGCCATTCACCGCCTTCCTCCTTCGCATAAAATTATACCATAAGGTTGGGAGAGATGGGAGGGGGCGTGCAATCGGGCACTCAGAGTTTCAGGTCAGAATGGCTACCCGATCTGGTGAGCGTTAACACAAGGATATCCGCTTCTATGCCTTGCCGAAGCAGACGCTTCAGGTCTTTTTTGAATGTGGACGTCCTCTTTATCCTGTATTTACTCATCGTCCGAATCCAGCTCCGCCACCAATTCCGCGAAGCTGGCGTGGGATTTTACGGATGGGTCATGTGCTATCCGGTTGGCCTCATCCATCGCAGCTATGGTTTCGGCGTTATAGCTTTTCACGTCAAAGGGTATGCCGCCCACTTGACGAATCTTAGCAAAAAACATCCTGATGGCCGTAGGTATGTCGAGGCCGTTGTCGTTCAGGATAGCATCAACGTCATTTTTTAGTTCAGGCTCTATACGAGCCTGTATCAAAGCAGTATTACTCATAGCTGACTCCTTTCATTACATACACATACTATTGTATGCTATATAAATATTTTTGTCAATTATGTGATTACAGGCTCGCTATATGAATCGCGAACGGCTTGCCGCCGATAACGGATATGTCGATAACGACACGCGCCTTTCACCCTTCCGTGCTATAATGTTGTATAACAAGAAAGGATGGCGCTGGTTCGCGAGGGGCTTTGCTTGCTTGTGGATTTGGCGCGAGGAACGATAATGTCAGTACAGGGAAAAATATTGCTCGCCCTATGCCTGTTGCCGATAGCGGTTACCGCTGTTGCGCTGTTGGTTTTGCCTAAAACGATCGCCTTGCATTTCGGGCTTGCGCTTGACCCTGACGGTTATGGATCCAAATATCTGATGTCCATTGATTCTGCCCTCATATTAGCGATGAACCTGGTGCTGTTTTTCGCATATCGCAAGGACGAAAAGCGCTGGGACAGCGGTGAAGCGTCCACGAAAAAGCGGGCCGCCACAAAAGCCGTATATTTCGTGACAGTCATACTCCTGGACGCCATCCTGGTTACATTCATGATCGTCAATCTGTGAAAATGCATCGCATTAAAATTGATGATTGCGGGCTTCTACGCGGCGGGCGTGCTGTTGAAATACAGGTCGTCCGGTCCCATGTCGATATCTGATCCCCATACGACCGTTCCGTGGCTGATATGTGCCGTGGCAAAGATGGATACCTCTCGTAGCGGCGCAAAGAATGGGTGAGCGAGATACGGCTTCACATCGAAAACCCTTTCCTCGCCGCCCTCAAAAACTATGCGAAGCATATAATTGTCCAGCGGCGTGACTTCCGCGGGGTGCTTGTACTCCATGTCAGCCCTCCAACCCCTTGATTCTAATGACCTCACCGCTATCGTTTAGCGCCATCCACGCGGCATTTATTTCATCCTCCCGGATTGCAACCCAAGCCTCGACAATTTTTTGTTGCTTTCGCGGGAGCTTGCCCGCCAAGACTTCGCCGTCGGAAGCAATGGACAGTTCATCTCCGCCAAATCTCGCGTGAACATGTGGCTTGCTATGCGGCTCGTTTTCCTCTTTATACATATAAACTAATATGCCATAAAAATTCGCTATTGTGGGCATCTGTATTACCTCCGAATATTATTGTAACATATTCACTCCGCGAAGCGCGGGAGCCTTGCTGCCGCCGCCGTTACTAACACCGCTATGCCCAGGCGCAGGCCGCAGACGAACAGGGCGTTCGCGCCGGCTACCGTGAATAGCACCGTCGCTTCGATAAGGCCGTGGCAGGCATACAGGAACACGCCTATGAGCCTGAAGTCGCGGCGCGTCAGCGGCGTCCTTTTGTTTATCTCGATGAGCATGCCAGCTCCGTATGTGACGCCCATGAGCAGTCCCACGAGCAGCGGCAGCAGCGCTTCGCCGGAGATGCCCAGCACCTTGCAGAGCCACCTGAAGGATGGCGCAATCCTGTCTACCACCTTGTATACGAGCAGAAATTCGATGAATATCATGAGCGGGATGATGATGCGCGCAAGGCTCAGCACGACATTGAATATCGTGCCGGAAAGCATTTCAAACAGTATGCCCTGCCACGATTCCGCCGCGAAGCTGCCGAACGGCGTGGAGAGCATGACCATCGCCGGCGCGTCTGCCCCGCCGATGATGCCGGATGCGCCGGCGGCATAGCCCGAGCCGCCTAGCGTGAGCGTGGCGAGCCAGCCGACGAAAATCCCCGTCGCTATCGCGACCAAAAATCTGTACAGTGCGTATTTCGCAGGGTGGAATCCTATGCTCTGCCCAATCGCCGCTTCCAGCGGCACCGAGTGAAAGCAGAGTATTATCATCGCTATCGTCGTTATCGCCGCGGACGAAAAGCTGAAGCCGTTCATCGCGGCCACCACTCCGTATTCGTCAGAGAAGATGCCCGCCACTATCGGAACGGCGGCGTCCCCGGGCAGGGAGAACAGACCCATGACGGGCGAGAGCTTCTCCTGCATGAAGGGTATGGCCGGCGTGTGGCGCAAAAACACCACTATCAGATATATCGGCACCATAATACGCAGCAGGAAACCGCCGGTCTTTACGCCTTTTATAAAGCCGTCCCTGAGCGCAAGGGCTGCCGTATTCATCATTCTTCGATAGGCTTCATGGTCGGGAACAGTATCACGTCGCGGATGGTAGGCGCGTCCAGTATGAGCATGACAACGCGGTCAATGCCTACGCCCAGCCCGCCCGTCGGTGGAAGTCCGACTTCGAGCGCGTTCACGAAATCCTCGTCCATCGGGTGCGCTTCGTCGTCGCCCGCCTCAAGCTGCGACTGCTGATCCTTGAACCTCTGATACTGGTCGATGGGGTCGTTCAGCTCGGAGAATCCGTTAGCTATTTCCCATGTGTTTATATACGCTTCGAACCGGCGCGTAATGCGCGTGTCTGCGGGGTCGCGCTTCGAGAGCGGGCTGATTTCGACGGGATGCCCCGTGATGAAAACCGGCCCTTCGAGATGATCCTCGCAGTACATTTCGAACAGCTCCACGATGGCAAGGCCGCGCGTCAGCTTGTCCGCTTCCTCGACGCCCTTCTCCTTCGCGGCTGCCCGCGCTTCTTCGTCTGTCTGGATGGCATCAAAGTCCACGCCCGCCCATTTCTTCACCGCGTCCTGCATCGAGATGCGCTCCCACGGCGGAGTCAGGTCGAAGGTCTTGCCCTGATAAGTTATCGTCATCGAACCGGTAGCCGCAAGAGCCGCCTTGGAGACGATGTTCTCGGTGAGCCGCATTACGGTTTCCATATCGCCGTAAGCCTGATACAGCTCCATCGAGGTGTACTCGGGGTTGTGGTTCTTGTCCATGCCCTCGTTGCGGAACATCTTGCCCATCTCGTACACGCGGTCAAGGCCGCCGACGGTCAGGCGCTTCAGATAAAGCTCGTTCGATATACGCAGCTTCATGTCCAGGTCAAGCGTGTTGTGGTGCGTGTTGAACGGCCTGGCATTCGCGCCGCCCGCGATGGTCGTCAGTACGGGCGTGTCCACTTCGAGATAGCCCTCGTCGTCCTCGAGGTAGCGTTTTATTTCCTTTACTATAGCCGCGCGCTTCACGAAATCCTCGCGCACTTCCGGATTCATGATGAGATCCACATAGCGCTGGCGGTAGCGCAGCTCGGTGTCCGTCAGTCCCTGCCTTTTGTTCGGCAGTATCTGTATGCTCTTGGACAGCAGGACGACTCGCTCCGCCTTGACGGAAATCTCGCCGTGGCGGGTCTTGAACACCGTGCCGACGATGCCTATGATGTCGCCTATGTCATAGGTCTTGAACCAGTCGTATTCCTCGTCGCCGATGGCGTCCTTCCGGACGTAAGCCTGTATGCGTCCTTGCTTGTCCTGGAGGTCGATGAAGGAAGCCTTGCCCATATCGCGGAAAGCCATGATGCGTCCTGACACGGACACGGTGCGCTCCGCGGGGGCTTCGCCCTCGGGCACCTGCTTCTCGCGCTCCTCGTAGTCCGCCTTGATGTCCATGCTGAAAGCGTCCGCGTCCCATCTCTCCTGGATGAACGGGTCGCGCCCCGCGTCGCGCAGCTTTTGAAGCTTGTCGCGCCTGATCTGCCGAAGCTCGTTGACCTGTTCGGAAGTCAGTTCCTGCTCGTCCTGATTCTCGCCCTGCGGCGCCGTGTTCTTCGTCTTATCGTCCTTCATTTTATCCTGTCCTTCTATTTTGTCCGGTCGATTGTTATCCGGTTGATTAGCCGACTGAAAGAATTTCGTATTTCGCGTTGGAGCCGTCGGGCAACGTTACCATTACCTTATCGCCGACCTTCGCGCCGAGCAACGCCGCGCCCACGGGACTTTCGTTCGACAGCTTGCCCTCGAACGGATCGGCCTCCGCGCTGCCGACTATCATGTACTCGAACTGCTCACGCCCCGTCTTGACCTTCGCCTTGCGGCCGAGCGTCACCTTGTCCTTGTCAGCCCTGCCGCTCTTGCTCTCGATGATTTTGGCGTGCTTGATGATGTTCTCAATGACGCCTATCCTCTCCTCCAGCTCCGCCTGCTCGTTCTTCGCCGAATCGTACTCAGCGTTCTCCGAGATGTCGCCGTATGAAATCGCTTCCTTCAGCCGTTCCGCGACCTCGGCGCGCTTGACGGTGGTAAGCTCCTCAAGCTCAGCAACCTTCGCAGCATATCCTTCTTTAGTAAGGAGTATTTCTTCGCTCATGTCCAACCTCATTTCTGCACAATTAATTTCTGCACAATTAATAATTAACGGCAATATATAATAAATGTCATTATATAAAAAATGGTCGGAGTGAGAGGATTCGAACCTCCGGCCCCTTGACCCCCAGTCAAGTACTCTAACCAAGCTGAGCTACACCCCGGCCGTCTGCCCGCAAAATGCGAGCGTGAATATTATATTATTATTTCCCCCACTTGTAAAGGCTTGTAATGAAGCAGGATTCATGCTCTAATAATTATATATGTAATCGCGCGTGAATTGGAAGCGGCCCAGACGAAAAACGGGGCGCGAATCCGGATGGGAAATAACCGAAATTGATGACGATTGACGAAATGCAGGACATACTCGACAGGCTGGCCGAAGAACTGCCGCCGATATTTTACGAGGAGCTGAACGGCGGGATACTGCTGTTGCCCGAAGCGCACAAGAGCGCGTACGCCAGGGCCGACGACCTCTGGACGCTCGGCGAGTACAGGTACAATTACAATATGGGGCGTTACATCGTCATCTACTACGGCAGCTTTGAACGCCTCTACGGGCACCTTGACGACGAGCGGATGACGGAGCAGCTCCGCAAGACGCTGCGCCACGAGTTTCGGCACCACATGGAATCGCTGGCGGGCGAGGACGGGCTCGAAAAAGAGGACGCGGCGTATATCTCAAAATACCTCGCGGGGTTCTGAGCCTGCACCTGATTTCGCGAACCGAACCGCAGGCCGCGCACCGAGTTTATTACTATATTATTTGCTGATTATTTTACCGTATTTTTTATTCTGTCTTTTATCGGAATCGGCATCTCTGCATTGTTTGACTTTGCCGAATCGATTCAGTATAATTTGCGTATAGTTGGCGGAACGGCGCAAGGGCGGGCTGCCGCAGGGCAGTTCTTTCTGAAATCGGTTCACGGATGTTATTGTCTAAAGCACGTCGCTATTTATGAGGAGGTAAGGTTATGGGAATCAGGCTTGGAATGCACGCGGACAATTGGAGAGGTCAATCAGGGAACTTCTGGCAGGCAGTGGATTCTGCGGTGAAGCATGAACTGAAATACCTGGAGGCAGGCACGGTCAACGGTCAATACTTTGTTTCGGCGCTCGGCTACGATCCGAGCCTTTCGATACTCGACAACCCTGTCGCAATCAGGCGCAGGCTCGATGAAGCGGGGGTATCGCTATCCATGCTCGACGCGTCGTATCCCATCTTCGGGCCGGAGGGAAGCTACTACGGCATACAGTATTACACACAGGTCATACGTTTCGCGAAGGAGCTTGGCGCGCCGAAGGTGGACAGCGTTGATTCCGGACAGGCGCCCGATATGCCGAAGGACGAGATGCTGAGGATAACCATCGGCAATTACACGGAGATATTGAAATGGGCGCACGACTATGACATCACCATCTGCATTGAGCCGCATGGTCCGTATACAGGGGACGGCGAGTTCATGCTGAAGCTCCTGAGCCATTTCGAGGACGAGCATCTGAGAATAAATTTCGACACGGGCAACACTTTTATCCAGGGGCACGACCCGCTCGATTATTATAAGGAGCTGGAGAAATACATCGTTTCGTCGCATATTAAGGATGTTGACCCGGGGCTGGCCGCGGCGCTGCGCGGCGAGGAAACAGGCATCGGGATGTCCCCCGTGTCGATAGGCGAAGGCGTGAACGCGGACAATATACGCGCCGTGCTGAAATATATGAAGGAAAAGAATTTCGACGGCGATGTGTCCATCGAGTGCGACGGCTCGGAGGAGAATATCCGCAAGTCGGTCGATTGGATAAGGGGCGTGCTAGCGGAGTAGGATTTCGCTTGCGGCGGCTCGCGGCGGCTTGCGGTGATTTGCTTGCGGCGACTCGCGGCGGCTCGCGGCGGTTTGCGAGGATTTGCTTGCGGCGGCTTGTTAGCGGCTTGCGGCGGTTTGCGAAGATTTGCTTGCGGCGGATTCTGACAGTTATTAATTTATGAGCCTTGGGCTTGGGACTCTGCCTTTTGGCACGGGTGCCTGAGCCCGAGGTTTTTTGCCTTGAGAATTTTTTTCAAAAATATCGCGATTTTTTCTTGTAAACCACTTCAGATAGGAGTATACTGGATTTTGCTCTCGCAAGCGAGGGTATTCAGACAGGAGTCGAGAGAACTACAGACCATGTAATGTAGGGAGGTGTGACAAGTATGTACGGGGAAAAATTCAGGGCATATCTGAGTGACGCCAAGAAGATGGCGCCAAATTCCGTGACGGCCTATGTCCGTGACTTGAACGAATTTGAAGCATATATGGCGCGGCGCGGCGTCAGCGACCTGAAGGATGCCTCCGAGTCCGACACGGCCGCGTGGCTCATGGAGCTGAAAAGCGACAACAGGAGTGCCGCTACCATCAGCCGCAAGCTTGCATCTGTTCGGGCATTTTTCAAATATATGAATACGCATGGCATTATGTCAACCAACCCTTCCGTCGACATCAGGACGCCGAAGGTGGCGCGTAAGGAAGTTGAGTATCTCACCATCGAAGAAGTTGAGGGCGTGCTGACCAAGCCTGACACCTCGCTGAAAGGGGTCAGGGACAGGGCCATCCTCGAGTTGCTCTACGCCACGGGGATGCGCGTCACGGAGCTGATTGAAATGAACATTGACGATGTGAACCTGCGTATGGGGTTCGTGACGCTTCGAGGGACGCACAGTAAATCGAGGATAATACCGCTCGGCAGGCCAGCTAGGGCTGCGCTCGAGGAATATATTTACGAGGATCGCTCCAAGCTGTTGCGAGACAGGCATGACAAGGAGAAAGCACTTTTCCTGAACTATTACGGCGAGCGCATCACCAGGCAGGCGCTGTGGAAAATAATGAAGGGCTACGCGGCGCAGGCAAAAATCGAGAAGAAGATAACGCCGCAGACATTCCGCAACTCGTTTGCCGTACATATGATTCAGAACGGCGCGGACTTGAAAACCCTACAGGAGTTGCTGGGCCACGAGGACATCTCGGCAACGCAGATCTACCTGTCGGTCACGAAGAACAAAATCAAAGACGTCTACGACCGGACGCACCCGCGGGCATGAGGGTTCGGGTGCTGGCGACCTGCTTTAGGTGAGCTGTAAACAGACTCACTCCAAACCCTTCAGTTTTTGAACAGCTTCATCTTCGCTCGCTACAAAGAAGAGGTGGTTGCCGTTATTGCACTCGTACATATAGTCCTTCAGCGGCTTGCTCGTATATTTTGAGTAGTCGCCGATAACCGCCACGCTGAAGTGATAGTTGACGAACTTCTGGACAACCTTGCCCGCAAAGCCAGTTGACAGCTTGAAAAAGCCCTCGCTGATAGCCTCCTTGTTTATTGCCATCTTCGTCACATTATGCTCGTAGTAAACCGTGGCAGTCAGGTCGAGGGCGGTCTGTGCGTCTGTAATGAGTGGCTCCTCGCTATAGATAACGGCGATATCGCCGATGATTTTCGTATTCATTTTCTCACACCATCCTTTGTGAAAGTCTCGCGTGGCGACTTATAGGCACAGCGTTTTCTCCTCCGTTCATAGAGCGCATTTATAATATAGTCAAGTATAACACAGCCATTTCGAATCATCCGCGTTTTCTTGTTTTATTTCTTGCAAAAACGTGTAAAAAGCTCGCTGAAATTAGCGCAAAAACGTGCAAAATACGAGTTCAAAATGTGCAAAAACGTGTAAAATGAGTGCATATAATAGTGCAAAAACGTGTAAAATGGGGTTTGAAACATAGCAAAAACGTGATATACTATTCTTGAATCTACGTGAAAGGGTAGTAATATGAAAAGAAACGCTTTTGAACGGCTATTGGACTGGAAGCGCGACTCCGAGCGAAAACCTTTGATTTTGAGGGGCGCAAGGCAGGTCGGCAAAACTTGGCTCATGCGCGAGTTCGGGAAAACGCAGTATCAAAACTATGTGTATTTTAACTTCGACGAGGAGGACGAGCTGTTTTCCATCTTTGAGGCCAATAAAAATCCGCAGCGCATTATTGAACGGCTGGGGCTTCTCTCCGGACAAAAAATCCTGCCCGAGAAAACCTTGGTTATCTTTGACGAGATTCAGGAATGTTCGGCGGCGCTCAATGCCCTGAAGTATTTTCGGGAACAGGCCGGTGAATATCACATTGTCGCGGCGGGCAGCCTGTTGGGAACATTGCTTGTCGCGCCGAAATCCTATCCGGTGGGACAGGTAAATCTGCTCGATATCTATCCGCTGTCGTTCGACGAATTTCTCTCCGCCGTGGATGAGCCGCTATACTCATATTTCATGCAAGTCGGCAGGAACCAGCCCATTGAAGAAATTTTCCATAACCGTCTTTTGGATGCGTATAGCAACTATCTCATCATAGGCGGCCTGCCCGAGTGCGTAGCTTCGTGGGTGCGGCACAAAGACCCGCAGCGCATCCGGCAGATTCAAAACGAGCTGGTGGTCATTTACGAAAATGATTTTTCCAAGCATAACGGCAAAGTGAACGCAGGTCGCATTCTGCTGGTATTCCGCAGCATCGCGTCCCAGCTCGCCAAGGGTAATGAAAAATTTATCTATGGAAGCTTGAAAGAGGGGGCGCGGGCGCGGGAATTTGAGGAAGCCATCGAATGGCTTGTGTCGGCGGGGATGTTGAATCGCGTTTACAATGTTTCTAAACCCGAGCATCCGCTGAAAGCCTTTGACCAGACAAACCATTTCAAGCTCTTTCTCTTTGATACCGGATTGTTGAAGCACATGGCTGGGGTAGACAACGCCGCCATCCTGCTAAAGAACGATTATCAATTCAAAGGGCCGTTGACAAAAAACTTTGTGCTCCAACAGCTCAAAGGGCAGTTCGAGGTGGAGCCGCGATTTTTCGCGGACGGGCGAAGCGAGGTGGACTTCCTGATTCAGAACGGCATGGAAGTCATTCCAGTAGAGGTTAAGGGCGGCGAGAACAAGGCTGCCGCCAGCTTCAAATCATATATCAAAAACCGCCGGCCCAAGACCGCGCTACGATATTCCAAGCGCGGCTATGCCAGGGACGGCGACATTACGAACATCCCGCTGTATCTGGCCAGCATTACGAATAAGCTGATTTAGGGCGGCGCGGGCAGACTCACTCCAAACCCTCCAGTTTTTGAACAGCTTTATCTTCGCCGCGCCATCACTCCCATTCGATTTCATATATCTCGGCGCTGTGCGGGGGGACGGATATGTCCAGCAGGCCGTTTGATATGGTGTCGTCGACTGTGCCGCCTATGATTTCGCCGCTTGCCTCAGATACTTCAGCGCCTTCGCCTGCGTCAGTGCCGGCGATAATGCTGGCCGACTCTATGCTTTCGATGCTGTCTGTGCTGGACAGCAGACGAACCGCGTGGGTAAGCTCAAGCTCCCTGATAGCGTTCAAGTCCGCCGGAGTCAAGCACTCGGATTCGGCGCGCAGGTCGATGACTATTCGGCGCGGCTCGGGGTCGGGGTTCACTACGGTCAGCAACATTTCATCGACCGCGGGGGCGCCGAACGCGTCCACGCCATTCAGACAGTATCTGAGCACGCCTATGACATCGCCGTTCGTGGAGTAGAACAGGGCGCCCCCGCTGCGCAGCACCCTGCGGGTGCTGCGCAGCGCGCCAAGTGCCCGATACCACGCCAGGTTTCGAATATCAGCACTTCCTCTCGAACATGCTCCATTCCTACTATTCCTATCTCTGGATTTTTCATCCACCAGCCGCTCGACGGAACCATCTCTGCCATCAGCACCATCCACTAGAACCCCGACGGAACCATCCCTGCCATCAGCACCATCCACCAGCCCCTCGACGGAACCATCTCTGCCATCAGCACCATCCACCAGCCACCCGCTGGAGTCTTCGGCATCGCAGCCCACCCCTTCCCACGGGAAAGTCCCTCGATTGAACGGATCCAGCAGGCCGTGCATCCCCGCTTCGTCGCCATAATATATCGAAGGAATCCCCGGCAGCGAATACTGCAGCGCCGCCGCGCAGCGCACCAGCACTGCCCCGCGCCCGTCATCCTCCGCGGACACGGCAAACTCCGCCTGCCGCTCGCGGCTCATCCCTCTGCCGCCTTCCCCCGTCGCCAGCAACGTGCGAATCCTCGCGACATCGTGCGACGAAAGCAGGTTCATGAGCGCGTAGTACATCTCCTTCGGATAGTTCTGGCTCTGGCTGACGAGGAATCTCCTGTACGCGGACGCGTCGATGCGCCCCAGGAGAAAGTCCGCCGTGTGGTTCGCGAACGGATAGTTCATCACGCTGTCAAGCCCGCCGCCGAGTGCGTACCGCCTGCCGACATTGTAGCTCTGCTTCGTGGTCGCGTCCTCCCAGACCTCGCCGAGAAGAAAGGCTTCGGGGTCGGCATCCTTCAGCACGCGCCGCATCCGCGAAATCGTATCGTCCGGCAGCTCGTCCGCGACATCGAGCCTGTACCCCGCCGCACCGCGCCCGATCCAGGATTTCAGCACGCTGCCCTCGCCCTCGATGATGAAGCCGATCCAATCCTGCCGCAGCTCGTCCACCTCGGGCAAGGTGTCGAACCCCCACCAACTCTTGTACCGCTCGGGATACTCCGAAAAAGTGTACCAGCTATGATACGGCGATTCCTCGCTCTGGTACGCGCCCACGCTGCCGTATCTGCCGTACTTATTGAAGTAAACGCTGTCGTCGCCCGTATGCGAAAACACGCCGTCGAGGATCACCTTGATGCCAAGCTCCCCGGCTCTCTCCACCAGCTCCGCGAAATCCCCGTCCGTGCCGAGCGTGGGGTCTATTTTCAAATAATCGCCCGTGTTGTAGCGGTGGTTTGAATATGACTCAAAAATCGGGTTCAGATAGATAAGGCTCACGCCAAGCCCTTTCAGATAACCCAGCGATTCGGTTATGCCGGGTATGTCCCCGCCGAAAAGATCGAGCGGCATATAGTGCCCCTGCCCGCCAAGCGGCCTGTGCTCGGGGCGCTCCCCCCAATCGTCGTGAAGCCACATATCGGTCCTGCCCATACCGTGGTGGTAGCCCAGCCCACTCTCCACGCGGTTCTTCGCGCTGCGCCTGAATCTGTCGGGGAATATCTGATACATGATCGCTGACTTCGCCCAGTCAGGCGTGCGGAACGACGGCTCGAAAACCGTGAGCTGAAACGCCGTCGGCGGGTTCAGGAAAACCTTGCCCACACCCGCGTTGTTGCCAGGCTCTGCCCCGTAGTACACGGACGAGCCGCCCGTGTCAATGCGAAACCAGTACCACACCACAGACGCGTGGCTCGGCGTGTGGATCATCGCGTGAAGCATAGTACCGCCGCTTGGCCCCTCGGCTGGCGCCATCACGTGCGCCGCGCCATGCTCGCCGCCCGCGAACTCGCCATAGCCCGGATCCTTCAACATCTCGATGTCGCGCGACTCGCCGTCCGCGTGAACCGTCAGCCAAACCGAATGGTACGGGATGCCCACATGCAGCCCGATCCTCACGGCCGTCCCCGCGGGAACAGCCCCAAGCGGACTGCGGTACCTGTATTTGGCGCTCTCGTGTACGACCTGGTTGTCGCGCACCGTCAAGCCGCCGCAAATAATCTCATTCATATTGCACTTCCATTAATTCAGCTACAAAGCATAGTTACTCCACGCATGAAACAGACCCGCCCTTAGGCAACCCTCATAATAAGTATATCGCGTGAGCCAGCGGATTTCTATAAATAATTTTCCCGATAATTTATTTTAACAAATAACAGCTCGTGAACGTAATGGTCTGCTTGCCGTTGTTGTATGGCACGCCTGACAGCTCGCAGACCTTGCCGACCCACAGGCCGTATGCCTCCATAGACGAAATGGACTCGTCGGGGTGGCGGCACGGCGCTTCGGGGTAGGCACATTCGCCGCAGAGGGTGCAGGTGCCCGCGCCCATAGGCAGCATCCCCTCCCGCCCGTACCTGCCGCGCAGGGCTTCCACGAGCGAGCGGAAATTGTCCTTGTGCTTCTCCATCGTGGCCTGTATGGAGTCCCTGTCGAAATCGTCGGACAGCTTCCCAATGGTCTGCACGATCAGCCCGTATG